>NZ_JBPCEO010000003.1:0-462541 GCF_050971765.1 Halobacillus sp. A1-3 | reverse complement strand
CAATCATTGTATCATGTCCGGTTGTTTAAGTCAACAACTTTTTCATGATTTTTTGTAAGCCGTTATTGGCTTTGCCACCTCTTTATTGAAGCGACGCTTTCTAATATATCATGTGAAATTGTTATATGTCAATAACTTTTTTTCGCATGAAGTTTTGTAAGCTGTTTTTGTAAAAGCCACTTTCTTTGAAGCGACAAAATATAATTTAACACGGCTGAGCGTTGCTGTCAACAACTTTTCAGCATTGTTTTGTGAGCTGTTTCGCTCGCCGCTCCTGTGAAGCGACAAGTAATAATATAGCATGATCCTCAATATAACGTCAATAACTTTTTTATAAAAAAACCCTTTCTCTTAACTAACCAAGAAAAAGGGATAAAGGAAGTTATATGGTTACTTTCGGTTTGTATGTTCTATGGAATATATTCGGTCCTTTTGTTTCTTGAAGAACGACTTCTATAATCTGATTGTCGACAAGATACTCAATCATAGAAGAAAGATCTAATATATACTCCTGAATCTCCGGGTGTACTTTCAACTCTCCAAAAGACCACGGTTCTTCTCGCTCACTCATTAACTGAAGTAAATGGCGCGCACTTGTACGCGATCGTTTGCTGATTGAATGCTCAACAGCTATGATCATCAACTGAATCCGTTTATCTGTTGGTTCTCCACTTTCGATCAATTCTTGATAGAGCTTATAGATTTCTGGTTCAATTCTTTTCACCTGATTCCACACAGTCACTTCTGGATGAAATCCTTTTTCGATAATCGAAAGACGCGCCAAGTAATGAAGAGAACGTACCATTTGACTGAAAGAATCCAAGTATTGTTCCGAATCATATAGGTTCTTCGATTCACTATAGCTGCGGATCAGCTTTGCGAATTCAATTACTTTTTTCAAATCGCGATTTTCCTGCGGGAATTCACGCAAATGTTCTTTCAGCTCCGTTACATAATCATTCCGTTCATAGATGACGGAACCATTGATGACCCATTCCACCGCTCGGCGGTAAGAACTTGTATCAATCCAATGTTGTAATAAATCCTCATCTACGATGTGCATGGCTGCTGATTTGTTATCGAATTCGTAATGTTTCACGTACCAGGTCTCTTCAGGATCGCGGACAATGATAAATAGAATCACATCAAAATTATCCGTCACCGGGCTGATGGGTTTATTCTTTTCTAATATTAAAATACCTAATGTATTGCTTTGACTTGCCCTTTCTTGATAAATCGGGCGTAATACATCTTCCATACTAGGTCCCCCACATTCTATTTCAGTTCTCTAGTTTTATTCGATACTTTTTTTAAAATTCCTTTTTTCAAAATATATTCGTGCAGGCAAAATATGCTATACTACCTTGTAGATACTAAGGAGGGACACGAAGTGGCTTTAAAATACAGCAGCAAGATCAACAAAATTCGTTCCTTTGCTTTCTGGTTAATATTTGGCGGCATCGGCGTTATGTATATCGGACTGATATTCAAAGAAACGACTTGGCTGATGGCCCTATTTATGATTCTGGGAATGGGTTTTGTCGGGCTGAGTACCGTTGTCTACTTTTGGATCGGCATGCTTTCCACCAGGACGATTCAAATTGTCTGCCCTTCATGCGAGAAACCGACGAAGATGCTCGGACGCGTAGATGCGTGTATGCACTGCAACCAGCCGCTCACGTTGGACAAGACTCTCGAGGGTAAAGAATTCGATGAAAAGTACAATTCGAAACGGTATAAAAAGAAAAAACCGCAGGAGCAATCTTAATGATAACAAAAGGGTCCGTCAATATTGGCGGACCTTTTTACATATAAAAAAACTGAAAGCGAGATGCTTTCAGTTTAGTGAGTATTTTCTGATTGACATTTTGAGCACGTTCCATAGACTTCCATGCGATGATGACTTACGTTAAATCCAGTCACCTGTTCAGCTAATGATTCAACTTCGTTGAGACTAGGGTAGTGAAAGTCAACAATTTTACCGCATGATTCACAAATAATGTGATAGTGGTCTGTCGTGTTGCAATCAAAGCGGCTTGATGAATCTCCATAGGTGAGTTCTCGGACTAGACCGATTTCACGGAATACACGGAGATTGTTGTATACCGTTGCGACACTCATGTTTGGAAATTTACTTTCTAATGCTTTGTAAATCTCATCAGCTGTTGGGTGAGTCATAGAATTCAGCAGGTATTCAAGCACCGCATGACGCTGTGGTGTGATTCGTACACCTGAACCTTTTAACGTGTCAATGGCTTCTTGGAGTCGATGATCAGACACAGTCATGCACCTCGCTTTCATAAACTGATTCTTGATTTATAATATTATTAAATTAGAATCCTTATAATTAGTGTAACCCTATAGTAAATATGTTGTCAATAATAAGGCTGACCTACTTACATAGGATTATGCAGCTTACACATCCGGATCAAGGATTGTTTCTTTTCCACCAACATGCTTATTCACGTACCTGGCCGCTACAAATAGAAAATCAGATAGACGATTCAGATAAGAAACAACTAATGGGTTATCTAGCTCATCTTCTAAAGCAACAGCTGTTCTCTCTGCCCTTCTTACTACTGTGCGGGCCAGGTGCAAGCCGGCTGATGCTTCATGTCCTGAAGGTAAGATGAAGTTCTTCAAAGGCGCAAGCTCCTGATCAAGCTGATCGATGTTCTTTTCTAAATCTTCGATGTGCTCTTTTTTCAAACGCCACTGGACGTCTTTCCCTTTAGGTGTCGCAAGCTCCGCTCCAACATGAAACAGGATGGTTTGGATCTTTTGCATAACGGCAAGGAAATGATCTTTATCGGTCCAGTCTTCCCGCGTTAGATGACTTAACGCAAGACCGATAGCTGAGTTTGCTTCATCGCACGTTCCGTATGCCTCCACCCGGATATCATTTTTTGCCACGCGGTCACCGTATATCAATGAAGTTTTTCCTTTATCACCAGATCTAGTATAGATACGCACATTAATACCCCCGTTTCGGATCAATTTTATTATGCAGTTCTTCTTCTTTACCTTCTAAGTATATGTGCAAATTTTCTTCGAATCGATCAAATGCTCTTGGCATATAAAATGGAGAGATTCCTGAAATATGAGGAGTGACCGTGACGTGTTCCTCATTCCATAATGGATGATCTTCAGGCAAAGGTTCCTCTTCAAATACATCCAATACAGCGTGTTCGATATACCTATCTCGTACAGCTTCCATAATTACATCCGTTGAAACCAAGTCGCCTCGTCCCATATTTAAAAAGACAGCATGCTCTGGCATCGCTCGGAAATGTTCGCTCTTCAATAAGTATTGCGTTTCTTTTGTACTTGGAAGTGCGGCAACGATAAAATCGGCTCGGGGTAGTACGTGGTTCAGTTGGTCTACTCTGTATGTTTCATCAAAGTGAGCTTTGTTCTCTCCTGACCTTGATACCCCTATGGTCTTCATTCGAAACGCCTGAGCAAGTCGGGCGGTTTCCTGAGATATTGCTCCAGTACCCAGAATCACCATTGTTTTCCCGCTGACTTCATTCATAACAGGACGACGATTCCAAACGTGTTTCTTTTCTTGTTCAATTAATGTCTTTGCTTTCCTTGATACTTGCAAAAGCATCGAAATCGCATATTCTGCCATCGGCTGAGCATGAATACCTCTTACGTTTGTGACGAGAATGTTCCTTTTATGAATCTCACGAAAAGGCATTTTATCCATACCTGCTGACAACACCATGATCCATTTTAGTTGACGAGCTTTTTCTATACGTTCTGGATTCAAGTCCTCTCCATATGTAACAAATATATCAGCCTCGCTTAAATATGGCTCAGCTTCTTTAATGCCATGACAAAATACGAACTCGACTTGATTAAATTGCTGCTCGAAATGATTCTTAATCGATTCCGGCACGCGTTTGATTGCTGAAACGACTTTCATCGAATCCCTCCTCCCTGTTCTTTCTTCTATAGTAATTGTTTTAAGGAATAGATACAAAAATAACGAAAGATCCCCCCACCTTATTTCTTCTTAGAAGACATTCTAAGCATAGAAAAAACCATAGCCTTTTAGGGCCATGGTTTGTTTTCGTTTTATTGAAGGTTCTCTCTGATGTATTCAAGTGCAGTTTCTACGTGACCTTTCACTTTTACTTTTCGATATTCTTCAGCAATGTTACCTTCTTTATCAATAATGAAGGTTGAGCGCTCAATGCCATAGTACTCTTTGCCAAAGTTTTTCTTAAGCTTCCAAACCCCATACTCTTCGGCTACTTCATGATCTTCATCCGCTAGCAGTAAGAAAGGCAGATCATGTTTGTCGATGAACTTTTTATGAGATTCAACCGGGTCAGGGCTAACTCCCAAGATAACTGCATCCAAATCTGCAAAGCTTTCGTGATGATCGCGGAAATCACAAGCTTCTGTCGTGCAGCCAGGAGTCATATCTTTCGGATAGAAATAAAGAACAACGTTTTTCCCCTTATAGTCAGATAAGGATACCGTTTCCCCGTTATTTGCAGGTAGTGTGAATTGTGGTGCTTGTTTGCCTTTTTCGACTGTCATATATGAGCCTCCTAAAAAAGTTTCTACCATTAGGGTACCTTATCTAACCTAAAACATCCAATATCTACGTTACCCGTGATGAACATTTTGCCATACTTTAATCACTAAAGCGGCCGGAAGAGAATATCCTACCATCGCCTCTAAAATGACGATCCACCTCCCAGCTCCAATCGGGATCATATCTCCATACCCGACCGTAAACAGCGTCATTCCGCTAAAATACATACTCCTCCCCATCTCTTCCAACCACGGGAGGGGCTGCGTATGGGAACTATCCATGTATACGGGAATACCTTGCGTGATGAAGCAAAGATAAATCATTCCAAATCCAGTCATGATGATCATATATAACAAAAGAATGGATAAAAACACCTGGAAAGAAAAGATCTTATGTTCATGTTCCAGCGAATTAAAAATTTGCCTTAGGCTGGCCGCAATAACGATGAGACATAAACTAGTAATAAATATAGTGAACATAAAGGCAAGCTCCCTTCACAAACAAAACAGGGTTGTCCTACTCCCTACATATGAAGAATTTCTAGAGAATATACCCATTTTCCAGGTTATGGACCCTCAGGTCATCCAGAATCTGGATGACCTGAGGTAGTTGTTTTTCCTAACGCATGTTAAAAACGGGCGAATGCACATCCCACTTCAATGGTTCCCGCATAAGATACAGTAAACATTGGAAAGGGGGAATTGTGAATGGGTTACGGATATGGCGGAGGCTTTGCGCTAATCGTTGTTCTTTTCATCCTTCTAATCATCGTTGGTGCAGCTTTTGTATACTAAAATAAACACTCACAGCTGATGCACCGCTTTACCTTTAGGTAATGAGCTCAGAGGTGCTTTTTCCTCATGAAGATGAACGGTGAACGTTAAGTATTCTAGGATACAGGAACAACGAACGAAAACCCTTCTCAAGCCGAGAAGGGTTTTACATTCATAAGTAAATAGACAAGCATGCTACAATGATTAAGGAACTATTGTACAAGGAGGTAATCAGCTTGAACTTCACTAAATCAGAACAATTATATAAAGAAGCAACCGATCACATAGTGGGTGGTGTCAACTCCCCTTCCCGCGCTTATAAAGGCGTAGGCGGCGGCACCCCTGTTTATATGGAACGCGCAGAAGGATCACATTTTTACGATGTCGATGGCAACCTCTACATTGATTATCTTGGAGCATACGGTCCGATTATTACTGGACATGCCCATCCTCATATTACGGAGGCCATCACTAAAGCAGCCCAAAATGGCGTCCTTTATGGAACACCGACCGTACTTGAGAACCGCTTTGCAAAAATGCTGAAAGACGCGATTCCTTCTCTAGATAAAGTGCGGTTCGTCAACTCCGGAACAGAAGCTGTTATGACAACGATCCGAGTGGCACGTGCTTACACCGGAAGAAATAAAATCATTAAGTTTGCCGGCTGTTATCATGGGCATTCAGATCTAGTTCTTGTCGCTGCAGGCTCCGGACCTTCTACGCTCGGCACACCGGACTCTGCTGGTGTACCTGCATCTATTGCTCAAGATGTGATCACAGTACCGTTTAACGACATTGAACCTTTTAAACAGGCTCTGGAGAAATTCGGTGACGAAATTGCCGGGGTACTTGTAGAACCTATCGTAGGGAACTTCGGGATTGTTGAACCGAAGCCAGGTTTCTTAGAGGAAGTAAACCATCTTACGCATGAAGCAGGAGCTCTTGTTATTTATGATGAGGTCATTACAGCATTCCGATTTACATACGGCAGTGCTCAGCAGTTATTGAACATCGAACCAGATATGACAGCTATGGGCAAAATTATCGGGGGCGGTCTGCCGATTGGTGCTTACGGCGGTCGAGCAGATATCATGGAACAGGTAGCACCACTCGGACCAGCTTATCAGGCCGGAACGATGGCGGGTAACCCAGCATCCATGTCTGCTGGAATTGCTTGTCTGGAAGTCCTGCAGGAAGAAGGCGTATATGAAGAAATGGACCGTCTTGGACAGCGTCTGGAAGAAGGAATTCTTGAACACGCCCACACCCATGGGATCCAAATTCAAATTAATCGTCTAAAAGGGGCGCTTACCGTTTACTTTACGGATGAGAAAGTTGAAAATTATGAGCAAGCAGAAAACACGAATGGTGAGCAGTTTGCAAGATTCTTTAAATTGATGCTTGCAGAAGGGGTTAACCTTGCTCCTTCTAAATATGAAGCGTGGTTCCTGACTACCGCTCATACAGACCAGGATATTGATGAGACGCTCGAAGCAGTAGAAAAAGCTTTCCGTACAATGGCAAATGAATAATCCCCCTTTCACCCCAGGCATATTCCTGGGGTGTTTTTTAGTTCATAAAAGTTTCTATGGTAGTTTTATGGTTCGTGATCATTCAATTTAGTTCAGTATTCTTAAAAACTTGATGGCAAGATAACCTGGGGTTCGTACCCTTAAAAGTGTAGAGAGGGGTGGTAAATACTCGCTTCCCTGCGAGGGAACTGGCAAGCTTACTCGTTAGCTTTGGGGTATAGCCTAACTCCTTCTCCAGCGGGCGTTTCCGTTTAGTCCACTTTACGGAAGGGGTTCGGGAGACTCCTGCGGGAATGGTTTGGCAGGCATGACCCCACAGGTTGGCAAACCGAGGAGGCTTGTCGTCATCCCCGCGGAAAAACGAGCGATTTCATCGATCGCCTATCCTGGTACTAAGTAACGGAAACAAATCCATTATATTAATTTTAAGTGTCAGGTTTAAGAAGGTTATTGTGTTATAAAGAGCTATGTTTTATTGCTCGCTTCAGATAATCCAATCAAAATTTTTATTGATTTTTTCGCCAAATAGCATTGATAAAATTCCAATTGGATGCTATTATATACACATAATTCTGAAAATTCCCACGAATTATGATCTTTGTTTCATTTCTTTCCCTTTTCATAGGATTCAGTCTCACTGGATCCCCTTCAAGGCTTATGCGAATGGCGCATAGGTCTATTTTTTTTGCTCTCTATAGCAATAAGTTACCAATTTTGCCACAAGCCTGATACGATAGAGGCAATTGATGCGTTATACTATTTTCATTGAGCTTAAAAGTAGAAGGATGATGTTTGTTATGAAACTCGGCGCACGTATGATGAAGACTGGATTAGCTGTCGGAATCGCGCTATATATAGGGAACTTGTTTGGATTCATTTCACCATTGTTAGCAGCGATTGCCGTCGTCTTTTCCATTCAGCCGTCTATTTACCGGTCTTATCAATCCATTATTGAACAATTACAAGGAAACTTTATTGGGGCCATTATAGCCGTTGTTGCTGTGTTTACGTTAGGCAACGATCCGTTTGTCGTCGGATTTGCGATTATTATCGTCATTGGGCTGACCACCAGAATGAAGATGAACGAAAATACGATAGCCCTTGCTGTCGTTGCCGTTATTGCTCTGATGGACTCTACCGATCAGACGTTTATGTATTTCGCTTTTTCTCGTTTCACTTCCATGATTTTGGGTATTTTGGCTGCCTTTATCGTCAATCTGGTGTTTCTTCCTCCCCGATATGAAACGCGGCTATTTAAGAAAATAGATTTAGCGACTACTGATATCCTTCAGTGGCTTCGCGTTACGACTAGACAGCTTTCGGATGAACCTGCTTTAAAATACGAAATCACTCGCTTGCAGGATGATATGCGCTGGGTGGATCACACATACTTGCTCTACTCAGAAGAAAGGACGTACTTGAAAGGCTCACGATTTTCCAAAGGGCGTAAGATGGTTCTTTTCAGACAATTGATTACGACAACGAAAAAGTCGTTTGATGTATTGAAAGCTTTTTATCGCTTGGATAGTAAAATTGAACAGATCCCTGAGGATTTCCAGGAAGCCCTCGTCAATGAACTGGATAAATTGATCAATGCCCATGAAAAATTGGTCCTAAGTCTAAAAGGGAGAATTAAAAATACACACAAACAATCGCTCCGTAAAATTGAAGAGCCGGATATCCCTCTGTTAGTAGAACGTTTGATGCATGTGTACGAAGAAAGCAACAACCCTGATAAGCTCGTTTTCTTGCCATTAGCTTCTCAGCTAATGGAGTACCACTATCAGTTAGAAAAATTGAAGCGATTATTAAAAAGTTACCAGAATCACCACCAGAATGATTACATCCAAACCACCGATAAATAGAAAAAAGCGGCTGTTGCTAAGACAACAGCCGCTTCTTTTACGTTTCCATATATTCTTTACTCTTATCATCTAATTGCTGCACTTGATACAAGTCATAATAATTGCCTCTGCGTTCCATCAACTCATCATGTGGACCAACCTCAACAATCTCACCGTTTTCAATTAAAACAATTCGGTCGGCATGCGTAATGGTTGATAGTCTATGCGCTACGATGAATGTCGTCCGGTTTGAAGCAAGGCGCTCAAGGGCTCCCTGAATTAAGCTTTCACTTTCAAGGTCTAGCGCAGATGTCGCTTCATCCAGAACGAGTAATGGCGGGTTTTTCAAAAAGACACGCGCAATCGCAACACGCTGTTTCTGTCCACCAGAAAGCTTGACGCCGCGCTCACCTACGAGTGTGTTATATCCATTCGGTAAGTTCATGATAAAGTCATGAGCGTTAGCGGCTTTTGCTGCTTCAATCATTTCTTCATCCGTAGCGTCCGGATTTCCCATTTTGATATTCATCGCAATCGATTCACTGAACAAAATGTTGTCCTGTAAGACCATACCGATATTATCTCGGACCGTCCGTGCTTCAAAATCGCGGATATCGGTACCGTCGATCAGAATGCGACCGCTTGTCACATCATAGAAACGCGGGATCAAACTGATCAATGTGGATTTTCCTCCACCACTCATACCAACAAATGCAATCGTTTCTCCTTTTTTTATATCCAAGCTGACATTATTCAGAACGAGTGGTTCATCATCGTCGTATTTAAAGGACACATTTTCAATGGAGACGTCACCATGGACATTTGTCATTTTCTTAGCACCTGGTTTGTCCACGATATCGTATTCTTCATCAACGAATTCAAATACCCTGTCCATGGATGCGATCGACTGGGTGAGGACCGTAGCTGAGTTTACCAGCCTGCGAAGCGGATTATACACACGATCCATGTAGCCGACAAAAGCCACCATCGTACCTACTGTTAGAGAACCTGTGATTACTTGATAGCCTGCAAATGTGATTACAAGTAAAGGTGCCAGGTCCGTGATCGTGTTCGTGACGGAATACGTGTAAGCATTCCAATTCGTATGGGTAATAGCTTTATCTAAAAAGTTCTTATTTTGCACGTCAAATTGTTTTTGTTCATGATCCTCAAGGGCAAAACTTCTAATAACAGGTACCCCTTGAACGCGCTCGTGGAGGTGTCCTTGCACTTGAGCAAGTGCCTGAGAGCGATCTCTTGTTAATCTACGTAATCTTGCGTAAAAGAATTTTACAGCAAAACCGTAAAACGGGAACAAAGCAATTGAGACAAGAGTGAGCCACGGGTCCATCGTCAGCATAATTATAATAGCAATTACGATTGTAATCATATCAAGCCATATGTTCATCAGCCCTGTAATGACGAAAGTCTTTGTCTGTTCAACATCATGAATAACGCGGGAAATGATTTCCCCTGTTTTTGATTTTGAATAAAATCGCAAACTCAAACGTTGGATATGATCGAATAATTTTTCACGAATATCATATAAAATATGGCTGCCTATCCATTGGGCTAAATATTGTCTCGCGTATTCAATTGGCGGTCTTAGAATCAAAAATACTACGAATGCCCCACCCATTATAAGGAGAAGCTGATCAAATTTTTCCGACTGAGCCATGTCTGCATTGATAATATCATCAATCACATATTTAATGATTAACGGCATCAGCAATGGAATAGAAAACTTCAGCACACCTATTAGAACGGTAATAATGATTTTACCTTTGTACGGTTGTACAAAGCGTAAATACCGTTTGATACTGTCCAATTCAAAACACCTTCTTTCTACTTAAGAACAAGAAGTAAGCGCACTTAAATATAAAGTGCGCAGCCTCAAGGTTTTTTATCTGTACGTTAAATAGCGTTCATACCATTGGTCGATGAATTCAGGCGAAAAGGGTCCTTTTCGCTGACGTACCCACCGAACCAGCGTATCGATATTATTATATAGAATACGATCAAGCACATGCGGATAATTCATTTTTCGTTTATGAATTTCATATTCATCTTCATCTAACAACTTGTAGGTCATGTCAGGATAAACTTTCACATCAAGGTCATAATCGATATATTTAATGGATTCATCTTCATATATGAACGGCGAACTAATATTACAATAGTAATATACTCCGTCATTTCTTAACATTCCAATAATATTGAACCAATGCCTGGAATGAAAATAACAAATCGCTGGTTCACGGGTCACCCATCTCCGCCCATCACTTTCTGTAACGATGGTCCGATCATTTGCCCCAATGATAACGTGGCGTGTGCCTTTGAGTACTGTCGTGCTATCCCACACGCGATGCAATTTTCCATTATGTTTATAGCTTTGAATTTCGATGGCTTTTCCTGCTTCCGGGCCGGGCATGGTCTCCCCCCTTCCCTATATTTCCGTTTCATGCCTTCTGTCTATTATAACGACATTTGGAAGGAAAGAAAAACAATTAAGATTGGTCTATGTATAAAAAGAAGCCGCCCACATAGGACGGCTTCTCTCATTCGGGGGATTGATACAGGCTAATATAAACAGCCTGGACAAGCCACACCATCAATTCAGGTTACTTTTTCTTAGCCTGAGATTGTTGGTTTTGCTGACGGACTTGCTGAGCATCAGTTTGAGATGCAAATTCAGCACCGTATTGGTTTTGCTGACCTTGTTGAGCAGCTTGTTGGTTTTGTTGTTTCACGTGTTGTTTGTCAGTACCAGCAGCTGTTTTGTTTTGTTTCGGTTGCTTAGCCATGATTATCACCTCCGCAAAAATTATTGTGTACAGGTTCATATCATTTCATTCCAAATTTCAAACAAAAATTTTTCCATTTTCTTTTTCTTAGAGCAACCAAAAAAGGCACTCCTATAACTTGTAATAGGAGTGCCTTTCATTCCAGTTTAAATCATAGCGTTTTGTTCCGATATAACGTTTACTCCAGTAACTGCTGCTCATTGAACTGATGGTAACACCGCTTGATGAACCGCTGTAATGAACAGTTTGTTTCCTGTACATACGGCACATTATAATGAACAATTGGAATATATTCCATTTTTGTTACAAATGAATGCTATGGGATTCCTTTAATTAACGGGTATGGGATTGTCAGAAAAACAAAAAATAATAACTGAGGAGGGATCTTTATGTATGTAGGAAGAGATTTGTCACAACTGACGATGGAGTCTAAACAAACATGGCAAGACAAAGAGCTCGGATATTTCCACTATGCATTATCCCAGACAGCTCCTTACTTGAATGCAGAGGGCGTTACCATGTTAAGAGAAATCAATAACGAAATTAAGCGCCGTGGAGGCTTAGAAGAGAAAGAAGCTACTTGGACCCACGGCACTCATCCTGTTATTGACTAATATATTTATGTGCTTTTTGGTGTGAAACCGGAAATGGCAAGTCGTTCATTTCATTTAAATTGACGAAGCGGCAGCGTTCTCTGTCGAGTTCACCGCCCGTCACTTCTGCTTTGACGACTTCCATTTCCCAAATAAGATGTGAAAAGACATGCTTTATTTGATCAACAGAATCCTTAAGCTCAATGTGAAGACCATATTCTCCGTAAAACCAATGTTTAACGGCTTCCTGGTCTAAATCCGATAAGGGCACCATCGGAAATTGCCACAACGAAGCAAGTAAGCCTTCGGAGGGCCTTTGTTCGACTAACACTTCCCCCTCTTCATTTTGAATAAGAAGGAGCATATAAGGAATCTTCTTCTGTTTCTTTTTTGATGATTTTATAGGCAGCTCAGTTTCAATTCCTTTTTCAAATGCCAGGCACTGCTCTTGGATAGGACAAAGCATACAAGACGGGGTCTTCGGTGTACAAATCAGTGCGCCCAGCTCCATCAATCCTTGATTAAAGGACGATGGATCTTCCTTAGAGATCAGTTCGCGGACTAGCTCTTCAAACAACTTTCTCGTACTCTGTTTGGCAATATCTTCTTCCACGTGAAGAATCCTAGATAGGACACGCATAACATTTCCATCTACAGCAGGTTCGGCCGTGTCATAAGCAATACTGATAATGGCTCCTTTTGTATAAGGCCCGACACCTTTTAATTTTCCTAATTCTGTTGGATCGTCCGGCACAACCCCCCCGTATTCCTCCACAACTTCGCGTACCGCGTTTTGCAGATTTCGAGCTCGGGAATAGTATCCTAAGCCCTCCCATGCTTTCAGCACCTCTTGTTCGTCTGCTTCAGCCAATGCCTCTAAGGTAGGAAACTTACTTAGAAAGTTATTAAAATAAGGAATGACGGTATCAACTCTCGTCTGTTGGAGCATAATTTCTGATACCCAGACCCGATAAGGATCCTGATTTTCTCTCCATGGTAAAATCCGTTGTTCCTTTTTAAACCAATCAATCAGACGCTCTCTGAACAACGAGGGGTTAAAACCTTGTAAAATATGTTCAACTTGATCTTTTTTTCTCATGCAAAATCATCCTTCATGATAAACTACTATTGTACGGTCTGGCCAAAGGAGGAAAGAATATGGATACTGGCACACACGTTGTTATGGGAGTTGCGCTTGGCGGACTCGCCACACTGGATCCTGCTGTTCAAGCAGATCCTGCGTTGTTCAATGCTGTATTAATCGGTACCATCGTCGGCTCTCAAGCACCTGACTGTGACACCGTACTTAAATTAAGAAACAACGCTGTCTATATACGCCACCACAGGGGAATCACTCATTCTGTACCTGCCGTGGCACTTTGGGGAATCAGCATCCCAAGCCTCATTTACTTATTCTCTCCAGAGGTCAGTTTTTTGCACCTTTGGTTATGGACATTTTTAGCCGTCATCTTACATGTGTTTGTTGATATTTTTAATGCGTATGGGACCCAGGCGTACCGGCCGTTCTCCCACCGCTGGGTTGCTTACGGATTTATCAATACGTTCGACCCATACATTTTCGCACTCCATATTGCAGGTATCGTCGCCTGGAACCTTGGAGCTTCGCCTGGCTTGATGTGGCTCTTGATCTATTTTGTAATCGCCTTATACTACGTCAAAAGGTATTTCGATAAGCGAGAACTAGTTCGCTTAATTCATGAGTATTTCGATGATGTGGAACAAATCGCAACTTCTCCTACGATTCAGCAAAACATTTGGAAAATCGCGATCACGACTCCTACAAATTATTACGTAGGCCGCGCTGAGAACGGGCACATTACTATTCTCGATGAGTTCGTCAATAAACCGATCGATTATCGAGATCCTGTCGTTAAAAAAGCGCTGACCGATCATAATATAAAAGCTTTTTTATCCTTTTCTCCTGTGTATCGCTATGAGATGAGCTATCATGATGAATACACCGAGGTCCGGTTTATTGATTTGCGCTACCGTTCTCAAGGACGTTATCCTTTTGTAGCTATCGCTCAAATTGATGATGAACATGGAGAAGAAAATTTAGAAATTCTAAACTCCTATACAGGCTGGGTGTTTACAGAGGAAAAGCTTCAAAATAAGCTCAGCCCCATGACTGAATCAAAAAGTTAACCTACTACAAATAACAAGCCGTGCTGCCACGTAGCAACACGGCTTATTCATTTAATGTTCATAGCCTTTTCGCTTAAGCATTTCTTTAAACTTCGGATTTGTGGCTACGTACTCGTGTAATTTCGGACCATAATGCTCAATCCATTGAGAAACAATCTGCTCTGTCATTTGCTTCCCTTTATAATCGTAACCGGCCTTCGCCCTTGTTGACTCAAAATCTTCCCAAAGAAGCTCGACCCAGGTTCTTGCTTCATCAATTGTAAGCCTCCCGCTCTTATCATATAAACGTTCAGCTAACCGTTCAAAAATTTCATCCATTGCTGTCACCTCATGTCTGCCAATCATTACATACGCATTGTATCACATACTTTCTCACTAGTGACACAAACTAATCTTGTCTCCCCAAAAGAGACGTGAGGAGGGTTTTCCATGCGTAACAAAGCAAAGAATTTCCCTAATATAAAGATGTCCCATGCACCCGCTGATCAAAGCGAGTATTTAGCCTTAAGGCCAAATGGGACGATCAATAGTAAACCTCAAGAAAAAGCTGCCAAGTCCCGCGAACGCGATATCAACCAGGTTGGGAGGTATCACCGTGGGAAATAAAAGCTTTAACAACAGGGCTAACCCTTTTAAAGCTCGCCGTGGTGCGAAGCATTTAAGTAAAAGGGTTAACGGTGAAACAGAGCCGACCCAAGCGGACAAAATCACCGAGGTTCAAGCCAAAAAGAACCATTATTAATGATGAGCTGTGCGCGATTCTTTCGCGCACAGCTATTTTACTTTTTGTCCTAACATGGAGATGGGAAGAGCTTCTTCTGTTTCTTCAGTTACTTTTTCCTCCTGATCGTTTTGACGGTATCCCCATGCAAATACACCATTCATATACTCAATATAAAACGTGTGGGCAGGGTCCCCCTCAATTTGATAGGTCTCACCGGCGGAAAATTCTTCCGGGTTCATCATATAAGATTTAGCCATGATGATTTTTCTTTCATGGACCGCATACTCATTGACCATTCCCATTTGTTCTGCTTTTATGGCTTTCTCTTTAAGTTCAGCTACTTCCTGCCTTAATTCTTCATACGTATAATCACTATAACGACGTTCCATTAGGTTCCTCCTGCAAATGTAATAAGAATTGTACCTTTCTTTACATTTTATCAGGGTTTTTGCACAATGAATATGGTAACCAACTAGATTACAAAAGGAGCGGATCAATCATATGAGCAATGTATGGATTACAGGAGCAGGTACGGGGCTAGGTCGTGCGCTTGCTCACCAATACGCAGAGAATGGATACACGATTTACTTATCAGGCCGAACGGAAGAAAACCTCCTAGTCGTTCAGGATGAAATCAAAGCCAAAGGTGGCCAAGCAGAAGTCATTGTTTGTGATGTTACAGAACCAGCTTCTGTAGAAGAAGCTCTCCGACAAATCGATTCGCTAGACGTTTTGATCAACAATGCAGGCTTAGGAATATTTGGAGAGCTCTCAAGCTATACAACTGAAAACATCGATGCAATGTTGAATACAAATGTAAAAGGAACGGTTCTTACTACTCAGAAAGCTTTTCCTAAGTTGAAAGAAACACAAGGCCGAGTATTGAACATCATTTCTACAGCCGGTCTGCGGGGAAAGAAAAATGAAAGCGTCTATTGTGCCAGTAAGTTCGCTGTTAAAGGTTTTACTGCAAGCCTTCATAAAGAATGGGAAGACGAGAAAGTCGCTGCTACAGCCGTCTACATGGGTGGAATGAACACGCCATTTTGGAGTGAAACGGATCATGTCTCAAACCCTGAGAAGTTAAAAGGTCCAGAGGTTGTAGCTGCACAAATTTTTAACGAAGATGATGGTAGAGAAGAAATTTTTATCGATAAATGATTTTCTAGCGTTGAGGTACTGCTCTGCTCTTCTCGTGTACCTGATACGGGTTTAAGCATCTCCAGACCCTCCTCCGGATATTGCACGGCGAGCCGCTTCTTTCTCAGCATCATGCCACCGTTTTTCATTCGCTGACGCCGGCTCTCCTTCCCATTTCCGGGGAGGATTCTTCTTTTTATCTTTGACATCTTTTGTTTTCACAAGGATCATTGCCCCAATCACTATAGGCACGACTACATAAGGGATCCAGTCCATAAACAAATACCTCCTAACAATGGAATACGAATGACACAGAGGCTGGGTTTCATTTTTAGAGTGGCAGGCCCCCCTGGTCTTGGATGTACCTCACACTATTAATCAAACACAACTAGTCCACAAAAAAAGCCGGCCACGAAGGCCGGCTTTTTCTTAAGTGAATTACTCACCAAGGTTTTCTTCTTTTGCTTTTGCTACAACTGCTTCTACTGCTTCTTCTTCGTCAGAACCTTCAGCAGTGAACTTAACTTCTGCACCGCTAGGGATCCCTAGAGACATAACGCCCATAATGGACTTCATGTTTACGGATTTCCCGTTATATTCAAGGTTAACCTCAGATTGGAATTTTCCTGCTACTTGTACTAGTGCTGTTGCTGGACGAGCGTGTACGCCGTCAGCTGCAGTGATTTTCATTGTTTGTTCTGCCATATTGATTACTCTCCTTTTATTTTGTAATTTCAATTATATCTGGGTCGTTGTGATTCACTTTACCAGAAGCTTTAACGTTTACAGACTGCCCTTCTTCAAGGTTTGTAAATACAATCGGAGTTACGATGGATGGAGCATTTTCTTTGACGTAGTCTAGATCTACTTCCATTAACGCTTGTCCTTGTTTCACTTCGTCCCCTTCAGAAATCATAGCCGTAAATCCTTCCCCTTTCAAGCCTACGGTATCAATACCGATATGGATTAGAATTTCCATTCCATTTTCGGCTTCAAGACCAATTGCATGCTTCGTAGGGAAAACATTTAACACTTTACCGTTTACCGGCGAAACTATCTTACCATCTTCCGGCTCAATTGCAAAGCCATCGCCCATCATTTTTCCAGAAAACACTTGGTCAGGAACTTCTGTGATTGGCAGTACTTTACCTTTGATCGGGCTGACAAACTTCAATTCACCTTTTGTTACAGGAGCTTCAGCGGCTTTCGTATCATTCTTAATCTCTGCTACATCATCACGAGAGCGTGGTGTTTTTCCATCCATGATGTCTTGCATTTGACCGCGAAGAGTATCAGATACTGGACCGAAAATCGCCTGAATGTTGTTTCCGACTTCCATAACTCCAGAAGCCCCAAGTTTTTTCAGACGGTTCTTATTAACATTTTCTTTGTCATTAACAGAAACACGAAGACGTGTAATACAAGCGTCAAGATGGCTGATGTTCTCTTTACCACCCATTGCCTCTAAGATTTCAAATGGTAGATCGCCGACTTCTCCGTCGTCATCTGCGTCTTCTGCTTCGTCTTCACGACCTGGTGTAGCCAAGTTGAACTTAAGGATTGCCCAACGGAAACCAAAGTAGTAAATAACGGAGAAACATAGACCTACGATGATGACCCACCACCAGTCTGTACGGTTAGGAAGTACACCGAACAGAATGAAGTCAATTAGACCACCAGAGAAGGTTTGTCCGATTTTAACACCTAAGATCTCCATAATCATGAAGGAGAAACCTGCAAAAACAGCGTGAATACCGAATAGTACTGGAGCTACGAATAGGAATGAGAATTCGATTGGCTCAGTAATACCAGTTAAGAAAGAAGTCAGGGCAGCAGATAGCATGATTCCGCCGACAACTTTCTTACGTTCAGGTTTTGCCGTATGATAAATCGCTAGTGCAGCAGCTGGAAGTCCGAACATCATGAACGGGAACTTACCAACCATAAATGTACCGGCAGTGAATTCTACACCGTCTTTCAACTGTTCGAAGAAAATCGTTTGGTCACCACGTACAATTTCTCCTGCTGCGTTCGTGTATGAGCCAAACTCAAACCAGAACGGAGAATAGAAAATATGGTGCAGACCAAATGGAATTAAGGAACGTTCGATTACACCGAAGAAGAACGCTGAAATCGTCTGGTTCCCTTCAAGCATCAAATGAGAAAGAGCATTTAATCCGTTTTGAGCAAACGGCCATACCCACAGCATGATGATACCCAAAAACAGGGATGTGAAGGCTGTGATGATAGGCACGAAACGTTTACCAGCAAAGAATCCTAAGAACTGAGGCAATTCAATATTAAAGTACCGATTGTACAGTGACGCCGCTAATATACCGACGATGATACCTCCGAATACACCGGTCTGCAAGGTCGGAATACCGAGTACTTCAGCGTAAGCCGGGTCAGAAGTCATCTCAGGAGTGACATTACCAAGTACTCCCATTACGACGTTCATGATTAAGTAACCGATGATGGCTGCAAGTCCTGCTACACCGTCACCTTTCGCAAGTCCAATAGCTACCCCCACCGCAAATAGTAACGGCAAGTTAGCAAATACAATACCACCGGCTTCAGCCATTACTTCAAGCAATGTTTGCACCCATGGTGTTCCGAAGAAAGGTACTTTATCTACAAAATTGTCCTGCGCAAAACTTGTACCGAACGCCAGCAAAATACCTGCTGCAGGTAGAAGAGCGACCGGAGTCATTAGCGCTTTACCGACTTTTTGCAAAGTACCAAAAGCATTTTTGAACATTTGTGTTTCCTCCTTTTTTGTTGTGTACAAAGAACAGCAGCCCGAAATCCTAACCAATTTTCAGAAAAATAAAACGGTTTCATTTTACTGGTAAATGGAAGCGCCCTTGAAGGACGCCGGACTAAAGAATAAATGCATTAAAAAAGGCATGAGTATAGAAGATCAATCAGTTATCGAAAGGTACACTTCTCCCTTAAGATAACCGTTTAATCTTCCAATACTCATGCCTGATCGTATCAGTAACACGTACTGGTTAAGATTTATGGGTTAGTCGCTGTAAATGAATCGTTAAGTAGATAACTTCAGATTCATCTACTGGCTTATTCAACTGTTTTTGCATCACTTTTATCAACTTCCATGCTAAATTATAGCACACAGGATATTCTTGTTTCAACATATTTGCGAGTTTTATTTCATCACCGAGGCTTTCCGATTGATACACTCTGTCAATGGCACGGTGTAAATGTTGAACGAGTCTATGGTAATCCACACTGTTTTTATCAATGGTAACGTCCATCGTATCTTCTACGATAGACACTAGTCTTGATATCAACTGATTATGCCGGTTGATCTCTCTTAAAGTTTTATCCGTAACGGCACTATGAATGTGAAGCGCGATAAAGCCTACTTCACCTTCTGGGAATTGGATGCCCATTTCGTCGTAGATCATAGTCACGACTTCCATGGCAATTTGGTATTCTTTCGGATAGAGAGACTCGATTTCCAGCAAGAATGGATTAGAGAACTGCATATTTTTCTTGGCCCGGTTAATCGCGAAAGCCAAGTGGTCGGTCAATGCCACATGGATATGCTGATTCAATTCCTGCCCCATCCGTGTCTCGATGTGAACTAGAACATCGTTCATGAAATCAATCAGTCTTTCATCTACATATGGCAGAAGGTTGACGTATTGCTCTTTCTCTTTTTCATTACTTAGTAAAAAAGTTTTATCTGCCTTATCAAAAGAAATATCATCTTCAGCCTTTCGATTAAAACCGATACCCTTGCCAATTAACACCACTTCTTCATAGGAAGGGTGCTCAGCAATGACGACATTGTTATTCAAAACTTTTTTTATTTTTACTTGCTGTCTCATATTGGTCCCCCACATGAATTTGTCTCTCTACTTATAAACCGTTTTCAGTCCGCTCATCATAACTTCTATCGTATAATTCATAAAAGATTTTTACAAGCATTTGTCATATAAAAAACTTCTCTTTTGTCTAAAAGCGCTTACGTCGTGTACAATCTTTTAAGTGTGAAAAGTCTACTAGATGAGGACAGAAAGGAGCCCATCCATGATTAAACTATTTATCAGTGACCTTGACGGGACACTGCTTGGAATGGACCATTTTATAAAAAACGAAGATGTGGATGCGCTGAAAAGACTTGTGGACCGTGGTATTCCACTTACAGTCGCATCTGGACGTATGGATCATGAGATTAAAGAAGTATTGAAGCGTGTTGGTGTAAATGGCCACCGCGTCAGTCAAAACGGTGCTTTTGTGTTTGATCAGGACAGTGAGCACATTTATTCCAAAACTTTTGACGGCGAATTAGCCAAAAAAGTTATGACATCGATAGATCAGGAACCGATGATTAAAACGGTTTCCACCGCAAATGAAACGTACACGAAAGAACACAATAAATGGATCGATATTATTTCTGAACAACTTTTTCATGAGATTCAAATCGACCCGAATATGACTGAACGGTTTGGCACTAACCTTTCCCCTTCTAAAATTACGTTACACGGACAAGAGCAAGATGTGATTGACGCGTTCAATCGAATTGACCAATCTTTTGGAAAAGAGATTGATTGCTTCATTTCTCATGAATCATGTGTAGATATTATGCCAAAGGCAATCAATAAAGGAAATGGAATCCGTTCCCTTATCGAGAAACTGGGAATCGAACCACATGAAGTGGCTTGTGTAGGAGATTCGTTCAATGACGTAGCGATGTTTGAACTAACGCCACACAGCTATGTGATGTCAACAGCTCACCATGAAGTGCTTGATAAAGCAAACACAACAGTTGACCACGTCCATGAAGCCATTGAAGATTTAGAAAAGAAAAGTTTACTTTAAATAGAAAGCTGCCGGCCCTTCAGGTCAGCAGCTTTTGTTTTTAGGATTCAATCCGGTGCACCACTTCATAAGGACGGACATAATAACTTTCTACAGCCACTCCTTCTCGGTCTCGAGCGTCGGTGATCCTGATTTTGAAATGTTCTTTTGTGACGAGTTTATCGAGTTCACCCTCATTTAAACCCTTGAAAAGGACTTCCTGTGTTTCTCCAGGCTGCGTTCTTAGATCACCTGATCGATACACTCCTTTAAAGACAATACACACAATCCCCCTGGTCACATTTTGATAAACACCTGTGATCCCTGTGATATCGGCTGTAATGCCTGTTTCTTCAAAAACCTCTCGGCGAACGGCTTCTTCAAGGGTCTCTCCTATCTCCATCCGTCCGCCAGGCATTTCATATGTATCATTGCGGTGCTCGTTTTTTACTAGCAAAACTTCACCGACATTGTTTGTTATGTAGGCGGATACGGAAACAATATGCTTTGGAAATTGATAATTCCCTGTTGCTTCCATAAACTCTTCTTGCTTGTTTAAATAGAAAGGCTCAAGTTCTTTCCTTCTCTTTTCAGCTTCTTTAAAAAGCTCTGACTGCTTGATTTTTTCGTTCACAGTTTTATAGTGTTCGTACGAGTTATATTCCCATACGGTTGTAATCTCATCTCTTGCTTTAGTTACATACCTTCCTGTCAATCTTGCCCCGTTCTCTCTATGAAGAGGAAGTGTGTAGTCATTGAAAAATTGTGTACATCTCTTATATTGATCAGGGTGCAATTGAAAAGTCTGTCTTAAATAAATCATCACTTCTCCTCCGTTATAAAAATCAGTTCTTTTACAACTTTATTTTAAAAAATAGCAGTGACCTGAATGTTTCCGTTACCTTGGATAGCAGTAGGAGGTCCGGGAAATGGTTCGCTTTCCGTGGGCATACGCTGAGCCTCCTCGAGCTAATCGCTCTCCGGGGTCTCACCTGTCATGCTCATCCCACAGGAGTCTCCCCATTTCCCGGACCTCCTTACAACTATATGGACAACGGAAACGCCTTAAAGGTGGAAATGAATGAGCTCTAAACTGTATGTTCATATTGAAGTACTCTGAAAAACCTTTTAATTGGTTTGATTACTGCAATTTGCAGTGTACTTACTATACTCTCGTTTGATTTTAAGCATCGTCAAATACTGAATTCTAATACCGGTATTAAAACGGGTCCGCTCCTCAAAGAGTAGATGGGTTGGCGGGAATGGATGGGTTGGCAAACCGAGGAGGCTTGCAGTCATCCCCGCAGAAAGCGGGCGATTTCCCCTCTCACCTATTTAGTCGCATCGGTAACGGAAACAATCCATCCTCAATTCAAGCCCTAAAAAGAAAGCTAGAATGAAATATGATTTTTTAGAACTGGGCAATAGTATATATTGATGGTGTAAATTCATTGCTCGTCGCAGTACTCTTCTAAAAAACGATCGATCACATCGAAGGTGAAGCCTTTTCGGTACATAGCGGATTTTACTTTTTGCTTTAATTCATATCCTTCCGCTTTTTGCTGATATTTTCTCAGGATCTTTTCTCCTTGAAGAACAGCAGCCTGCCACTCACTTTCTTCATTTTCTTCCTCAGGCAGATTGGCAAGTACCTCTTGAACAACTTCCCCCTGATATCCTTTTTGCATAAGCGTTTGCTGTACGTTCTGGATTTGCTGACGGAACGACTTCTTTCCGTCATTCTTCATTTTTTTCTCTGCAAATTTCATTGCCTTTTCGTACTGTTTATCAAAAGTAAAATACTCCAGCGCTACCTCTGCTTGCGACTTGTTGACACCTTTTTCGATCAGTTCTTTTTTCAGGAGCAATGGTCCTTTACTTGACGTCATGATTCTCGTTCGGACTAAGGAATTAGCAAACTCCTGATCATCTAAAAGTTTCTCTTTTTTTAACCTGGCGACAATCTCATTGATATGCTCCGGATCAGCTTCCTTATCATTCAAGTAATCTCGGATTTCTTTTTCTGAACGCATCCGGTAGCTTAAATAGTTAATGGCAAGGGTATAGAATTTATGTATCTCGTCGGTTTGCTTCATGGCTTCAATAGTTGCTTCATCAAGCTCCATATTCTTTTGAAGCCGATACTTTACAAGGATATCTTCATCAACACTGAATCCATAGGCTTCACCCTGGCCATAATCAAGAAAAATATTGTATCGGCCTTTATTCTTTTTTTGCGTTGTAATCTTCGTAAGCTTAGCCAAAAGTACCACCTCTTTTCTTATATTGTAGCATGTATGTTCACGATGACGTTATAGGTGCGAATCGCATTTTCGGTTTGTATAGAGTAAAATAATGTAAATTACCAAATATGAAGGAGGCGCTCTAAATGAACATTGTAGTTACAGGAGGAACAGGTTTTGTAGGAGGCCAGCTCACAAAACAGCTAACGAGTGAGGGCCACCATGTCTACATATTGACGAGGAGTCCAGAGAAACACGAGGATACCGACTCGGTCACGTATGTCGGATGGCTTAAAGATGATTACCACCCTGAAGAACACTTACCGGCGATACAGGCGATCGTCAATTTAGCAGGTGAATCGCTGAACAGCGGCAGGTGGACAGAGGAAAGAAAACGTTCTATTTTGAATAGCCGCATTCAGGCTACAGAAGGTGTGATCGAGCTGATTGACCGCCTTCCTGAGAAGCCTCAAGTGCTTGTTAACGCTTCTGCTGTCGGCTTTTATGGTAATTCTAAAACAAAAACCTTCACAGAAGAAACAACTGAAGCCGCCCACAATTTCCTGGGCAATGTCGTATATGAATGGGAAGAGCGAGCCTCCAAAGCAGCTGAGAAAGGGGTTCGGACCGTTTATGTACGGTTCGGGATCATCCTTGGTGAAGAAGGTGCATTGCCGAAAATGATTCTTCCTTACAAATTTATGATCGGGGGAAATCTTGGATCTGGTGAACAGTGGATGTCCTGGGTTCATATCGATGATGTGGTCGGTTTAATTGATTTTGCCATTCATCATAAAGAGGTCGAAGGGCCAATGAATGGTACCGCCCCTAATCCAAAACGGAACAAAGATTTCGGGGAGATCCTTGGAGATGTGCTCAATCGACCCCATTGGATTCCGGCCCCAGCTTTCGCTTTAAAAACGGCTCTCGGAGAAATGAGTACGCTGCTATTAGATGGGCAATCTGTCATACCTAAAAAAGCGATCGCCTACGGTTATCATTTCAAATACCCTGAATTGAAACCTGCATTAGAATCAATATTAACTAAATAAGTTTGCGCAAAAGGACGAAGTTTTTTTCTCTAAAGCTTCGTTCTTCTATGCTCCAAGTAATAAAAATCCAGTATAATAATAGTAATCCATTATTTGAAGGGCTGTATGTTCAATGAATACCGTCATTACCAATGTTACGATCCATCCCATCACTTCTCCTTCCATCAAAAACGGAAAAGTGCATATTGCTGATGGGAAAATATTTGATTATGGGAAAGATATTTCGTTACCGGAACAAGCAGAGTATATAGATGGAAAAGGAAATGATCTCTTTCCTGGCTTCATCGATGTTCATACTCATTTAGGGTTGTATGATGAAGGAACAGGCTGGGCTGGAAGTGATGCCAATGAAACCATCGAAGCCATTACGCCCCATTTAAGAGCTATTGACGGTGCTCACCCCCTTGATCCCGCATTTTTTAATGCTAGAAAAGCAGGAGTGACATCCGCTCATATCATGCCGGGAAGTGCAAACATTATCGGAGGAACAACTTCGGTTATAAAGACGATTGGTCATTCCATCACTGATATGGTTTTGAAAGAAACTGCAGGGTTAAAGATGGCCCTGGGTGAAAATCCTAAACGTGTCCATTCTCAGTCTAAAGATGCTTCAATCACACGGTTAGGAATTATGGGGACCTTAAGAGAAACGTTTTATGCCGCAATGAAAAATCCTGATCCGGACCAGCTTAGAGTCAGACCTATTATACAAGCCTTGAACAAGGAAATCCCAGTTCGTATACATGCCCACCGAGCAGACGACATCATTACAGCCATTCGATTTGCCGATGAATTTGATCTAGACTTACGCATTGAGCACTGTACAGAAGGGCACCTTATTGTTGACCATCTTGCTTCAAGAAACTTGCAAGTATCTGTGGGCCCAACGTTTACTAGGGCATCAAAAATCGAACTACGTAACAAAACGTGGCAGACCTATAATATTTTGCACGAGCATGGAATCAAAGTCTCCATAACAACAGACCACCCTTATACACCTATCCAATACTTAAATATATGTGCAGCATTAGCCGCACGTGAAGGTATGGAGATTGAAGATGCTCTTCGCGGAATTACAATTATTCCCGCTAAGAATCTCGGTGTTGATGATCGAGTGGGGTCAATTGAAAAAGGTAAAGATGCTGATCTCGTGCTTTGGAGTGGCCACCCGTTTGAATTCATGTCTAAACCCGTTTGGACAATGATTGACGGTAAAATGGTTTGTTATCAAGAATAGTATTGCATTATTACACCGATAATTCTATCGGTGTTTTTTTATGGAAAAAAACGAAGAATTTCGATGGAGCACATTCAGCCCATTTAAAAGTTTGAAATCTAAATAATACGTGTATATTATAAATGTACAAGGGTTGTACAACCTTTATATAATATTTTTCGCGAAAATATTATAAGATTCAGTTTTCTCCCTCTGTTTTTTGGTAAAGATTGTCGAAACATACACCTTCGGCAATTGTCACATAAAAAAATTTTAAGGAGTGGAAACATGAAAAAATTATTATCCTCGTTAGCTGCTATCGTTTTAGTCCTAGGAGTATTCGCACCAGTCGCTTTTGCTGATAACCACAAGGATATGGCGAAAGTTCGTGTGCTTCATGCCTCCCCTGATGCTCCGGCCGTTGATGTGTATGTTAATGGAGAAGCTGTCGTCGAAGGTGCTGAATTTAAAGCAGCTACCGATTACATGGAATTACCTGCTGGAGAACATACAGTAGAAATCTATGCTGCGGGTACAGAAGGTGAAGCAGATCCCGTATTATCTGCAAACGTTAACGTTGAAGCTGGAATGGCCTATACTGCCGCAGCGATTGATAACTTAGAAAACCTTCAATTAAAAGCGATCCAGGATTCCATGGAGGCAAGTGAAGGAATGGCGAAAGTTCGTGTTGGCCACTTCATCCCTGGAGCTCCTGCCGTTGATGTAGGACCAATTGGTGGAGACGCGTTATTCTCAGGTGCTGAATTCCCAATGGTCACTGACTATAAAGAACTAGAACCAGGAACCTACGACCTGGAAGTTCGTACGACAGATGGAACACAGTTGATCGACCTTTCAGGTACAACGCTTGAAGAAGGAAAAGTTTATAGTGCTTTTGCTGTAGGAACTGCAGATAGCCCAGAAGTACTTCTTCTAGAAGACTCAGCAGCAATGCCTTCTTCCATGCCTGAAACAGGATTTGGCGGAACAAATGCTTCTAATGCAATGTTTTATGCAGCTATTCTTGGTGTAGTAGCCATGGGTGCTGGCTTTATGGTTTTCCGTAAACGTTCTGAAGCATAAACAATGAATCGATTTGTATATCCAATCCTCCTTGGCTTCCTCGTATTTATCGTAAGCTTTCAACTGCTTGATGATGGACCTCTCGAGGAAGCCAGGGTTCTTTCATCTTCACCAGAAGCACAAACAACTACTACGGAAACCCAAGATAACCCTGAAACCGAGCCTGTTTTTTCAGACACTAAGGATTCAATAGAAACCACCCCAATTAAAAAGAATTACACTTCAGGCACCATTGTTGAGAACGATGAAGCAAAAGGAATCACTCCTGTTAGACTAGAGATTCCATCGATAGAAGTAGATGCGCCCATCCAGCCTCAAGGATATACAAAAGAAGGTGGGATGGCCGTTCCTGACAGTGTAACGGACGTCGGTTGGTTTGAGCCAGGAACAAAACCCGGCAAGACAGGAAATTCTGTTATAGCTGGACATGTAGACGGACAGTATGGTCCAGCTGTCTTTTATGATTTGAAAGATTTAAAAGCTGGAGACGATATTGTAGTTCATGGTCAAGACGGAAAGACCCTTACGTTCACCGTTCAGCAAGTAGTTGCTTATCCAGTCGATGACGCTCCACTTCGAAAACTTTTTGGTCCAACAAACAAAAGGTCTTTAAATCTAATAACATGTACGGGACCTTATGATAATGAGGCTCAAGGATATACCGAACGCCTTGCTGTTTATACGGAATTAAAAGAGCAGCAATAGAAAAAAATTCTAGTAAAAATGAGTAATTTTTTTATTCACATTTTTTCTGAATTCGATTATGATAAAGATAGATGCTGCTGTATAAGATTATGGTATAGGGAAGGCAAATGGTGCGCCACCAGTTAGATGAACTGGTTCTAGTGGGTTCGATTCCCACCCCGAATTTTTGTGAGCAATTGATAAAAATTCGAGGGTGGTACGAACCAACTAGTCGGCATCATTTGCCTTCTTGTGTGTTTGAGTCACCCTCCCCAAATCAAGGAGGGATTTTTTATGCTAAAAAAGCGTGATTTACATGACGCCCCGGTTCTCTACGAGTTAATGAGCCACCCAGAAGTTTTTCCGTACGTCCGTCATAAGGCTGCGTCCTCTGACGAGTTTTACTTCATTACTAAGCAGACCATAGAAGCAGAAGATCGGGGTGAATTAATTTCACGTACCATCCTTGATGAGTGGGGACAGCCGATCGGAACAATCAACTTGTTTGATGTGCAGGAAGGTAAAGGGTTTTTAGCCACGTGGATTGGCCAGCCTTACTTTGGAAAAGGCTACAATCAACCTGCTAAAGAGGCATTTTTTGAAGAGTTATTTTTCCATTTGGATATTGAAGCCATCTTCATGAAAATTCGCCGAACTAATCAGCGATCGATGAAAGCTGCGCTTAAAATCCCCTATGTTTCAGCTGCTAATGAGGCTTATCCTGAAATTCTCTCCTGGGTGAATCGAAATGAAGATGTTTATGATCTATTTGTCATTACAAAAGAACAATATATGTTCCATTATTACGGAGAGCAAGAACAAAATGAAGAAGCAATGGAAGCATAAGCGATACGCTTATGCTTTTTCATTGTTATTAACATTTATCCACAGGGTTGTGCACAGTGTGCATAACCCTTAAAGACGGCTAGAGATATGGGGATTAACATTTTCTAGATGTGTTAATAACTAGCCACCATTAAAATGTGGATAGTGTTTATAACCTACTTTCCCCCTTTATAGTGAGCAAGTGTGACTGTGGATAAATTAAACGATCGGTAGAATCGGGGCATAAGTCTTATCCGTTTTTTCCTTTTTCTTCACTTTTTCTAAAGAGACTTCAATTTCCGGCGTACCATGTACACCTGCTGCAACTTCATATTTGTTAAAGACTAACACCAATTTTCCTTCATTGACGTAGAACGCAGTATCTTCCCTTACTTCCGTAAAATTTTGTAAGTTAAAAGTATCCTTATCTTGCGCCATTTGAGCTTTTACCTCTTTATTCAAACGATCCATGTGCACGTAATCTTTTAATGAATGGATCTCTCCGCCTGGCTCATCAGAAAAGTTTATAGATGTTACTCTTGAATGGTACTGATCCCCTTTGGAAATATTCGTGGTCATCACTACCGAATAAAATTCTTTATTCTTAAAAACAGAGGATTCCTCATAATAAAGAATCGGAAATCCCATTACTTCACTGGCTTCTCTCTGCACACTTCTAAGTGTATTTTTCAGCTTTAAAACGATTTTCATATTCACTTTCTCTTGAAGTTCTTTATTTTCAAGATGGTCAAACAGTGGGTAATCTGCGTGTATTTCCCAGTCTTGTGTAATTTGATCTTTATGTCTGATTTGGTAAAGACTTTCCGCATGCACTAAGCCACCCTGATTAAATAAAAGGAAGCTTATAATAGCGATCAACAATAATCTCAATGCTAATCCCTCCTGTTTCCTTAGTTTGACCCAATTAATTAAAACTAAAGGAAGGAATCAAAAATATTGTTAAAAATTTTTTTTAAAAAAGGGATTGTAAATGAGGAAAATTTTGTTACAATAAATGAAATTTTATCTAAGGGGGGGAGCTTATGATTCGCAGACTAAATCAGAGGGATGACCCAGCATGTCAAAACCTTTTATCGAAGAAACCTGCTGAAAACCTGTTTATCATTGGGGACATTGAGAATTTTGGTTATGAGCAGGATTTCCAAAAACTCTGGGGAGAGTTCAACGAACAAGATGAACTCATTGCCATCTTACTAAAATACCGCAGCAACTACATCTGTTATGCGGAACAGGAATTTGATGCTGAAGGATTTGCAGAAATTATCAACAATGACCCTGAATTCAAAGAGCTTTCAGGGCTAGAGGAAATGACTGAAAAAATTCTCCCTTACATCAAGCGCCCTTCATTAAAAACTCGAACTCTTTACTATGCGAAATGTGAAAAAACAATGGAAACTACACCCGACGTTTCAGACGTGCGTCTTGCGAAGATCTCGGATGTGCCAAAGATTGTTGCCTTACAGGACAGTATTTCAGAATTTGAACCGGACAGCACGAGAGCTGACGGTTTGAGAAAAGGAATGCAGAATGGTTCTTCCCGCACATTTTATCTTGAACGGGACGGTAAAATTGTCTCTTCTGCTTCCACTACAGCAGAGAACTCAAAATCTGCTATAGTGGTGGGAGTTTGTACAGATGTGAATTATACACAGCGCGGGTTTGCCAGCCTATGTATGACAAAACTTTGTGAGGAACTCTTATCTGAAGGAAGAATGCTTTGTCTGTTTTATGATAATCCAGCAGCAGGAAGCATTTATAAACGAATTGGCTTTGAAGACATTGGCAAATGGATGATGCACATCTTCGAGCCTGTCCATCAGAAAGCATAAAAAAGGTGCCTTTTTGAAAGGCACCTTTTCTTATTATTCAATAAAGCTCTTATCGACTAGACCTGTAAGATCTGGTTTTTCTTTTAAGAAACCAAGGTCATAGGAGGAGTTTGCAAAGTCCTGCAAGTGCTTCTCTTCCACATCATAAGTGAATTCGATACGATCCCAAGCATTGTCGATGACTTCTTGAGACAACTCTTGATCTGTGATGTCTTTAATTTTCTTAGTCGCAATCTGTTTTGCTTCTTCAGGGTTTTCCTGAATAAATTCAGTTGCTTGTTTATGAGCATCGACGATGTTCTGAACCATTTCCGGGTTGTTTTTCACAAGATCCTGAGAAGTTACAAATACAGCCGCAGGCAATGTTTCACCGTAGGCTACGTTTGGTGTATCCACTAGCACTTCCCCATTTCCTTCCGCTTCAATGGAAGAAGCCCATGGTTCAGGAACTGTTGCAACATCAACTTTTCCTGTTTCAAAAAGACTTGCGTATGTCGCTGGTTTCCCTGTCACGTGCTTCATCTTTCCACCGATACGGTCGGAAGTAATACCGTATTCTTCTTTCATCATCGTTTCAAACTGTACATCATGTGTGCACCCAACTCGAGGTGAGATGAAAGTTTTTCCAGCCATATCTTTCGGTGACTCAATATTCGCTCCGTTTCTAGCCATAATAACTGTGCCACCTGTTGATCCAGCTGCAACAACATTAATTTTTGCACCGCTTGTAAAGTGGTTCATCGCAGGTCCTGGTCCGACAAGCCCTCCCTGGATATCTCCAGTTTCAATAGCCGTCATAAAAGAAGAACCATCAGGGAAATACTGGTAGTTCACTTTTGTTCCATCAGGCAATGTTTCTGTATATAAATCTTTCTCTTCAGCCACCATTCCAGCTACGTGGTTAATGTTTGGAAAATAACCGATCGTAATTTCTTTCGCACCTTCCCCATTGGAACCTGCGCCAGCACTTTCACCACATGCAGAAAGGAACAGACTCATCGCTAAGATTACCATTCCATAAAAGATTTTTTTCATTTAACCTCATCTCCCATCCTATGTTTTTAATAATCCCCAACGCTTCATAACATTCTTTTCTAACTTCGAGAAAACGATTTGGTCGACGATCGCACCAATGACACCGATAATGATAATGATTCCAATCACTTGATCCATTCGAGCGTAATCCTGTGCATAACGGAGCGAGTATCCTAGTCCGGGACCGTTACTTAAAAGTTCACCAGCCATAAGTGCTCGCCAGCTGAAGGCCCATGCTAGCCGGATGCCCGTGATAAAATAAGGAACACTAGACGGCACCTCTACCCTGAAAAAAAGAGGAACTCCGTTCGTCCCCATGGTCCTTGCCGCTCTCACTAACTGTGGGGGTACACTATGGATTGCAGATCTCACATTCAGCGCCATGACGAATGTACCACCGAGCACTACGACGAATACAACAGCAAACTCAGAAAATCCAAATAGCATGATCGCAAGCGGCACCCAGACGATACTTGGTATACTTTGAAGAGCGATTAAGTACATGCCCGCTGTTTCATCAGCTTGCTTTGATTTTCCAAGAATGACACCAATTGTTGTACCAAAAAGAATCGCTAATGAGAGACCGCTGAATAAATGCTTAAAGCTTGCGCCAAGCGCCTTAATTAAATCCCCGCTTGAAAAACCTTCATACAGCGCACCAGCTACTTTTATAGGTGATGGAAAAACGATATCTTCAAAAATGTTGGCGGTAAAAACCAACTGCCAAATCCCGAGTATAACAACTAAAAATAAAATTCTTTTAATGACTACCTTCATGACTCAGCTCTTCCTTCAACACTTTATTGATCTCACCTTCGAGAAGGTTCATGACTTTCTTCTCTAGTTCAATCACCCGATCATCATCCCGTTTTCTCGGTCTAGGAACATCGATTTTGAAGTCAGCGATAATTTTTCCTGGACGTGTTCCCATGACAATGACTCGATCAGATAATTTAATTGCTTCTTGAATACTATGCGTAACAAACAGAATCGTTTTTTTCGTTTCCTGCCAGATCTTCATTAGTTCTTCGTGAAGAATGTGCCTCGTCTGCTCATCTAAAGCACCGAATGGTTCATCCATCAAAAGCACTTTTGGATCCATCGCAAGTGCCCTCGCTATTGCCACCCGCTGCTGCATACCACCTGAGAGTTCATGAGTATAATTTTCTTTAAAACGGCTAAGATGAACCATTTGTAAAAATTGATCCGCCCGCTTCGATGCTTCTTGCTTGGATAACTGCTGTTTTAAAGGAAACATAACATTTTCTTTTACATTCAGCCAAGGAAACAGGGAAGCTTCCTGAAACACCATACCTCGATCAGGTCCAGCTTTCTTGATTTCTTCGCCTTCTAACTTGATGGAGCCTTCTGTTACCGTTTCAAGTCCTGCGACCATCGAAAGCAGTGTAGATTTTCCACATCCTGAAGGTCCAAGAAGCGAAACGAATTGGTTTTCTTCGACTGTAAGATCAATATCTGAAAAGACTTCAAATCTGCCTTCTTCTTTGTCATTAAACGTCTTACCGATTTTATCCATCTGTAAAAACAAGGTCATCATCCTTATTACCATAATTCCTATAAAAATAGTATGTTTTGAGTATAGTAATAAATTATACATACATTCGAAATAGTGTGTCAACTTAAAATCGGAGATTCTTTTTGACAGTGCAAATCCTTGAATTCCTTAAGAAAAATTCCGCATAGGCCCAGACTGGGTGGAAGCGCTTAATCCTTTTGGAGCATTTTTAAATTATAGTTTTAAAATGAGGGGTTACGTGATAAACACATTATAAGAAAGGATGGGATAGAAATGGATCGACTAATCTTTATTCAAACAGGAATGGGCACTGACGTACACGGGCAAAACATTACGAAAGCTTCCGTACGCGCCGTGAAAAATGCGATTCAAAACAATTCAATGCCTGGAATTAAGGCGGCCCTTCCTGAAAATTCTCTTGATAATATGAAAGTAAACGTCAAATTGGCAGTACCTTTTGATCACGATCAAATTAAATATGAAGAAATTGAAAAAGTCATTCCTTACGGGGAAGTCAATGTGGAGGTTCATGATGGCGGCATGAGAACAACGAGTGGAATCGTGCTGGAAGATCATAATGATGATAACGACCAAATGTATATCGTCAATGCCTCTGTGGAAGTAGGCTATTAAAGATTAAAAAAGGGCGGCCTGATAGGCTGCCCTTTTTCTTTTGTCATTAGAGTGTTTTAGTAGGCTGAATCAGATTCATCCTCTTCGGCTTCATCCATATGATCCATATACTTATCATAGTGAACGTTTCGTTCAAATTTTACATCGTCGGCTCCGGTATATCCATTCATATCTGTTGAGACGAATGGTTCGAACTGTTCGACGTATCCTACACCATCTTCACTATCCATATTGGATGACCCGTCATAGGTCATACTTGTCTGATTAAATGAAGCCACCTGTTCATAGGCATTTTGCTCATTGTACTGGGGATCATCTGTATCGCGGCCATAGTTGTCCTCTAATTCACTTAGTACTTCTTCCTCTATTGGATGATCCGTTGACACGTCCTGGTTTGGTGATGCTTCAGCAACGGTTCTTGCTGTTGGAAGAGCTTCCAGGCGCTCATCAGAGATTGGCTGACCTGTTTTTTCACATATACCGTAAGTTCCTTTTTTCATTTGATTCAAAGAATACTGAATGTCAGACAGTTCTTCTTTCAAATGTCCAAGCAGCGCGATATCCTTTTCGCGCTCATACAGTTCCGTCCCAGAATCAGCCGGATGGTTATCATACTGTGACAGCTCACCAGAGGCCATATCGCTTGCCAAGCCTCGCTCCATACCAAAGTTTCCTTGCTTGATTAGTCGTTCCTCTATTTCGCGCTTTCTTTCTTCTAGTTGTTTTTTATAGTGAGTATAATCCATGATGTTCCACTCCTATTTGATATTCTTCTTTAGTGTGGCTCATGGAATAGACACTATACAAAAAGGAACGCTCTCATAAAGAGAACGCTCCTTTCTTCACTTATTTCCTTAGTGCCTGTAAGAAATCTTCCTTCAAATCCTCAACGTCTTCTAATCCGATGGAAACACGGACAAGACCATCTGTGATGCCAAGCTCAGCCCGACGTTCTTTTGGAATTGAAGCATGTGTCATCATCGCTGGAACAGAAATAAGGCTTTCGACAGCGCCAAGGCTTTCAGCCAAGGTGAAATAGCGTACGTTACGCAAAACTTGATCCGCTTTTTCGCCGCTTCCTACATCAAAAGAAATCATACCGCCGTTTCCGCGTGCTTGATTTTGATGAACATCGCTTCCTTTATGGGCTTCCAGACCTGGATAGTAAATGTTCGTCACTTCAGGCAGATCTTCAAGAAACTCGACAAATTGACGGGTGTTTTCTTCGATTTCTTCCATGCGGATACCGAGGGTTTTGATTCCGCGCATCAATAACCAGGAGTCCTGTGGTCCTAAAATTCCTCCCGAAGAGTTCAGCACAAAGTGAACATCCTCTGCCAGTTCTTCAGAATTGACCACGACAAGTCCCGCGACGACATCACTATGACCGCCAAGGTATTTCGTGGCACTATGAAGGACAATATCGGCACCAAATTCTATCGGGTTTTGCCAGTAAGGCGTACTGAACGTGTTATCAACAATGAACATTAAGTCTTTCGATTTGGCGAGCTCTGATACTTTTTCCAAATCCGTAATCTTGAGTAATGGATTTGTCGGTGTTTCTACGTATATCGCCTTCGTTCTAGCTGTAATCGCATTTTCGATATTTTCTATATCGCTCGTATCAACGAAACTTGCTTCAAGACCGAAGCGGTTAATGACTTTTGATACAAGGCGATACGTTCCACCGTAAACATCATCGGTAAAAATAACGTGGTCGCCATGGTTAAATGTCATGAGTACTGCTGTAATTGCCGCCATGCCGGAACCGAAGGCAAATCCGCGGTGTCCGCCTTCTAAATCCTTAATCAGCTCTTCTAATGCAAAACGAGTCGGATTTCCCGTTCTGGAATATTCATACCCACGGTGCTTTCCCACACCATCCTGGGCATACGTGCTTACTTGATAGATCGGCACCGATACGGCACCCGTCTTTTCATCTCCGGTTATTCCACCATGGATCAGTTGTGTTTTCTTTCTCATAGCATTCACTCCTCATATATACCTTGACTCAAATACCTTTCACTGCTATCTGGAAAAATTGTAACAATCTTAGCTCCTGGCTTTGCTTGTTTTGCTTCCCTTAGAGCCGCTTCAAACGCAGCGCCTGATGAACTTGCGACTAGTAATCCTTCATTCAAAGCCAGTTCTTTTACTCGTTGAAAAGCGATCTCATCTGAAACTGTGTGAATGGCATCAAAATAGGAAGGATCCATATAAAACGGCAAAAATTCCATTCCGATACCTTCTGTCTTATGCGGTCCTGGCTTTCCGCCATTCAATATCGATCCCTCAGGCTCAACAATCACAGTCTTTATATCCTTATTTTGTTCTTTCAAATAACGGGATGTTCCCATAAACGTACCACCCGTTCCCGCTCCGGCAATAAAGATATCAATTTCCTCATTAAGATCACTGTAAATCTCCGGACCGAGTGTTTCATAATACGCATCCGGATTGGCTTGATTATTGAATTGCTGGGGACTGAAAGAATTAGGAATTTCTTTACACAGCTCTTCCGCTTTTTTGATTGCACCTTTCATACCTTTTTCAGTCGGCGTGTTGATGACCGTCGCTCCAAGAGCTCGCATCAGTTTCTGCTTTTCCTGACTGAATTTTTCAGGCGTAACGAAAATCACTTTAAAGCCTCGTCCGACTGCAGCCAAAGCTATGCCAATCCCCGTGTTCCCAGCCGTCGGCTCAATCAGCGTTCCACCGGGCTGCAGCATGTTTCGATTTAATGCGTCCTCAATCAGTTTTAAACCCAGCCGGTCTTTGATGCTACCGCCTGGGTTCATGAATTCAAGCTTGGCAAAGATTCGTGCTTGATTCGGGATTTCTGAATGAGTGAGTTCGATCATAGGCGTATGACCGATCAAAGATTGGACATCTTTTACGAAACTCATCGCATTCTCACCCTCCGATTTTATTGGAAAACTTCCGTCCATTCATCGCGCTTATTCAGAAGTTCACGCGCAAGCTCTTGAGCTCCTTCTAAGCTGTGGCTTGCCGCAAAACCACACTGAACTTCGTTGCAGGCTGGTACTTCATCTGCCTCAAGAACATCGTTCAGTGTCTTTTCGATGACATCAAGAACGTTGTCGTAGCTGTCATCATTTAAGATTGCAATATAAAAGCCTGTCTGGCAGCCCATAGGGCCAATGTCAACGATACGATCATGATGGTTACGACTGTTTTCAGCCATCAAGTGCTCAAGAGAGTGAAGAGCAGGCATATCCATATGCTCTTTGTTCGGCTGCTTAATTCGAAGATCGTATTTATAAATTTTGTCGCCTTTATTTCCCTCAGTTACACCTACAAGACGTACGTACGGAGCCTTGACTTTCGTATGGTCTAAGTTAAAGCTTTCAACGTTCATTTGTGTCATGCCATCATTCTCCTTTTTTTGCCTGGATCAGCCAGGCGTATTTGTTCAGTTGTTTAAAAGATACCTCAAATCCATGCTCTAAAAACACCTCTCTTAGTTCTTCGAGATACGCATAGTATTCTTCCTGCAAATCTTGCGCTAAATTTAAAAATCCAGCTTTTTCGGCATCTTTAATCAACTGCTGTTTATGAGCTTCATCCTTGAACAAGGTATCAATGAAGATCACCTGTCCATCGGGCTCTAATTGTTGTTGGTATTTCTCGATCGCCAGCTTCTTTTCATCCGTAGTTAAATGATGAAAAGCAAACGAGCTGATAATTGACCTGATCGGTGTCAGCAATTGCGGGTAGTCTATAAAATCCCCGTCATAAATCGCTGCTTCCGGGCATTTGACGTTGGCAATTCGGCGCATCTCCTTTGAAGGCTCAATGCCGAAAACGACTTTATTCTGATTGATGATTTTCCTCGTCAGATTCGCTGTTCCTACTCCGAACTCCATGACAGGAGATATCGATAATTCCGCTAGTTTTTCAAGCATCTCTTCATATCCTTCAAAAACTTCACGGTACTCCGGATCGTTCCCAGAAACCGTATCGTCATAGGAACTCGCCCATTTATCAAAAAGGTCAACAAACTCTACACCCATTTGGTTCAACCCCTTAATATTTATAATTCCTATCAATTAACTAGGAATTACATGTATAATGTATCATATTTCATTACAAACCTCAATGGTATAGATTATGACCTATTTTTGGAAAAGTGAATGGGTTTGCCTATTGTGGCGCGGTTTATCAGCGAAAGTCGGGATTTATCAGCGAAAGTCGGGATTTATCAGCGAAAGTCGGGATTTATCAGCGAAAAAGGCAAAGGGAACTCCCTTTGCCTTTTCTATTTCCTGCGACGTCTTGGACGTTTCTGTTCAACAGGTTCTTCATCCCTTTTTCCAGGAGAGAGGGTCTCTAGTGAACGACGCTCAAGTTTCTGCTGTATTAATTTTTCAATATCGCGAAGGGCTTGTTTATCTTTTGGAGCGGCGAATGTAATCGCTAATCCTTTTCCTCCTGCTCGTCCCGTTCTGCCTATCCTATGGATGTAGCTCTCCGGGTCTTGAGGAATATCATAGTTAAAAACGTGGGTCACACCTTCTACGTCGAGACCTCTGGCTGCGACATCGGTTGCAACAAGATACTGGATCTTTGCTTCGCGGAAACGCTGCATGACCTTTTCCCGTTTTGCTTGAGATAGATCTCCGTGGAGCTCATCTGATTCAAAGCCGCGGCTAACGAGGGCTTCGTTTAGTTTCTTTGCTCTTCGTTTCGTCCGGCAGAAGATCACGGCAAGAAACGGACGGTGCTCGCTCATAATTGTAATCAACGTATCTTGTTTCGCCCTGTCTGTTGTTTCATACACCATCTGCTTAATTCCAGTTAAAGTGACTTGTTCCGCTTTCACTGTCACTCGTTTCGGTTCACGCAGGAATTTTTTCGCAAGAGACTGGACTTGGTGGGTAATCGTTGCAGAGAAAAGCAAGGTTTGTCTATCTTCAGGTGTCTTTTTTAAGATCTCCTGGACATCAGGCAGAAAGCCGGCTTCCAGCATTTGATCTGCTTCATCTAAAACAACTTGCTGTGCCGCATCTAAAGAGACGGTCTCCCTTCTCATGTGATCTAAGAGCCGGCCTGGTGTTGCAATAACAATGTGGGCCTTCCCGTTTAATCGGTGGGCTTGTTTTGCGACATCCTGGCCTCCATAGACAGCTAAAACTTGGACAGCTTCTGGCTTTAGCTTTTCTACTTCGCGGGTAATTTGCAGAGCAAGTTCTCTCGTTGGCGTAACTATCAAGCCTTGTACGTAATCTTTGGCTGGATCGACTTTTTCTAATATCGGCACCACAAAAGCAAACGTCTTACCTGTCCCTGTCTGCGCCTGGGCAATAACGTCATGACCTTTTTTCACTAAAGGAATGGCTTGTCCCTGAACAGGTGTTGGCGTGGCGATTCCTTGATGCTTCAATTTTTCTATAAGAACAGGAGATACTCCTATTTCTTCAAATGAAGGATTCATTGTAATTCCCTTCTTCCTAATTAGACTATGCCTTGCAATTATACAGGATTGTGTACACTTATGTACGGAAGTATACAAATAGAGCGAAAGAATTCTTAAATAACTAGTCTATCTCCCCCTCATCTAACTCCCTACACGAAAAAAGACTGCCTGGAATCCAGACAGTCTTCCTACATTACACATCTTTTTTAGAAATGTACCAGTCGATGTATTCAATGCCTTCTTCTTCAGCACGTGCAGCGGCTTCTTCCTGCGACTTCGGCGGTGATACGACAGCTTTGTCGCCTTCTGTCCAGTTAGCGGGTGTAGCGACTCCGTGTTTATCTGTCGTTTGCAGGGCTTTTACAAGACGAAGGATTTCCTGCATGTTCCGGCCTGTTGTCAATGGATAATAGATGATTGAACGGATTTTTTGTTTGTCATCGATGACAAAAACAGCGCGACTTGTCTCCACCTGGCTTTCGCCTGGCATAATCATTCCGTACTTCATCGCTACTTGTTTATCGAGATCAGCGATGACTGGAAATTCAATGTTCGTATTGAAGTTTTCTTCAATGCTTCGGATCCATGCGATATGGGATGGTACACTATCCACACTCAATCCAAGCAATTCTGTGTTCAATTCTTTCAACTCTGGATAGATTTCCTGGAACCCCACAAATTCAGTCGTACATACAGGCGTAAAGTCAGATGGGTGGGAAAAGAGTACAAGCCACTTGCCTTTATAGTCCTTCAGTTTAATATTTCCTTGACTGGTCGCTGCCTCAAATGATGGAGCATCATCGCCAATTCTTGGCATGGTATATTGCTCTTGCTTCGTTTCTGTCTGTTCCATGTTTCATCCTCCTTGTTGATATTGAAATACTCTCATAGGTACTCGTACCACGTGAAAAATAGATTAATCCTGAAAATGTTAAGAATGAATCTAAAGTCATATCCAATAAATTCCTTCCTTTGTTTCTCATGACAACGTTTCATTCCCCATATATATGTAAGAGATCAACTAGGAGGAGGCTATCATCCATTGAATATACAAGTAAGAAGTGGAGATACACTCTGGTATTATTCCAACCTCTTTAACATACCGCTCCAGCTTATTTTAGATTCTAACCCGCAAGTGGATCCTTCTGGTCTAATGATTGGCCAAACTATTAACATTCCCGGTTATCAAACCACTACCTATACCATTCAACAAGGAGATACTTTTTGGAAAATTGCCAGCCAGCGAAGGTTGTCCGTTGATGCTTTAGCTCTCTTGAATCCGAATGTAAATCCCAGGCAGCTGCAGATCGGACAGACCATTCGCATTCCTGTTCGAGTCACTTATCGAGTGGTAGACGGGAATCAACCGTATGACTATCAGCTTTTACTAAGAGACCTCAACGACCTTACGGAAATCTATCCTTTTGTCCGTGCAGAAACGATTGGGAAAAGCGTTATGGGAAAAGACCTGACAGAGCTTCAAATTGGCCGTGGCAATAAAATTGTACACTGGAATGGTGCGTTTCATGCCAATGAGTGGATAACAACAGCTGTCATTATGCAATTTTTGAATGATTACTTACTTGCTTTGACGAATAAAGAAACGATTCGCGGCTTAGATGTCAGCCCCTATTATGATCAAGTCACCGTTTCTATTGTACCTATGGTTGACCCCGACGGAGTAGATCTCTCCTTAAATGGTCCGCCGCAAGGCCGTTTTGGAGAAGAAGCGTTACGATTTAATAATGGAAATACAGACTTCTCAGGCTGGAAAGCGAATATCCGCGGTGTTGATTTAAACAACCAATATCCAGCCAAATGGGATGTTGAAGCGGCAAGGAAACCGAAGGAACCTGCGCCAAGAGACTTTCCAGGCTATCAACCTTTGACAGAACCAGAAGCAGTGGCAATGGCTGAATTAGCAGGAAAAAGACAATTTGAAAAGATGCTTGCCTTTCATACACAGGGTGAAGTTATTTACTGGGGCTATGAAGGACTGGAACCTCCCCGTGCTTTCACAATTGTGCAGGAATTTCAGCGGGTGAGCGGCTATGAACCGATCCGGTATGTGGATAGTTATGCGGGTTATAAAGATTGGTTTGTCAAAGTTTATCGCAGACCTGGGTTCACAGTTGAACTTGGCCAGGGCGTAAACCCGCTTCCTCTCTCCCAGTTCGATGAAATTTATCAGGAAACGCTTGGTATTTTCCTCGCCAGTCTTTATATGTAAAGGAATTTGAAAAAGTTTTGTGAGGAAGATGATTCAGATCTTTCACTTTAAGCTCCCTCTGGTAACAAAAAAGAACAGATGCCTCCGGGAGACATCTGTTTCTTTATTTAACGGATTCCATATGACCTTTATGTTGTTCGATGATCTTAACAGCACGATCGTATTGTTCTTCCTGGACTTGAAAATGGAGGATATGTGTTAAATGCTTTTGATCATTTAATGGATCATTATCGGTCTCCAGAGCACCTACAAAATTAGTTGTGGCTCCTGCTGTTCCTGAAGAGCTCTGTAGGGGAATTACCATAGATAAATCTCGATCCTCAGGAATCGCCTCAACCATCTCATTTTCAATCGTTAACTTCTGCAGCTCGGCTTTTGCACTTTCTGCGTCGTTTTCATTTTTGAAAAAAGCTTCCACGTGTTTTGCCATTTTACCCCATCCTTCTCAGTTTTTGTTGTACTTTTATATTAGCCTTTTCACAAAATCTCAAACGTTGCGATAAGCGGATAACATGTAAAAAAGGACTGAATCGTTGGTATGATTCAGTCCTTTTCTTCTATTCATAAAGGTGACTTTTTGCCAGTTCCAGTTGATTAGCTACTTGTTTAAACCCAGTCCCGCCTTCGCTGTTTCTCGCAGCCACGACTTGTTCTGGTGCAAGCTTTTCATAAATGTCTTCTTCGAAAAGCTCTGAAAACTGCTGGTACTCTCCGATAGATAGATCCAGCAGGTACTTTCCTTCCTCAATGGCATAGAGCACGATTTTTCCAATAACCTCATGGGCCTGACGGAAAGGCATTCCTTTCACAGCTAAATAATCGGCAATGTCAGTGGCGTTCGAATAATCCTCTTTCACGGCTGTTTTCATTTCGCCTTTCTTCACTTCCATGGAAGCAAGCATCGGGGCAAGAAGGGAGAGCGCTCCTTCCAATGTATCTACGGTATCAAACATACCTTCTTTATCTTCTTGCATATCTTTGTTATACGCGAGCGGCAAGCCTTTCAATAAGGTTAAGAGCCCCATCAGGTTGCCGTAGATTCTGCCGGTCTTTCCGCGCAAAAGTTCAGGAACATCCGGGTTTTTCTTCTGAGGCATAATGCTTGAACCTGTACAGAATTCATCATCAAGTTCAATAAAGTTAAATTCCTGACTGCTCCAAAGAATCAGCTCTTCCGAGAGTCGGGAAATGTGTGTAATTAATATAGAAGAAATGGATAAAAATTCGAGAATAAAATCACGATCACTCACGGCATCTAGGGAATTCGGATATACCTTTTCAAAGCCTAGAATATCAGCAGTCATTTGACGATCGATATCATAGGGTGTACCTGCAAGGGCAGCTGCCCCAAGCGGCGACCAGTTGATACGCTTCAAGCTGTCTTGAAGGCGTTCTTTGTCACGTTCAAACATCCAGAAATACGCAAGTAAATGATGACCGAACGATATCGGCTGGGCACGCTGTAAATGCGTATAGCCTGGAAGAATTGTGTCTACATTTCCTTCCGCTTGAGTGACGAGCGCTTCTTGCACTGCCCCCACAAGCTCAATCAGTTCTTCCGTTTTTTCACGCATATACAAATGCATATCTGTGGCTACCTGATCATTCCGGCTTCTGCCTGTATGAAGCTTCCCACCGACTGGACCAATCTCTTCGATTAACAGTTTTTCGATGTTCATATGAATGTCTTCATCAGCAACGGAATATTCCACTTCACCGTTTTCAATCTTTCCCTGGATCGTGTGCAGACCTTTGATGATCTGATTCTTTTCTTCATCGGTGATAATGCCGCAATGGCCGAGCATCTCAACATGAGCGAGGCTCCCCTTGATATCCTGGAGAGCCAGCTTTTGATCAAAACCGATCGAAGAGGTGTACTCTTCGACCAGCTTATTGGTTGGTTTTGTAAAACGTCCGCCCCATAACTTACTCATGAGCGCTCACCGGCGCTTTTTCTAACAGTTTCTCTCCTTTATGCACGTCGGCATGCACTTTCGTCGGAAGTCCCCAAAGCTTGATGAATCCAACAGCAGCGTTGTGGTCGAATGCATCCTCTTTGGAATACGTGGAAAGCTCTTCGTTGTAAAGGCTGACTGGAGATTTCTTCGCGATAACGTTGTGGTGACCTTTGAATAACTTCACTTTTACCGTTCCTGTTACAACTTTTTGTGTAGATTCAACGAATGCAGACAATGCAGGTTGAAGCGGTGAATACCATAGGCCGTCATAGATGATTTTAGAAAGCTGTTGATCCACATTTACTTTGTACTGGGAAACTTCACGCGTAAGGGTTAAGAACTCCAGCTCTTTGTGCGCATTAATTAAAATCATGGCAGCTGGGTTTTCGTATACCTCTCTTGATTTGATACCGACGAGACGATTTTCCGTGTGATCGATACGTCCGACACCATGCAAGCCGCCAAGGTCATTCAGCTTTTCAATTAATGGAACAAGATCCATCGGTTCACCGTTTAGAGCTACAGGCTTTCCTTCTACAAAATCGATATCAAGCACTTCTGGTGTATCCGGTGTTTTTTCGATTGGATTCGTCCAGGCGTACGCAGCTTCTGGCGCTTCCTTCCATGGATCTTCCAGTACTCCTGCTTCGCAAGCACGTCCCCAGATGTTTGCATCAATGGAAAAAGGATTTTCCAAGTTAACTGGAATTGGAATACCTTTTTCTTCTGCATAGATGATCTGCTCATCACGTGTCATGCCCCACTCACGAACCGGAGCAATAACTTCAAGGTTCGGATTCAGCGCTTGAATGGAAACTTCGAAACGCACCTGATCATTTCCTTTTCCGGTACAACCGTGAGCAACGGCAACAGCGCCTTCCTGTTCGGCCACTTCCACTAATAGTTTAGAAATCAATGGACGAGATAGTGCAGAAGATAATGGATACTTCCCTTCATACAATGCATTCGCTTTAAGGGCAGGCATCAAGTATTCCTCTGCCAAAAGCTCTTTTGCGTTTACCATGATGGCTTTAATCGCTCCAACATCAAGCGCTTTTTGACGAATCGTTTCCAAGTCTTTTCCTTCCCCTACATCAAGTCCAAGGGCAATTACATCATATCCGTATTTTTCTTGAATCCATTTAATTGAAATTGATGTGTCCAATCCACCTGAATACGCTAATACTACTTTTGGTTTTGTCATAACAAAATGCCTCCTTATATATTCTCAAACATGTAAATTATAAATTTTGGCGAGAGCTCCGGGTTGGCTTAGAATTCGAGTGGTTCGGAATGAACCCTGTCCTTAAACGATAAAAATCCGCCTCCTACCTAATGGGTAAGAGACGGATCTATTTATAAATTATCCGCGGTGCCACTCTCATTGTCTATCAATCTAGACCAACTCGACACTGATAACGGGAGCTCCCGGTTCAAGCTACTATGATTCACTGAACTTCTCTGAAGTGCGTTTCCGTATGAACTCATCATCAGGCTTCCACCAAATCCTGACTCGCTGTTAGATTTCACTCACACGTACTTTCTTCGTCATCGAATGTATTTTTATTATTAATTGTTTATAATTATACAAAATATACAGAGGAAGTCAACAAGCAAATCTAAAAAACTTTTATTTTTATTTTGTAAGATTTACTCACAAATTACGAGGTTCTGCATATAGAAAAGAGCAGCTCCCGCTTTAACGGAAGGCTGCTCTTTATCGAATGAGTATTCATTTTATAAGATATAGATAACGATTGTCCCAAGTAAACCAGCCATCGTAACGTAAAACAACATAGGAATCAGCGTCAGGCGTATGATCGTTCCTTCTTTTCCAACCATATTCACAACAGAGGCTGCTGCCACGACGTTCAATATGCATACCATGTTTCCGGCGTTAGAACCCAGGACCTGAAGCGCGACGACTTGCTGAGCATTTATACCGATCTGATCGGCCACACTGAATTGAAACAGTGAAAACATCATGTTACTGAATGTGGCACTACCTGAAATGAAGGACCCAAGCGCCCCGATAATTGGTGCAACGAGCGGCCAGGCACCACCGACTCCTTCAGAAACCATTATGGCAAGTTCCATTGGCATACTTAACAAGTCCGCTCCATTTACTCCAGAATTGATAAAAATTCGAACCATCGGTACTGCTGTACCAAGCGCGATGACACTACCAGCCATTGCTTGTGCAGATGTATTAAATGTTGCCATGACTTCTTTCTTGTTCATTCTGTGATAAAAAATGGTGATTAGAATTGCAGCAAGAAAGATCGTCCCGGGCAAATAAAGCGGATCAAAAGAAGTAGAAATATTTGTTCCTAATATCGTTTCCCAGCGAACTTTTACAGACATTAGCATTTCTTTGAGCGGAAGCACATTCAACCGTGTCAATACGAGAAGAACGGCCACAATTACATAAGGAACCCATGCTTTATAAAGAGGCATCCGCTGAATAGCCGCACTTGCTTCTTTCGGCATCTCTTCTTTTTCACTATCCCCAAAATCCCAAGGTTCTTCTGGGAGCAAAAATCCTTTCATTGCAGCTGGCACGACAATCGCCAGGCCGACAAGTCCGCCTATGATAGACGGAAACTCTGGTCCGAGAAACGTCGCCACGATAAACGCTGGAATGGTGAAACTCACTCCTGCAAACAGTGAGAATTTCCATAAGGCCAAACCTTCTTTAAAAGAACGATTTTCCCCGAATAGTTTTGTCAGCATAAGAACAAGTACAAGCGGGATAAAGCTACCGATAAGAAGATCGATCATAACCGCAGACTGAGCCACACCTTGAATGTATTCCCCCATAGGCTGGGTGCCAAGTACCTGTTGAACTTCAGGTGCAATATCCGCCCCCTGCCGCAGCCCCTGATCAACCCCGACTATTAAAGGAGTCCCAACTGCTCCGAAGGATACGGCACTGCTATCTGCGATCAAAGCAAGAGAAACAGCAGCAAGTGGTGGAAAACCGAGCGTCAATAAAAGTGGAGCAGCAATCGCAGCCGGGGTTCCAAAGCCAGCCGCTCCTTCAATAAAGGATCCGAACAACCACGCAATGATAATCAGCTGAACCCTACGGTCTGCGGTGACTCCTGAGAATCCACTTCGAATCGTCTCAAGCGCACCGCTATTTTTCAATGTATTCAATAACAGAATCGCTCCAAACACGATCCAAAGGATAGAAATTGCGATCATTCCGCCCTCAAGGGAAGCGGCTGCGACTCTGACTATTGGTACTTTCCATACCGTGATGGCCAAAACAGCTACAATAGCGAGACTAATCGGCATGGCTTTTACTGCCGGTAAACGGAATAAAACCAATAATATAAAAACTGCCAAAACCGGCATTAGCGCAGTCAATATTTCCAAGACATTCACAGGATCACCCCACATTTGTTGTTACTTTCATTATACGGGAAATTGTGATGAATTTGGTGTCTAATTTGTGAAATATTTCACAATATAACTTCTTAATCTATATTTAAGATGCTGTAAGGTCTTTTAAGATTTCAAAATATCTTGGGATTAAGATTAACCAGGAGCCCCATGACATAAGATGATCTTATAGCCTCACTCTCTTTCGTAACCTTTGATTTCCTTTTCCGTAGAACCATGTTAAACTAATGGGTGGTTAAAATAAGTTAAATAACAGAATACAAGTCCGCATCAATGCGGGAGAGGTTCTAGCGACACCCTCTATAAAAAACTAAGGATGGAACTATACCTTGCCTTAGGTATAGTTTTTTATGGTTTACGGGTGTGTAGAATTCTCTTTTTCTAGATCGAAAGGAGAATTTTTTATGGAAAAAAATAATAAAGCTGTCGTTGTGTTCAGCGGCGGACAAGATAGTACCACATGTTTGTTTTGGGCGTTAAAAAAATTCGATCATGTTGAGGTCATCACGTTTGATTATAACCAGCGCCATAAAGAAGAAATTGAAGTGGCAAGAGAAATTGCTGGTGATTTGAATGTGAAACACCACGTTCTCGATATGTCGCTATTAAATCAACTGGCTCCAAATGCATTAACACGCGATAACATCGAAGTAAAAGACGGCGAAAATGGCGAACTTCCTTCAACGTTTGTTCCAGGTCGTAACTTGCTGTTTTTATCCTTTGCGACGATTATCGCGAACCAAATCGGTGCGAAGCATATCGTAACAGGGGTCTGCGAAACAGACTTTAGCGGATACCCAGATTGCCGCGACGTTTTTGTAAAATCCTTGAACGTTACGTTGAATCTATCAATGGATGATCAATTCGTTATCCATACGCCATTAATGTGGCTCGATAAAGCTGAGACGTGGGAAATGGCTGATGAACTGGATGCCTTCACTTACGTCCGTGAAAAAACACTTACGTGCTACAACGGTGTTAGAGGCGACGGATGCGGCGAATGTCCGGCATGTCAGCTGCGTCAGAACGGGCTTGAGACGTACCTGGAAAAACGGGAAGAGGTGAGCCAGTAATGTTCGGATTCACCATTGTAGAAAACTTACAGAAGATTGATGAGGACATCAAACGCCACGAGTTGAGATATCACAACAAACGTGTGATGGTCAGCAAAGAATTCACGTTTGATGCGGCCCACCACTTGCACTGTTACGAAGGTAAATGTAAGAACCTGCACGGCCATACGTATCGCGTCGTCTTCGGGATCAGCGGATTCACTGATGACATTGGGATTGTTATGGACTTTGGCGATATCAAGGAAATTTGGAAAGAGCAAATCGAAGTTCACCTGGATCACCGCTACCTAAATGACACGCTGCCAAATATGAATACGACAGCTGAGAATATGGTCGTGTGGATCTATGAAAAGATGGAAAAAGCGTTAAACGGTCACCCGCAAAATTGCCGAGTGGAGTTCGTTAAACTCTATGAAACTCCGACGAGTTATGCGGAAGCTAGACGGGAGTGGATGACCCATGAATAAATTTCCAGTCTTAGAGATTTTCGGCCCAACCATTCAGGGTGAAGGCATGGTCGTCGGACGGAAAACAATGTTTGTACGAACAGCTGGCTGTGACTATAGCTGTGCCTGGTGTGACTCTGCATTCACATGGGATGGAAGTGCAAAGGATGAAATTGAGCGTCTGACAGCTGACGAAATTATAGCTCGACTTAAAGAGGAAGGCGGCGACAAGTTCGACCATGTCACGGTCTCTGGCGGGAACCCTGCCCTTTTGAAGCATTTGCACGAGCTGATCGATCCTCTTCATGAGCAAGGCATTGAAGTGGCACTCGAAACACAAGGAAGCCGTTGGCAGGATTGGTTTACTTCTGTTGATGACCTGACGATTTCTCCAAAGCCTCCTAGTTCTAAAATGAACACGAACTGGATCGTCCTGGATGAAATTGTGGCACGTCTGAAGGATAATGGACGTCTTTCCAACTTGAGTTTGAAAGTCGTTATTTTTAATGACGAAGATTTAACTTATGCCGAAGAAGTCCATGAGCGCTACCCTGATGTTCCGTTCTTCCTGCAGGTTGGAAATGACGACTTAGAAGAAGAGAAACCTACGAACCTCGCCAGTCATCTCCTCGACCAATATGAATGGCTGATTGATAAAGTGGTAGACTCTGAGAAATTGAATCATGTCCGCGTTCTCCCTCAGGTCCACGCACTCGTCTGGGGCAACAAACGCGGCGTGTAAATAGCGGAGGCACTTTTAAACTAATTAGCATTAATTACCACCTCAGGTCATCCAGAATCTGGATGACCTGAGGTGGTTTTATTTTCCAAATAAAAAGGTGCCTGAGTATAGGCACCTAAGTATCTTCTTTACCTTATTTTCTTTTTGTCATAGTGGTCTTTGACTACAACGGCAGCGTGTACGGCTCCTGGTACATAAAAGATCAATGTTAGAACCAAGTTCAATAGAGCTTTCATCGGCTTTCCAGTAAGTAAAACCGCAAGTGGTGGAAGAAAAATAACTAAAATATACAACATAACCTAGTCGCTCCTTTATTGTGTCTGTCTATTTATTCATACCCTTTTAGAGCTATAACTTAACTCATTTTTCTACGGCGCTGGTGCCAAAGCGTAATTTCGAGAGCTGCTATACAAGTGGCAAGCCAGGCAAGTCCGAATAAAAAGCCTGCAATGATATCCGTAAAGTAATGAACACCGAGATACACACGACTCAAGGCTACAGCAAGAATCAAGAGCCCAAGTAAGCCATTAAACAGCCACTTCCATCCTTTTTTTAACGGACTTATGACAATCAAATAAATAATAAATCCATAAAACACTGTTGAGCCTGTAGTATGTCCACTCGGGAAACTGAAGCCAGTTCCGTCATATTCATTTAATACTTCCGGACGCTGTCTTTCAAAAATCAGTTTTAACATCTTGGTAAGCGCACTAATTCCAATCATGTTAACCGCAAAGTAAACACCTACCCAACGGCTGAACGGAGAAAAGAACAGCAGATAAACAACCAAAGCTATGGAGGCAATCGTTATCCATATTACCGATCCCGCTTCCGTTATCCATCCCCATGTCTGATCAAGCCATGGTGTAGTAATCCCCGTCACAAAATTAATCGCTGCTTTATCGATATAGAATTTCTCTTTTTCCATTACTTCCGATGCTAACTCAAAGAAAAAATAGAAAGCACCGCCAATTAATATGAAACCTGCTAATATGATGGCAATGGAAGCTTTAGAAAGATCAGATACCTTTGTTCCTGAAAACAACATCTTCGATCCACCTCTTGTTCGTTATTCACTTTATGTTCCCTTCCCTGCTTAAACCATTACAAAACGGATACAGGAACACCAGTTCAATAAAAAAAGCCCTCTTTTAAGAGGACTTTTAAAACGTTTATCCTTTCCCCTCAGCTTTCCTATTAGAAAAACGATAGGCAAAGATTTTACCGGTAAAAGAGGCCAGCACTTGCTGGAATAACATTCCGACGATCACCGGCACCGCCACAGGCGGCGGGAAATAAGCTATGGCGATAACCGCTCCACCACTGATATTCCGCATTCCGCTGTTATAAGTAAGTGAAATAACACTTTCATCATCGAGTTTAAGCAATTTACCTGTTAAAAATCCGATGAAGTAAGCAGACATCGCTATAAGGCATACAACAACGGCAACCAATACGAGTTTGGCGTTAATGTTTTTAAAGTAGGGAGCGACTGCTGAACTATTAATCGTGACCACCGCCCCTATCCCGAGCTTCGTAAGGGGAGCTAGATTCGCTTCGAGCCGTTGTGTCATTTCTTTTTTAGCAAACTGGTTAACCGCCATCGCAACCAAAGAAGGAATAACTATCATCCATAATAGTCCCGTCATAATCTCCTGCACGTTCATCTCGACAGCATTTCCGACAAACACCTTCATCATTAAAGGGACAGCTAACGGTGAAATTAGTGTATCCACAAGAATGATAGACAAAGTGAGAACGACATTACCTTTATAAATGGAGACCCAAATTAAAGACGTAATCCCTGTTGGAATCACAAACGATAATACAAGTCCGATGGTAGAATAGGTATCCTCGCCAAAGATAATGGAGCCAACGCCGAGCGCAATAAGAGGCATAACAAAGTGAAGCACCCCAATACATGCAAGCATACCAACCGGATGTCTAATCACCTTTTTCAAATCGGTAAAATTCGAAGCGAGGCTTCCAGCAAAGGTCATCACCGCAAATATCCAAGGCACTAGAAATACAAGTGATTCGAACCAATTTGAAAAAACGACACCGATCACAACGGCGCTGGGAGTAAGGTATGGCATGATTTTTTGTAAAAAACGATTGAAGGTCTGAATCACAAAGAAAGACTCCCTTATGTAAGAAGTCCTTTCATTATAACGCTTTGAACAATGGATACCAGTCATTCGTATCCCTGATTTCTAAGATCATCGTGCATGCATTCTTAAATAACGATCTATAACTATACAACCTAAAAAAAGATCAATGCACTGGCAATAACCACAACCGTCCCCACTGCTACAACAAGGATGGCCCCACCAACACCTCTAACCGTCATATCCCTGCTGAAGTTCTTCAAATCTTCTTTATTGGAGCGATCAATTTTTCTAATACGTAATAGGAAACCGATGTTCACCCCGATTAATGCTCCAATATGATTTCCCATAGTAGGATGATACTTAGAAGGAAGAGGCATAAAGAAAGCCATTAGCAATAAAAGACCAGCAAATACCAGTAATGAGATCCCTATTTTCATCTGCTTATTCCACTGCTTTTCCCCTATTTTCTCACGCTCGTATCTTTGAATTCGTCGATTAATTTTGAGACCGATGATCTTTCCTGTTCGCCACTGATAAAATTGCATGCTTACAATGACAAGCAAAGCGATCACGATCCCTAAAAGCAGCCAATGTGGAGGCAGTTCCATACGCAGGTAAGTCTCAAACCCTGCTAACAAGGCAATAAGAAAGACGTTTAAAACCAGCCATTGCTTCCACCGTAACTTCTTTACTTCTGATTTATCCAAACTCCCACCCTCTCCATTTCCAACAACTAACAGTTACCAGGTAAATTACCCCATCCGCCCTTTTAAAAATCTCCCTCCTGAATAGGACAATTTAGTCCGTACATAGGAATAGGTAAGGACAGGAGGATGACCTATGGAAATCGCATTGACAGTTGGCGGCTCGATCTTACTTGGCTCTTTGGTCGGTTACAAATTTGGTGCGAGCAAAAAGAAAGAATCGTATTCCATTCACTATTTCCTCTCAAGGAAAACATCTCCTCAGCAGGAAATTGTGGATACGATTCAAAGCGCAGAACATACAGTGGATGTCGCTATCTTCCTTTTCACCAATAAAAACATCGTTGCAGAGCTCTGTCAGGCGGCGAAACGCGGGGTAAAAGTAAGAGTGTTTACAGATCGGAAGCAGCTTAAAAATTCCCAAGTGCAATACGATAATATGAAGGAAATGGCTCAGTATGGAGTTAAGATCAGAACAAATACACATGACGGAACGATGCACATCAAAATGTTAATCGCAGACCAGCAAAAGGCTTTAGTTGGTTCCTACAACTTCACGAATAACGCAGAGAAAAAGAACGATGAAATCCTTCTTTCCATCAACAATGAAAAACAAGCCGTTAAGCTTACAAATATCTTTCAAGATTTGTGGGAGGACGGCATCAACTACGAGTATCCTCAAGATGAAAAGCATGTTTCAAGAAGGCTTTCAGCTTAGCTGAGCCTTCTTTTGAGCTGGTTTGACATTCTGTGGATGAAATCTAACGATAAAGCATTAAACTGGTTTGCTTTTTCAATATTACAGACATGGCCACACTCAGGAATTTCGACTAACTCAGCTGCTTCCTCTTTACGGACATGCTTGCGGATGCCATCCAAAAACATATGGTCTTCTTCCCCGGAAATATAAAGCTTTGGAATGTTGTTCTTTTTCTTACGCAGCCTTTCATAGAGCAAGTAAGAATCTCTGACAGAAAACAGCCAGGTCAAATACGCCTGTCTGCCCAGCTTTAGCGCCTCTTTAATAAAGACGTTCCTCGACTTTTTATGATTCTTCTTCGGCATAAGAATATAAGCGAAACACGTGTAAGGAAACATATAAGGAAGCATATTTCTTATTGGAAAAGAAAGACTTAACCTCCCCAATGCTTCTCCCCACCAGAGCCACTTCCCGACAGCTCCTGATAAAATCATGGATTGGATACGCGCAGGATACTCGTCAGCCATATGCTGAATGACAAGCGTTCCCAGGGAAACACCGAGGAAATGCGCTTTCCTGATATGAAGGAGATCCATCAGCTCAATGACTTTTCTTCCTGTAAAGTTTAAAACAGGTTCTTTATCACAAATCGGGGAATCACCATGTCCAGGAAGATCCACAAGCAGTAAATTATAACGATCTTGAAACTCTTCCATTTGCTTATAAAAGATTTTGTGATTTCCGCCAAATCCGTGAAAAAGAACGACCCACTCTTGACTATGATTCGTTCGGTAAACTTTATGACTCAAGGGCCTTTCAACATTGTTTTTCATATGGTTGTGTCCGCACACTCCTCAATTCATGCATTTCCCATTAATGATCGTTTTCAACATCGTTTTATCCATATGGAGCGGCTCCATATGACTTTTCTTTAATAACTCTCTCGTATTGCTGTCATCGAACGTCAGCGTCTTCTCAAGATATCGATGAAACACTCTCATCGGTTCATTGAATTTCAGTTCCTGCTCGGTAAGCTGATTAGCATAAGAGATCGGTACAAGCTCGACCTTATGAAAATCGAGCTCTTCCTTTAAGGTTTCAAAAACAAATTGGTTTGTCGGAGGATTGGAATTGGTCATATGATAAATGGTGCCTTTTTCAGCATGCTCTAATCCAGCCGTTAGCACATCCACCACATAGTCGACAGGAACAAGGTTCTGGGCAGCTTCTGACTCACATAAAAAGCGGATGTTATGATTACTTTCCTGCTTTTGACGAGACATCCGTTTTTTCAGGATTTCAAAACTGCGGATCACACCGTATAACGCGAAAGTTGATTCCGCTTCACCTGTCTTTGAATCCCCAACAATAATCGATGGACGAAAAATATTAACATTGAAATGGTCGGTATATTCGAAGACTAAATGTTCAGCATAACATTTGCTTTCTTCATAAGAATTCACAAAAGTATTATGAACAGAATGCAATTCTTCCTTACCATACAGCTTGTCACCTAGCGTATAAGCTGTACTCACATGGAAAAAGTTCTTTACCCCAATCTCCTTGGCGAACTCCAATATATTCCGCGTCCCATCGACGTTCACTTTAAACGTCAACTCCCGATCTTCTTCATCAAAAGATAGAAACGCCGCAATATGATAAACCGTATCAATATGATTCTTCAGCTCTTTTATTTTTTCATCGGAGACTCCCGCTTGCTTTTTGGAAATATCTCCGTTTATAATAAACAAATTGCTTTGAAGCTCTTTTGGAACAGCGTCCAGCAGCTTTTCCGCTTTTCTCTCATTCCTCGCAAGAGCGTACACTTCATGACCTTCATTCAATAACCGAAGCGTCAATTGTTTCCCTACAAAACCAGTGGCACCTGTTAACAGTAGCTTCATGTTGTCCTCATCCCACCTAGCTTAATCTATTAATAACTTAATAATTTTTACACACGCTTAAAAGTTTAGCACATAAAACTTATTCTATCTTCGAAATCCCTTACATTGAGTCGAATGAACGATTTTTTTCTCAAATATTGTGAGATTTTGGTTGAATCATCCTTAGAAAAAGTTGTTAAAACAGCGCATCGAATAAAGCAGAAATAAGTCTTCTATTGTCGGATATGTAGGCACTGTCGAAGAATGGTAGTATGATGAAATTACCGAATCACTCTAGGAGGGATTAACTATGGCAATGGCGCTCTTTCTAGTCGGTTTTGCTGCTATTCTCTCATCCTTGATCTACCTCGCTTACTATTTGATCGCCATGCTGATGGAAAAGAAATATCCGTTCAAGAAGCCATTGTTTTTCCCGTTATTAGTTGGAGGCATCACATTTTCTATTATCGGTTTTGTCTCTATTGAGGAAAGTTCAGCCGACAAACTAGAAGATGAGATCTTAAAGAATGAAAATCTCTCACAGGAACACTCTCAACTAAAAAAAGATTTCGACTCTCTCATCAACGACTTTGAAGCATTAACAAGGGATAAAAACCAACTCCAAGAAAAATTAGCAGAAAAAGAAGAAGAGCTATCTTCACTGAGTAATGAAGCTGCAAAGTATGCTCAAGAAAAAAGCGACTTCGAGGATAAAATTGATTCACTGCAAGCAGAGATCAAAAAATTAAACACAGATGCGAAAGCCCTTACATCAGAGAACAACTCGCTTCAAGCAACCATCGATGATTTGAAAACTACTACAGCAAGTGCAGATTCTTCGTCTTCAGTCGACTCATCTCCCTATTATAAGAATTGCACGGCTGCTAAGAGTGCAGGGGCAGCGCCAGTATACGCTGGGGCTCCGGGGTATGGTTCGCATTTAGATCGAGATGGTGATGGAGTAGGTTGTGAGAATTGATGGGTTAAAAATTTCTTAGAATAGATATATAATAATCTGGCTGCTGTACTCTTATAGCTTAAGGAGGTGAGTCAATCAAACTAGAGGAAACCGACGTTTTTCCCCTATCCGATAAGATATTCATAAAGAATTGTGTTATTTAACGTCCTACTATGAATGTACAACCAATATATTTCTAAAACATCTAAGAGTTAAGCAGGGATTTTATTCCTTTTGTAGAAATTATTAGAGTAAAGCACCTGCATCCTAAGGTAGCCAAATAAAAGAAGGAAGGTGAATGGTATGTTCAAGAATCATATATTCAAGAATGTTCTGTTCAGATGGATGCCACACAAAGAACAAAGTATTTGTGAGAGAAAGCTTGAAAAAGTCATAAAGCGTCTAAAAATTGAGAATTTCCATTTCAATTGGGATCGCAGCAGCTGCTTTGTAGAATTCAATTATCAAGGGAAGTCTTACCGTTTGGACCACTCTGTGGATAAAGCCAAAGAGCGAGGAATTATCCTTCGAAACGGATTGGATTGCATGAATGATTTGACTCAGTCTCTTGAAGACCTGTGCCAAATCATCGATCGAGGCACGTATAAATTTGAAACGTGGATTGCCGGTATGCAGCATTCGCCTGCTGTAGTACGGGAAACTCAACCTGAATATCAGGAAGAATTCCATATTAAATATAAGACAACAGGTAAACAAAACCATCCTCCTCAACCCGAATATAAGAAAGAGGAAGAATTTAACCCTTTCGGTCCCCAGCCAGCGTTAAGGGACTATGAAAAGCAAGAAGAAGAAATTCATCAGCCGCAGCGCAGATAAGGTAATTAATAAAATTAAACTATACTAGTACATAAAAGCTCGTAGAGAAACATCCTTTCTCCTACGAGCTTTTTATTATTGTTCCGGAGCTATCCCTCATTTTTTTTAGCAAGTAAGAATGATAATGCCAGCTGATTGAACTCCTCACTTTTTTCCATATGACACAAATGACCGCACTCTTCCAGGATGATGTAATCCATATAGTGATTACGGGTTAGATCAGTCCGAAATGTAGGAAGAATACTTACATCTTCTTCTCCTGAAATATACAAACGAGGGATAGGAATCATTTTGATATCGATGTCGTCGAAAACCTCATCTAAATGCCTGAGCGCATCCATCCATTGATAGAAATTCTGCCTCCCCATTTTCTTTCCTTCGGTGATGAAAAAGTGTAAATGTTCTTGATGATTGGAGTATGGAAGCAGTCGGTGCCCGAAAAAACGGAACATCATCATATAAGGAATCCAGGACTTCACCTTCCATGCACGATCAGCTAACGAAATCATATCTGGATGGAATTTGATCACTGCACCACCTAAGCAAGCTGAGCGAACTTTCAACGCATCAAGCTTCATAATAACGTGAGAGATGATTGTCCCTAAAGAAATGCCAACGAAATGTGCCCGTGTAATGCCGTGATGATTCATGACTTGAAGTACTTGTTTTGCCGTAAACACAAATAAATTATCTTCTGTATCATTTTGAATGTTTGTTGATCCTCCATGGCCAGGCAAATCAATGAGCAGCAAATTAAAGTGTTTTTGAAATTTTTCTTGTTGTTTGTAGAACGTGTGATAGCTGCCGCCTACTGCGTGGAGCATGACGATCCACTCTTGTTGGTCAGAGTTATGTATGATCTTGTGATTTAGCAAAGGACCCCTCCTTTTATAACTGTATTTAAAAGGGACTCTACTTACGGTGGATGAAGAAGATTATACTATATTATGAGAACACTTCCTAACAAATGATACTATTAAAAGGTCTAAATACCTAATTTGTTTCAAAATAAAAAAACCTTTGCGGTTGCAAAGGTTTCTAGGTAATGGAGCATAGCGGGCTCGAACCGCTGACCTCTACACTGCCAGCCAGGATTACCTATTGAGTTTAATTATGATTGATCCCTATAAACCCTACCATTATTGGATTTTATGAATTATCTATATGATTAATAATAATTAAAATATATGGTTGTTGACGAGTTTGGTCAACAATTCGTCAACAACTATATAAATCGAGCAACAGATTAGAAGGCTGTTGGAATGCAGAGGAACAGTTACAGTGAGGTAGTATAAAACCAATCAACCTTTTCTAAAGTTGTTTATGATAAAAGTAATTGGGGCAATAATAATGAAATTCTGCCCCAAACCAAAATAAGTCAAATTTCTTCCATTACACATATTTCGATAAGATTCGAAAAAAAAAACTAAAAGAATAAAACGAGGCCACTCCCTTCCCTTTCATTACTATTTTCATTTGTGATTTATTCATTCCCCATATAAAAATTACTGCACCTCAGTTAATAAAGCTTAGAAAATTGAAACAACCCTTTATTTTTTCTATAAGAGCCAATGTCAAAGGTATATAGGAAAACAAATGTCGTCATTTTAATTGGAAAAGATAGGATTACCTCTTCCTCCTAGTTCTAATCACGGATATACTTATTGTAAACAAAACCAATAAATGGAGATGAATAAATCATGCCTAAATATAAAGAAGTAATATACGGAGATTTGTTATTCAAAGCTCCCATCATTAATGGTACACCAAAGCTTACTTCTGATATGAGAAGAGTGCTACAAGACTTCTCTAACGGGAAAGAAAACAAGAATGACTACCCTAAAGTTATGAAGCAAGGCAGACTTGTTATTAAATACGAAACCTATCTGATGAATAGAAATAAAGTAAAAAATACTAAAGCGAATAAGAGTTGGGAAATGAAAGGAGATTATTTTATTCGAGGTGCGTTGTTGTTTAGTAACGACTCTCCAAAAAAACTCATAAAAGATGTAGGTTCTACATTGAGAGGGTTCTCATTTGAGGAACTGAAGAAAGCTTATATTGATGATGTCAAAAAACCTTTGTTAGAAATAAAAGAGATAAGAAATAAAAAATACATTAAAGTGCCGTTAATAAAGAAGACGAACGATGGTGACATTGTAGAATACGATTCAAAGGAAATACTTAATCATATTAAAAAAAATAAGCCTAATAATAATACTAAAAAAGTAAAAGAAGCCCAAGAACAGAATAGCCAGACAAAAAATTCAAAGGTAAATAACGTTTCACAAGATGCTCTACAAAGAGAACCCATCGGTTCTACTATCCCATACAAAAGAAAAGAATTTTATCAAACTGTAAAATCCAAAGGTATGCCTCTTAAAAAAACCTCAAAAATTACTCAAGTAAGAAGAGACCAAAAACCTGTAGCATTCCTTAAAGAGGAGTATAATAACACTTGTCAGATTTGTAGAGAAAGAATAGAAGTAGGACCTAACATGTATTCTTCGGAGGTTCATCATATCAGACCGCTAGGTGGTCATTCTGGCCAAGACTCTATAGATAATATGATTGTTCTTTGTCCCAACCATCATGTAATGTTTGACCGTGGGGCTATTACTTTAGATTTAGAGAATGATAAGGTTATTCATTTCAATCCGCAACACCCACTTAACACACAAACTTTGTTTTATAAACATAAAATTGATAAGAAAAACATTGCATATCACAACGAAAATATATTCCTATCCAGATAGAAAGAACTAAAAGCCCAGGGTACTTTTACCTTGGGCTTTTATGCAAGGGGTTAACTATTACCAGTATGACTCTGGATATAGTCTAGTTTCTATTTAGACTACAGTTCTTTAAAGAATTGAGCTCAGAGAGTGTTTTTTGAGACCAAATATTAATCCCTTTTTTTAATAATGACCTTTTTATTTGAATCCACATCAGAAGTACCATTAAACCAGGTGAATGCTAAAAACCAAATTGTTATCAAAAGCATTATACTTGGCATAATGGGAAGTTCAATTGTAATCCACTGGTTATTTAGAAAACCCAAATTAAATAGAAGGAAATATTCTCGTAGTGATAATACAACCCATAATATCATTATATAAAAGCTTAGAATTTGATTTATTTTTGAAACGGAAAAGCTAAATTCTTTTGATATATTGCTTTTTTTCAGACTCTCACCTTCAAGAATAGTTTTGTAAAGGGGGCCCATTTCCTTATCTTCAAGCCTATCGACATGGTTCTCCCAATTATTTTGCCAGTACTTACTCCCCTTATTAACTAAGTACCAGCAATATGAAAAGACAAAACCTAAATTACATAACAACACAAGTAAATAGTTTGGAGGCTCTTCTATCCTCTGAACAACAAAGTAGCCTGTAAAAGTAGCTGCTATAAAAGCCCAAAAATATGTTGCCCGTTTCCAATATAATTCAATTTCGAATTTCCTTATATCCAAAGCTTGTTTTAAAGCATTTTCTCTTAATCTACTTCTATCCTTTGTAGTTTCAAAGGTTTCTGAATACCAAGCATCTTCCCCATGATTGTCCATATATGCCTCCTTTATTCGATTTTTCAAAAGCACTGTTATAGGGTAATTCTAAATCAGATAAGAACCATTAGAAATAGTCATAGTCTTTTGACTGTGGATTCATCGTCTTTTCTATTTCAACAGTAACAATATTTTCTTGTATAGCTCGAAAAACTCTTAAAAAGCTTGGTATTTCCATTATGCCTTACACATTATTTATTTTCTTACTTTGCAATACCGTAAAAATTATCTCCTTATATATTCTATAACCATGCCATGGATAATGTTTAACTCTTTTATAAGTGAACGTTCTGTGCCGTCCCAACCTTGCCAATTACAGGTTTCTGCAGTACTTCTACCATTACATTAATATCAAAATTAAAAACACCTCTCCATAGAAAATGGCTAGGTGTTCTCACTCAATAAGTTATCGAGTCCTTCAGCCTTAAGTAACTCACGCAATGTTTTATGTTCTTCTTTTATTCCTTTTAGTTCCATTTCAAGTTCTTGATAAGGTGTCAAAGGTGCATCAAAATATTTTGCTCCACCGTATCGTTCATCAGGATTCATATTATGATGTGGATCTAACCAAACTACATATATCTTGTTGTGATATTTGATACCATGAACCCTTCCACCTGATGAAGACAAACGAAACTGAATCATATTCTCAGGAGAAATCTGACTCAGAGTTTTAGGATGAATCGCTTCTTTATAATCATGCGCTGTCTTGTTAAAATCATGAGCATGAATATCATAATGCTGCCTTTGAGATTCGAATTCTGTCATAGAAAGTTCTGAAATAGCATTAAGATTATTAAACAAATGCATGAACCAACCATTTGTAACTCCACCACAGTTAAAAGCTTCATGCTTTGTATCTAAAAATTGAAATGAAAAATAAACTTTCTCTTTTCGTAAACGCCTAACTTCATCTTCACTTTTTTTCTGAAAGACTTGACGAGTTGTTTCTTTAGTTCCATGCGAACGAGCCTGAGGTATAGGATTTTGGCTAAAATCAGGTAAGGAGTTATTCCTGTTGGTCATGCTCAAACACCGTTTGGTAGTAGTTACGAATAGTAGTTCTGTTAATCACTGTTTCGCAAGGTTCTAGTTCATCCAATTCCCCTCTAGCTTCTAACCATGGTGCTTCTTGATGTGTTAAAAATTCAAGTTCATCTGCATTAAGGTGACCATATGATTCATAAACAAAGTTCACAAAATTCCACAAGGCTGGATTTTCTTCAATCAACTGTGGATCAATTTCAGATTGATGTATTTCTTGCCATCCATGTTCTTTATATTTTCTGTACAATTCTGGTGAAACTGGGCCATGTACCCAAGCTTGAAAGTTTTCTTCGAACGGCTCTTCCCCAAAGAGCGTATAGTACCACGCATAAGTATAATAAGATAATTTCTGTAACTTTTTGTGTGTCATTGGGGAAATGCTTAATAACATATTAGCAACATCCGTGACCTGGATTGGTCTTGTTACTACATAATCCATGCTATATATCCCCTTTCGAAAAGGAATTAGCTTGCCCATTAGTTTCACCACCTTAAATAAGTAATTTCCCTTCTATAACTTATTTATTCACTTAGATGTAGGAAAATGTGGACTAATAGGCAACTCTTTTTTGCATATTTTATCATATAATTCCAATTATTACTACACGATGCTGACCACATCTTATATTTTGTGAAATCCTTTAACCTCTCAAACTCCTTCATACTTCAATATATTTCTTTAAAATAAATTAAATATTATTTATAAAATCGAACTAATAAGGAGACATAAAAAAAGAACTCATCGATAGATGAGCTCATATCTTGAATCCCTTCAATTGCTTTGTCGATACTATCATGATTTATGCTGGAGTAGAATGATTGAAAATTCTTCAGCAGTACAACCTCCTTTGTATGTTTGTAAAAGTAATTACCGAAGGTGTTTTTCGTAATGTATGTGTGCCTATCTCATCTAAGCTGACATACTCAACTGCTCTTCTCTGTAAGCCGTGGTTTGTTAATTATACAGTTATTAATGGCCGGATAGGATAATATTAAATATGACTATGGTGGAAAATTTCCTGAATTAATAATTTCTAATAATTTCTAATAATTTCTAATAATTTCCTTACAAAATTGATTAATCACAGGACAATTACATTGCAAATATCATCAAATTTAATGGTTATATCTTCTCTATTTTTTTGATCAAAAAATTCTATCTTTCTTGTGCCAACATCCATTCTAATTACTTTAGCTAATAAGAATGAAAAATCAAATCCATTATGATATTGTACTTCTACTGAAATCCCATCACTCATCGCTCTCTGAAGAGTACAACTCATTTCTTCAATTTGTTGCTCATCCATGAGTGGCTTTTCTATCCGATTATCTTCCTTCCACAAGTTCTGAACCATTTCAACATGTTCGGGAAGCATTAGAGATGTCCACTTAATTGTTCCTCTATCCCTATTCCTATTATCCACTATACTACACCCTCCATGCATTTTTTCTGTTCGTAAGGAAACAACAGGATGTTCTCACGCTTAAAGGTTCTTACTTTTCTACGCGAGTAGCAATAAGCCAGAATAGTCTGATCTCGAATTTCAATAATTTGAATGACTCTTTGGGACATTTCACCGTTTGATGATACATAGATCATTTCAAGCTCCTCCTTATTCTCAGCTGAACGTTCCCTTATTCCATTCATCCTATCCCCTCCTATAAAATTATACGAACATTTGTTCTTTTATACTACCACTTAGTTTGTGAAAATAAACTGGAAGTATAAAGGATTTTGTCGTTAGTTAGGAGAATATAACCATTAATAAATACATAAGGGGGGATTATTAATGGAACAGACGATGAAAAAAATGGAGAAATGGGTATTTGAAATAAAGAAACATAATCCTAGTGAGGAAGTTATTAATGTGGTAGAAGAAATCTGCATATATGCCGGAAAGCAAGAACAGAGAATGAAAGAGGCAGAAGGAAGACTTGCCCTCTTTCGTCAGTTTTTTGGTGAGTTGGAGAAAGAACTTCTAAAGGAAGATTCTGATCTCAAACATTAATATAACAAAAGAACAATAATGTGCTTTGTTACTGCAAAATTGCCCCCTCCAGTTCTGAACTGGAGGGGGCAATTTATTGTTGACTTAAAGGAAGATAAAGTTCTCTATAAATACTTATGAAGAATATCACATCATTCCGCCCATTCCCTGACTAATATAAATACTTAAAAATAAAATTCAAAATACCTACACAATAATGTTTTAAGGCTTCACAGTTAAACTTAAACCTAAATAAGATATGAACATTTATGAACTATTTCCAGTCGAGTCCCAGTCAATAAAAAAGAGTTAATAGCAGCAAGTTCAACCAATCTTTTTCCTAGTAAAAAGAGAAAATATTATCTAATTACAAAAATGCTTTTTCATGTTGGGGTTCTTTTAAAGAAAATACTTTACGCCTTTTATTAATCATCCACTCAAACATTCCTTTATCTATTTTATAACATTCAGCCAATGCTACATCTATTAGATAATCACCTCGTCTTTCTAATTGTATATTTAACCTCAGACATAGCTTATATAATGGGGAGAGACTACTTGAGTAAAATAAATAATTTTTCTTATTATCAAATATAAAGTGACATGGCTTAATTGGAATGACTAATATATCGCTTGAGGTTCTTTTTATAAACCTTCCATCTATATAAGTATAGGTGGAAATAAACTCTGAAGGTATTTTAGTTTGCTTAGAAATTGCATAAAATTTATATTTGGATTCATTCATGGGATTAATAGAAGAAAACATAAGAATTGTGGACATTATCGAGTTTAATAGTTTGAACTTTTCAGTAGTTGACTTATTTTCATATTTATAATCACATAGGTCATTTAAAGCTTGTTCAGTAAATTTGTGAGTTGATAAATCACTATAAGGTACATTTAAATTTATATAGCTTAAGCTCGATGCAAGATATAACATGTCATTCTCAGTACTAAATAGAGAAATTATTTTAGCAGGATGATACTCTTCAAACTTAATCCCATTAGCCTCACACATCTTTTCAAAGTAATCGCGTTCCTCTTGACTTAACACATAATTTGAAACAACAATGAACTTTTTCAGCACATGTTCAAATCCATCTGATCTTCTTTTCTTTTCAATGTATGCTAGAGCGCTTTCAAAATCTTCTCTTATTTTATCTTTTTTTGTATATTTTAAGGGATTAGGTCGTTTTGTATGGACACCATAAATGCAATATTCGAACCTATTTTTTCCTGCTTGTGTTCTTTCATATCCATCAATCCCTCCATCGTTTGTTAGTGGAGTTAAACGGTATTTAGGTTTAGCAAAAACTAATAATTGTTGAATAACCTCTTCAAACTGGTCAGTAGTTAAATTTTCTAAATGATTTTTAAGAAATTTTATATTAAAGGGAATTTGTAACGACATAGTAATACTCCTTCATTTCACTTTAAATACTTAATAGTAATAAATTAAATCTATAGGATCTTTTGTTTGAAAATTCAGATCCTTTTGGGTGATTAAGAGGGCTGAATCATACAAGTGCTTATCTCGCTCCCTAAGCAGGTAATGATATGAAGAAAAAATCCAATTTCTTATACTTCTTACTTTAATCCATTTGATAAATTTAAAAAAACGTTTATATTCACTTGATTTCTCATTAATAATTTTTATTTCTTCAGTTAAATATTGCAAATCGTCAATAATATCAGAAATAAGATTTTGCGTAATTACACTTTCTAAAAAAGGAAAGTTATTTTTCTTGTATTCAAAATAAGAATTCAAAAAACTTTTGTCAGAAGCTAAGATAAATTCGTTTCCTTTGTAAGAGAGGCCTTCATATTCCCCATTATTAAAATAAGATAGGCAAAAAGTGTTTAATAATTTCTCAAACTGGTAAAATGCTGATTTTAACTTCATATAGTTATTATACTTTTCTTGATTAAAAATGAATTTGACGGTTCCCGCTTTTATATATGGTGCATTGGTTATTTTAGCATAAATACTTCTATGATTTCCTTTACTTGCTGCATATATATTATCTTTATCGTAATATTCAAATTCAATCGGGTTTACATTACGACAACGGTCACTTTCAAAAAAATTATGATATGTTTTAAGATCGGCACTTTTACTTAAATGGTACATGCACCTATTCAACCGGTCTGAAGATATGTTTACATCAACAGGCGCTAAAGCTAAATCAAACCATGATACGTTAAATGGCACTCTACTCAGACTTTTTATCCGATCTACGGGGATATATTGTAATTTTTGTCCTTTTTGAAAATCATAATAAATACTATACTCTTCAATTCTCAGGGTTTGTTCCTTTTTAATTCTATCAATATATGACTCAGATACTCCTTTTTCTAACAAAATCTTTTCTAACTCCCTCGCTGAATAATCAACTGACAAATTCATAACCTCCAATCCAAATAAATATTTTAGCTTCTTCTTTAAATTACAACTAAATTTATAAAGTGAGTATATCCCTTTTTCTGCTTTCATCTAATTAGATGGATTAAATAAAATTATAATACTTACCTTCATTGCACAATCATTAATCATTTGGATTAGCTACTGTCCATACCCTCTTTATTGGAATATCAGTCTTAATATCTTCGTCCAAATTTTCATAGTTACTTAACAATTGCTTGTTGATCTCAGAAACGAACATAAAAAAATCGTGAGGGAATTTCCCTCTATACTGTTTTCTGTTAAGTCCGGGTGCCCTACCGAAAGTCATATTTCTGTTCTCGTCTATTTTAACTGATCAGATCGAGTTCCTTCTTCCATTACTTTTGAGATTCTCTTAGACACAGATATGCTTCTCAATTTCAAATTCCATATTTACCATGGTAACCCCCCAGTCCTTGAATATATTGGTTTTTTATCTATGATTTATTGGTTGAATGATTGGCTAAAATAAATGAAATGAAACATATCATTAAACCATTATTCTTATTCATTTTTTACATGATCCCGAATAGTCTTGTTTCTTATTGCATGTTATACTTGGCTCCCCCTTATTTTAGCCATCGTCCTCATCCAACATCCAGACTCTCTTTATGGGAATCTCCTTTTTAATTTCGTCACTTAAATGCTCATAATTTTTGAAGATCTCATTGATTACCGTTTTCGAATCCCATAAGCGTACTTTAAAGAACTGCTTTGGAACTTCTCTCATCACAGAGTTTTTAAACCCACTCCATGAAACCAGTAAACCAAAATCTGCACTAAAGTTACTCATTGTACCAATTAACTGGTCTAATGTAAGTCGGTCAAGAGGTGTATCTGACGTTTTAACTTGAACACAAATTCTTGGCTGCCCGAATCCGAGCGTATCCGAGGCAGCCAGGATATCAACGCCGTGGTCTGCCCCTTCCAGGCTACGATATGTGGTAAACCCCTTAGCTTTTAGCAATTCTTCAATTAAATTTTCCATGTTATGTCCTTTAAATCGCTGAATGATCCTCTTGGAGATCTGGTCATAAATGTACTCATCTAAGTCAGAAGTAACCTGTTCTTCATTTTCATCAACTAGATCTTCAATCGTTTTTTCTTTTTTGACATGCCAGTTGTTTCGATACATCTCACGTAATCTTTTCTCCGCATCATTTCGCCTGATCTTACAAACCGTCATAAATGCGCCAAATGAATACAGTAAGTCCTGTTCAAAACGATCCCGGGGAATATCCGTCGCAAACCAATTCACATCACGATAATGGTAATAAGGGCTCCCGTTTGACTCTTTGTACTGATACTCACTAGTAATCTCTCCAATATGTATCGTTCGGTTCATTTTCGAAGGAAGAATTACCCAGTCCCCAATTGTCATACGGTGAGCAATAGGCCAAATTTGCGAAGCCCAATTTACAGCCTTCTTTTCCTTTTCAAGATCATATAGTTGAATGAGTTTCTGATAGAGCTCCTCCTTTTCATTAAAAGTGGATAAATCTGTATCTAGGTCATCCCAGGTTAAATAAACCCGCTTATCTTGCAAAAACTTATTCTCGTGCTGCCCTTGCCTCCCAGCACGAAACAACCATATGCTCATCTGTCTCCTCCTCTTCCAATTATTTTTTTCCATCTTATCACAGTTTAATATATTCTAAATTATGAGTGAGTGTAGCTTGTAAGGGTACCTTCATTCATCTAAATCACAATTGCACTATAAAATCACCTCCCTTGATTAAATTTCAAAATTATCTCCTTGTCATCGATTTATTATATTTATTGTTCAAACCTCTAAACTTTATGGCAATCGAATTAAATATAAAAATAAGCACCCCCATCAGGATGCTCTAACTACTAATATATATCTTCTTTTCTTTTGCTTCTTCAATAAGCTAATTTAATTCTATGATGGATGCGAACGTATGCTCTCAATAATTACCTTTGTTAATATTTATTACTTTCCATAGTAACACTAAGAAGAGAAGGATATTAACAAACCTTCTTACTAATTTTTAAAATTCTTCTTCAGTTAATTCTTTACGTCTTCCCACGAACAACTCCTAAAATGATCATTAGGGAAATCTTGAAAAAGTAAGCAATACTTTTTTCTCTACAGATTAAAAATTGTTTTCTTAAATTCTTCAATTGCCTCTAAATGAAAGCTAGCCGAAGCTTTTGTTTGATTTTCTATTTCTACCCTCATATTATTGACTTTTTCTACAATCAAATCTTGTGTGTCTAAAGGGGGTAAAACTACTTCATAGTTACTAATTTTTTCAGCGTTTAGATTAGGCTGGGCACTACCGCTTGCTAAGTCCTTTATATTCTTCATTTCATTTTGTATATATATCCAAAGGAAATCAGTGTTAACAACGCTTTTATCAATTTGATGTAAAACTGCACAAGCTTGATTAGTGGAAGCTTCAATACCTAACTTTGCACTTCTACCTGCAGTTGCCCCATACATAGCTATGACTAAACTATCTTTTGGATATAGCTTTGCACTACTTTGTTTCAAGCCAATTTTCGTAATCTTCTCTTCAGTATCATAAATTATTTCTTCCCTAATCTCACCAGTTTTTAACCAAGGGATACTTCCGTTTTTATAAAACTCTTCCTTTTTTCTTGAGGGTGTACCACCACTACCAATCTTGCACAACTCTCCTATTTTTTTTATATCATATCCCTTATTTCTCAACACTTCTTTTTTCCCAATTATAGAATCAACAGACCAATCCTCTATATCTTTGAATGAGGCAAACTGTAGCCCCTTTTTAATTTCCCTTTTTTTTATTTCGATTCCTAACGTGGAGTTTATATATTCTTCTATTTCTTTTTCTAAATTTATTGCCTTTTTTGTTGCTTCATTCGCTTTGGCTACAACTTCTTTATATCTTGAAACAATTTTTTCTTGTTCTTCCAGTGAAGGTAAGGGCACTTTATTGTTTAAGAAGTCTTTTTCTTTTATACGTTGTCTTCCAGTTGTGCCGCTACTTTCATTTCTACATATATCTCTAAAGTGTTCTGTGTGAGTTATAAGTTCAAAGTATTCTGCAATAATTTCATTCTTATTTATTTCAAATACAGGAAAATCACTTGTTGCTATTGAATTGTTTAGTTCTGGACCAGCTATCCCAAATGCACCATTCCTTGCATCAATTCTAGATATTATAAACTGGCCTTCTTTTATAAGGAATTGTTTTTTTGTACCTATATCTTTTCCATACACTTTATCCCTAACTTTTACCCCATTGCCATACAATTGAACTGTGGGCCTTTTATATATCCTGTCATCTTCAATATCTATTTTAGTTTTATTTCTTTTTAAGAACTTACTAATGCTTTTAAGTGGATATTTATCATTAAAGAGGATGTTACTCTCAATTAATGAATAAGTTGACCATTTTTCAATGTCTTTAAACCTTACAAACTTTAAAGAACTATAACTTTTAGCCCCTTGCATCTAAACTTCCTCCGACATAGCGTTATTTTTCAGATAAACTTTTCCATCCTTATATGTGTATTTATAGATAATGGACTTTAAATTGAGAATACTGGCATCGGACTTTCTTACATATTCCTTAAAATCAGCAACAATATCATCCAACTCATTATCAGTTGCTGTTCCTTTAGAAGTAATTCCAGCCTTATCAACCTGTGCAACTGGTACTTCATAATCAAAACGATTCTTGATTATATTTTTAATTTCAATATTTTTCAATTCTTTTATTTCTGCAAGACGCTTTTTCCACTCTTTCTTAGCAAATTTTATACGTTCTCTTATCTCTTTCTTTTCTTCTTTATCAGATGTCTTTTTTAATTTCTTTTTTAACCTAAGGAGTGGCTTTTCACTAAGTATTTCTCTGCATGCATATTTGGAATTAATTTCATTTTCGGCTTCTTCTACAATCTTCTTATATTCCAAATCTTCTTCATCTGTAAATTTACGCAGGAAAATTAACGAAGATTTAACATGTGCACCGGCATTTTTAAAAACATCTTCCGGAATGCTTACTATCAATACAATTTTTGCCCTACCTTCAAAATATTCTCTCACAGATTGTAATTTAAAGTTATTTAAAAAGCCTTCTGGTAATACAATACCCATTCTTCCTCCAGGCTTAAGTAGGTTTAAACAACGATCTGTAAACATTACTTCCTTTAACTTAGATAATTTGCTTACTTCAAAATAATCTACTATTTTTTTATCAGGGGCAGTTGGGTCTTTTAAATCATCAGTAACACGGCTGCCAAATGGTGGATTAGTCAATATAACGTCAAAGCTTTCATCTTTTATCCCATTTACATTTAGCAATCCTTCATGTTGATGTACTCCACCATGGCCATCTCCATGCATTATCATATTCATTTTTGCCATTCTAGCACTTCTACCTTCTTTATCTGTGCCAAAGATACATTCAGTAGATAGTTTATTTAGGCGTGTACCTTTTTTCTTATTATCTAGATCTTGGTTTATCTGTTTGTATACATCCTTGATTTCATCCGTAACTTTTATTTCCAACTGTTCATATTCTTTTTCTGAAAGGTTCTTAGTATTTTTCAGTTCATCTAATAATTGTTCCTTAATTTCCTCTTTAGATTTTCCTATGCTTTCTTCTATATAACTCCTAATATATTCAAATGCATAAATTAAAAAACCACCACTTCCACAGCAAGGGTCGCATATACGTTCCCCTTCTTGGGGATCTATAATTTCTGTCATAAACTTTACGATTGTTCTTGGAGTGAAAAACTGACCTAAGCCAGCACCTCTAAAAGTTTTACTTAAAAATTCCTCAAATGCTACTCCTTTTACATCGTCATCGGTTTCACTTAAATTATAAGTTTGTAAGTCTTTAATTACTTTTTCGAAACTTTCCCTGCTTATCTTTATTTTATCGTTTTCTTCAAATAATTTTTCTTTTGAGTACTTATTCTTGGTATCTTCAAACCAAAAATCCATATAAGATAGATTGAAATTAGGGTTTTGGCGAGTTAATGTAGGCTTAATATATAATTCATAGTCTTTTTCTTTCTTTTTAAATACCTCTAAAGAAAATATATCAGGTTCTCCCATTTGCCTATTTCTTTCGTAATTAATTTTCATAAACAAAATTTTAGAGATTTCATCAAATGCTGCATCAGGTGCAAGTGCATCATTATCTCTAAAAGTATTGTGACACTTTAAAAGAAGATTTTGAAAATCTACTTTGGAAAATGTTTTCTTTTTAGCCAAAATTGACTGGATTACTTTTTCATCATTTATATCTCTAGCATGAGGGATTTCGGTAATTTCATCTAAAAATTCCGAGGGTGCTTTTTGTTCATCTGTTTTAAATACACGGTGTTCTTTTAGATTAACGCACACAAAAAACTTTGCATGCATCCAGCTGGCATAATTAGCCCCTTGGAAGAAGTCTCCTCTTTGCAATTTAACTTCTTCAGCTTTACATTCTACAACAATAAATGCACGGTTTTTATCTAGTTTATCTTTCTCTGATTTCCATATTACTATATCAGCACGGGCTTTACCCAAACCACGCTTAGAGTTACTTACTGTCATTTCCTGTTGCATTTGTTTAAGATCATATCCATATTCGTTAACCAACATACATATGTAAGTTTGACGTACTTTTTCTTCAGGTGTAAGAACTAATTCTTTACCTAACAAAGGGGCATATATTTTATTTCGTGATTCATCAATCTTTAATTCTAAAGTCAATTCAAAACAACTCCATTCAATGGTAAATAAGATGTAAGGGATATTTTTATTTTGACGATTGCAAATTACCTTATTAATACATTTACAATCTCTATACTCCATTGATAATCCCCATCAATAATAACATATTTATACAAGTTCCTGTCACAAGCTTACTCTACATCTCTCATCCTATATATCTAAAGATATAAAAATGAAATAAAAAATTTCTTAATCACTTTCTTCATTAAATAAAGGGGGTGTGCCCCCTGTGTACCCCCTATTGTTTAAATTCACTCTATATTATCCATTCTCTTTTTGGCACGAATCAATGTACTTTTTGAAATGCCGCTCAAACTTTCTACCTCTTTATATGAATTAGTCTTTAAGAGGTAGAAAGCATAGTTTATTTGTTTCTTATTAAACTTGGTTGGTCTACCCTCTCTATAACCATCATGCTGCTTAGCAAAGGCTAATTAATGTCAAAATTTTTCACCCATTATCTTTCATTAACTTGCTCACTCTATCTTTCCATTACTAACTCATACTCTTTCTTAATCTCTCTATTCCAGTCTTTATTTGTAGGTAATTCAATTTTAGATACTTCTTTACTTATTAGTCGTTGAAACTTATTAGCAAACTCCCGTCCAGCCTTATCATTATCCGTACAGAAAGTAATTTCTTTTACCTGATGACCTTCCTTCCCCATCCGTTTAATTTCATCAACCACAGTCTGGCGCTTAAGTCCAGACATGGAAACTAAGCGAGTATCTTGTAATTTCCCTTTCTTAAAACTCCAGTAAGACAGCGCATCGATCGGGCTCTCAAAAAGATAAATAGAATTCGGCTTACCTATATCAACAGAAAAACCAGCAGAACCATGGCTGTTTCTATCAATCCCTTTAAATACTCGTCCATCTTTCATTGGAGAAGTTCCTTTTCGATCCGCACCGACTATCTCTCCCTGATGCTTCCACTTAAAAACCACATTTCCAAGCTTGTCCTGGGCAATTAAGTCTTTATTATCAAGCCAATTAACAATCCTAGGATGAATCTTCCGTTCACCCGTAAGATAATCCTTAGCCTTTGTCCTATCGTTTACTTCATAGTGGGAAGGATATTGATAAGGTTCCTTAGGCTTTTGCTCTTGGTAATTGTCTTTTACTTTATACCCTTGTGCATTCAGATCGAGAACAGCTTCTGGAAAGCTCATGCCATAAAACATTTTGGCAAAGTTAATAACTCCAGCTCCTTTTTCGTCTCTCGAATTCCAGGCATACATTTGATCTTTAATTACTAGGCTGTCATGCACTTGGTGACGGTAGTACCTCCCCTCTTTCTTCAACGGTTCTCCTTTAAGCTCAAGATAGTCTATGAGATCCACATTACGAGCAACCTCCACTTGGTCCGCGCTTACATGTTTAGCCATGCAGCACTTCCTCCTCTCTGAGTTTAGGTATAAAAAAAGACAGGGAGAAAACTCCCTGCCTATCGTTCAATCTCTGCTTTTTCTTTTTGCTTTTCCTTCTGCTGAACAGCCTCCTTACTACTCTTTTCATTCTTCATTTCCGAAGTGGTGCTTTCTTTTTCTTTCTCTTCATGAAACTCTCGGTCCAGCTTACTCTCAATTTGAGACAGTCTTTGCTCTCCACGATCCGTTAAAGGTAGCTCTTTTAATTCTTGAAGAGATTCTTTCTTAAGCTGGAAGACCTCTTCCTTACTGTGAGTCTCTTGAAAAGCACGCATCTGATTTAAACGTTCTTGTCGGTCATTATTTTCATCTTTATCCAATTCTTTTCCAACTGTTGGTTCAATAAAGTTCATGAGCTCCTTTTTATAAGCATTTTTGAAGTCTTGGTTAGAATATTCCTCTTCTGCCTTTTCTTCCTTAATAAAAGGCCCTCTATCCTTCTCAGCCTTGCTCAGCTGGCTTCTGTACATATCCCGAAGCTTTTCTGAAGGTAACTTCTCCATTTCTTGTTTTTCTTCTTCAACTTTATGTTTTTGTACTTTAGCACTCATAGTTTTCTCCCCTTCTTTTTCTTGGGCTAAAGATTCTTCAATGGATGTAATGAATTCTTTAGCCGTTGCCTGAACTTCTTGTAATAGTCTTTCGTGGTCTTTAAATTCATGGTCCTTAGTCCAGTGATGCAGATAATCTAACGAGTAGTCACTGGTATCAATATTGAAATAAGAAGCAACCGTATAAGCTGTCATTTCCGCCTGAAATTCTTTCTCCGGTTTGGTGTAGTCATCTATATTTTCCTTTGTGTGAAGCTTGGCATGAGTCAGTTCATGTAATAGTGTCTTTGTATTTTGTCGCTCCGAGTTACGCGGATTAAGAGCGACTTCCCTTCTACCTGTGTAACTGACTCCTTTAGCTGCTCCTAACTCTTCATAAGGTTCTACAATTTGAATGTTATTTTTCTCGGCTATAGTCTCCATCCCTTTTCGAAGCTGTGTATAGTTTTCTACCTCACCATCGATCCATTTGTTAGGAAAGATTTGAGGCAGATCTTTTTGAGTGGCCGTTGTCTGGGAAACATCGAACACACTTCCGGTTGAATAAACAAGACGGCCATCTCGTTTGTCGAGTTGACCGTCTTTGACTTGTTGCTTTTCTGATTTCGTCGCATATTTCAAGGGTTTCCATTCGCCCTCTTCATTTTGAAACTGTTGCCCTAGCCGGTTAGGTACGAGAACCTTTAGACTTTTCTCTCCTTTATTTACGGAGAACCCTTTGTCTTTCCAGAAAGCGTAAGAACCTACAGCTTCTGCTCCTGGAAACTGTGAATCAATTAATGCGGTATTCGGTGGAGAATACCGGTGGAACTTTCCCATAAAGTCTAGATACTCTTTCATTTGTACAGGAGAATGAAAATGATTAGAAATACTTTCTTCCATCCCCTCTGTCAGTCGATGGATCTCCTCTTTAACCTTTTCCGGTGATTTCTGTTTATAGGAGCGTTTAGTCTTCGCCATGATCTTCAGCTCCTTCACTGATGTTCATGAGTTCTTCCATTTCTTCCTCATCGTAATTGGGTTCTGTATTTAATATCAGTTCCTTTGTTTTCTTATGGAAAGGAAGGAGTAGGTTCTCTTGATTAACCAAGTGTTGCTCAAGATCATCCATTTCCTCATTATTCAAAGTTAAGGTATATTCCTCCTGCCCTACGTCCATCACGAGCTCATTGTTTTCACTTAAACGCTTAAACACACCGACTTCATAATCGCTATTAAACAAAAGCATCTCTTCACTCCTTTGTTGGATGTTTCCTTATGAATACCATTAGCTTGATACTGGTTGAGTATCTCTGGAACTTATTTTCTTCTGACGCTGATGACTGATTCTTTCTTCGACTGCTTCTCTCGCATCTTTCATCGCTGGACTTTCAAAGATTGGTGTTGTAACACAATTTTCTAAGTTTTGATCCATGGCAAAACCGTTCATTAATTCAAGAAGGACTTGTGTATTTTTATCGCTTCGATTGGCTGCTAAACGCAACCGTTTCACCTCTTCAGAAAAAACGTCTTGAAAGCGTTGAGCCATTAAGCTCATGAGATATTCTTGAGAATGGTCCTTCGAATTCTGCGCTTCCCATTCCTCAATAATACGGTCTAAAGCTTCACCAGGATAACGAATATGATGCTGTTCCTGATACTCTTTGATTAACGTAATTGTCTCTTCATGAAGCGTAACATTTTGACGTCTTCTCATCTTGTAACCCTACCTCCCTCTTTCGATTTCCCGCTCTAACTTTTGATGATCCAAGTCATTGATAAACTGATCATACGTTTGTCCCAACGAGCGTTGAATGCTTCTTAGGGAACGTTGCAATTGAATTCCTGAATGCATGGACTTATAGGAGGAATTTTCTTGTGTCGTTTGTCTAGGATATTGCTGTCGATCATATTGTTTCATTTCTTGTAAGAACGCATTGCCCATTCGCTTATAGAGATCATCTAACTTGTTTTGTTTGTAATGTTGGTATCGCTTTTTATCTTTAGGTCCATCCCCGTAAGCCCTCTTTAATTCGTTCACTTCTCGATTCAATTTATCATGCAGCTGCTTCATATCTTTGCCATGATACTTATCTAAATACCTAGTCGTAAGTTCATCAATCTTCGGTCGAATAGGATTCAGCGTTTGATAGCCATAGTGCCACTGTCGCTTATCCTTAGGCAAGTGATTATACACGTCGAAAAACAAAGGCTTCATCTCTCTATTGTTCCATTTCATGGTGCTATTCTCTTTCTTTGAATTAACCATATGATCTCGGATTAAGGAGTTAATTTGATTTCGTTCTTGAGTTCGATCTAACAATCCATTCACGACTTCACTTTTCATCGCGTCTAACGTTTTCGGCTTTCGCTTTCCGCGCTCACGAGTCGGGTTTGGTTCGACTGTGGCCACATGTATATGAATGTTATCGGTGTTATAGTGAATGGCCGCCGACCAAACAGCACTCTCTTGTAATCCCTCTTTTTTCATCATCGACTGCATGGATTTTCTTGTTACTTGCTTCAAAGCATCTTCATCTAAGGTGTGCGTCTTTGCATCATAAACGCCTCGGTTTTTAAGCCAATCATTATCAAATGTAATAACGTCTTGCCACATGATACTATTCTTTTTTTGTGCCTGTTCAAACAAAGATTTAATGCCCTGCTTTCCTTCCACCGACAAGTGGTCCGACTGCTGAGTAAACAAAGCAGATGTTTTATCTGGATCGTCCATATAGTGATTATATAAACTAAACATGGACCGATGAGCATCCCCCTTTCCTTTAGCTTCTTCACGGTCCACGTATTGCACATAATCTTGGAATCCTTTTTTATTTGCTGTTACGAATTTTGTTTTTAAAACTACTCCAGGCGTTACGGTTTCACTCATGCTTATTCACCTGGTTCTTCAATCTGTAAGAGATCGTTCATTTCTCGAATGGCTGTATAACAATGGGCCATCGTTTGAATGTTTCGATCGACTAATTGCTGGAGTCTTTGTTCACGATTGTTCTCTTCTCGAAAGACAGCCAACTGATGCAACTGAGCATGTAAAAATTCTTGCCGACTTAAACCTTTTTCTTCCGCAAGTTCGTCAATTCGTTGAACAGTTTTCGGATCCATATAACGAATTCTTACTTCCATTACAATCACTCCTTTTGATAAAGACACTAATACTAGTGAATAAAGAGAAGAGCATAAGGGGTTTTTGTTCCCACTTAGCGTGTGAATCCCGGCAGAGCCGGGCAAAACAAGGGATCAAGAAAATCTCCAAATGTGCGGTCAATGTGCGGCTAAAATAGGAACAATCATTCGTGTATTCACCATGATGTGTGGTCCCTGCACAGGAGATGTGCGGACCCTGTGTTGACCTCTAGCGAAAGCTCTGCCCCCTATTCGTTTGATAACATCTCCCTTTTTTCTTGTAACATCTTTATCTTCTCCTTGATGGTTTGAATGGCTAATTCATGCTCTGCTGCCTCTTGATTGATCTGCTCTTTTTCATTTTCCAGATGATGAATTCGAGCCTCTATTTGCTTTTTCTCTTCCTCTGTTTCGTATAGAAGCTCTGATTCTAATTCAACGTTTTTTTGATCAATTTCTTTGATACGTTCATCAATGGATTGGATACGTTTCTTCTTCTCTTTCCTTGTTTCTTCCGCCTCTTCGATCTCCTCAGATACAGCAGCCACTTCATACTTTTGCTCTGTTAAAATGCTTAATTGCTTGTCCATTTCCACTTCACGCTGATCTGTATAAATTCGTGCCAGCTCTTTCTTTTCCTCACCCCCTTTCAGGGAATTTTGAGCATTCCTTTTCGTTAAAAGCGTATTGGTATTTTCCTTTTTTACATCTAAGGCCATGACATCGAAGGAGGGACTTACCTGTTGGATACTGACGACATATCTGCTTTCGTCGTTGTACTCTACGTGAGTTGGAAGATCGCGTTTGGGATGCTCTTTTTCCTGAGCTGTAAAGCTCAACGATTCGTCTAATAAAGCTGTTGATTTATTGATATTTATGGTGACAACCATCAGCTTTTTCGTTGGATTATAAACCCAGTCCTTAATAGTCAGTTCACCTGACCCTTGTAAATTCAGAGGTTCATTGACAGGCGTTTGTTGAACTTCACTCTGCTCTTCATCACCAAATATAAAACCAGAAACTAAGAAAAAAAGAAGCGTCATGGTCATGACGCTTAATCCAATAAGATATTTATTTGTAGTCCCTTCCGTGATGTGTTTCGTTTGTTTTTTCATGTATATCCCTCCTCTTCAACGTCTTGAAAATCTGTTATCATCCAGTGCCCTTCTTCTCTATGAACATCTATTTTGAGAAACACGGGAGATATCTGCTTTTGATCGCTCTGCAAAGAATAGAGCGTGTGTTTAAACTTAACTAATACGCTTGCTTGATTGTTTGTGAGATTCCCAGTTTTGATGAATATTTCTACTTCATCTACCTCTGTTTTCCTATCTCCTTTATAGGTATCTGTAGGAAAGAAAGTTGCAACTAAGTCTTTACTCATTACCTTATATGCTTTATCTTTCCTTTCTTGATAGGTCTCTTTATTCTGTTGAAAAGCTACCTCTATAAACGAAGAAACCTGCTTAACTAAAGCGTCATATCTCGCTTGAATATCAGCAGGTTCCTGTTTTTGTAACGTCTTTTTTAATGCAGTTTTTTCTTCTATATTCTTTTCGTTTTTCACTTCCAATTGGTGCAACCTCTTCTGTAAATCATCATTCAATGCCGTACGTGTCGCATAGATATTAACCGATGTGAGAACGATTAATAGAGCGACAAACACCCCAAAAAGAACGTGTCTATTCATCTTTGCTCTCCTTCCTTAAAGTCCAAGATATGGGGCAGGATCTACGTCCGAACGATATTGATTTTTGGTCATGACTTCGAAATGAAGATGGGGTCCTGTAGAGTTTCCTGTCGAACCACACTTGCCTACTTTTGACCCTTTTTGGATCATCTCACCGTTTTGTACACTTATCGCATACAGGTGAGCGTAGTGACTATAAAGCCCCTCTTCATGTTTCACAAGAACGTTATTTCCATAGCCAGAGTTACTTCTTTCTACCTCAACAACTTGCCCGTTATCTACGCTTTGAATAGGTGTTACAGCGTTCGTACAAGCAAAGTCAATTCCTCTATGCATGTCCGGTGTTCCATCAAAAGGATCTGATCGCATTCCGTAATCGGATGTCTGTGTAAGAGCTCCTGCAATGGGCATCACCCAATCTCCCGTTGGTTCTAGATCTGCTTCAATAACTCCGCCTTTAAGGTAACTTAAAACGGCCTCGACATAGCCAATATCTCCATAACACGCTCCCGTTTCTGCCGACTCAGGTCGAATGCATGAATACATGCCTGTATGCTTCAATTCCTGGTATTTCATTCTAGAGAATTCGATCGCTAACTCTTTACTATACTCCCCATTATTGTGTTCGTTTGCGTAATCAATAAAGCCTCCGCCGAAGTTGTACGCTTGGAGAGTTAGTTTAATATCTCCCCCTGCTTTCTCCAGCATCTCAGAGAAGTATCGGATACCGACCTTAATACTTCTTTCCGGATTTTCAATCGTATTTGGAGGTAGACCGAGAGACTCACTTGATTGCATCACATCATCTAAACGTCCACCCGATTCCTGCATCGTTTTGGCTAAGAGAAGCTCTACATACTTGGACACCCCATACTTATCGGCATATTTTTCAAACAGTGGACGGTACTCTTCTAGGGCAGCTGAAACTTGTGCGGTTCCATTTACTACATCAATGGATCTCACATCCTCACTTGAGGAAGATTTTTGATAACCGATCAGCCCTGTAATGACAGAAGCATACAAAAGCATTTGTAGAAGGAAAAGAACTACAAGAATACCAATCAACCATAGCCATACTTTCCGAGGGACTAACCCAAGGAGAAGGGACCAAGGCATCCTTATGCACCTCCTCCAAACAGGGCTAATTCTTCGTCCGATACCTCCACCTTGAAACGAATGTTTTCAACTGCACGGATGCTTAACATCGTCTCTCCTGTTTGGAGGTAAGGGATGTCTTTTAATTCACTTTGGCTTAATTGCCCCATGAAAATTTGCTGCATCATCTCTAAGTTATTACTATCCTGCTGCATAATAATTTTGTATTGGGTCAATTCAAAAAGCTTCTTGATTTCCTCTACCATACTTTGATCCGAACCCTCTGGGACAAAATCGCGAATCGTGTGACTCGCATAGAGGAGAGAACCAAAGTACTTCCTTGCCTCACGGCTAAATTTTGTAAGGAAATCGAGTGCACTCTCACTCTTTTTCTTTGTGTTAATGATATGATGAGCTTCATCCATTAAAATGAGATATCGTACGGCATCTTCAAAAGCTAATTCTCCTCGATTATACGCATCAAACTGAGGAGATCCGTTCGTTAGCATGGAGTCCCACAAGAGATTGAGTACGTTAAACAATTGCGCTTGGAAAACCTCGGCTCTCATTTGAGATAGACCCCTGAGTGTAAAAGTGACGACCTGTTGTTCATCAAAGTGTTCGATGGTTGATATTCCATTGAAGAGGTGTGCGTATGTTTCTACAAGATTCCGAATGTTTAATTCGATGCTTTCCAAACGTCGTTTCCTTTCCTGACTCAACTTCTCCCTTTGCTTTCCTTCCTTGATATTTTCATAGAGTTGTTCTTCAACAAAGGAAAGAAAATCTGTGAATATAGGGTACTCATGGACAGTAAGTTCGGTTATATTTGATTCTGAATCATCCTTCCATAATCCAAGCTTTTCATAGAGATTTCTTAATAGATTTTCGTATTCTTTCAGTTCACTATCATTCGCTTCAGGTGCCAAGAATTTATAGAATGTCGTCAACTTGGATAAATGCTGAGTAAAGGACGTATATTCATCCTCTGCCGTTCGATACACCTGCAAAGGGTTGATCACCCCGTCTGATCCATCTAGCGCAATTTGCTTCCCGCCTAAAGCTTCTGTTAACTCCACAAACTCTCCTGTGACATCGAACGTCCGAACCTTATATCCTTTAATCGCGTTATCCAGCATAATTTTCTTAAGTGTGGTAGATTTTCCTGCCCCCATCGCTCCGATCATGACCCCGTTGTAACTCTTACGCTGCTGATCTCTATGAAAAAGATCAAAGACCACGTTTCCTCCCGTAAGTGTCGTGCCATAGAAGGTACCATATGGATCGTTTAAGCTAGTAAAATGAAAAGGAAAGCCACCAGCTAACCCTAAGGCGGGTATCGGATGACCTTCCCTCTTGTTTCGATAAGTCGATTGTTCGGTATATTTTGTGAGAAGTGATTTCCATTCAAATTCCTGTTCATTTAAGAATATGGATCCTCGAAAATTCTCTTCTTGTAACGTCGATAAGACGGCTTTCACTTTGTCTTCCAGCTCTTCTCTTGTTGGAGCACTTACATAATGCCTAAGATGAACACGTTTAACGATTTCCCCTTCCTCAGAGACTTGATTGTATAGCTCCCTCAAATCATCGTAGTTATTTTGCGCTTCAATAATGCCTGCATTATCTTTTTCATTAATCATTCTGGAACTCTGTTCAGCCATTCCTTTGTTTAAACCATCTCGGACTTTGTATCGATCGTCCGAGACAATATCCATCGTAGTAATGACATTCTCCATATTGAAAATGGGTTCTAGCCAAAAGTCTGAAACATTTTTAGGAAAGGAATAGACATGAATACAGACTTCATAACCATCTCCTTTACGAATAAAGGATTCCTGAAATTTAACTCCTCCTTGTGGTTGGATATGGGCCAGTAAGAAAGGGTTATATCCTTTTTCTTGTTTTTCCTCGGCATCACTTTTCTTTTTTAGAAATGAGAACATTCCTTAACCCCTCTTTTCTAGTTTAGAATTTTGATTGTATAACTTATAGAGCAAATCAAGTTTCTTTTCATCGGTTAACTCAATGATCGGAGCGACTCGACCAAGGTAGCGCCGACAATTGTTTCTGTACTCAACAAGCTGTTTAAGACTCGTCGCGTAAATATATAAATAAAACTCTCTGTTCGTCCGGTAGGTCTCTAAAAAGTGCAGCTCCTCTCTTTTTCGAATTAAAAAACGCTCATATAGAGGCGCTTTGTTTTGAGCAATCTTGTAATTAATCGCATCTAGTTGTTTTTTCATATTAACCGGAAAATTCATAGAAACGATCTTGATATCAGGCGCATATGATTGAAAGAACTTGGCCATCTTCATAATGTCGTATTCCGTTTCTTGGGTAGATGGCGAATATATGTCTTTACTATGAAGTTGCATCACGTCCATATAGCTCCCCTCTCCTTTTAATTGAAAGGATCCTTCCTCGGTCATGTCTTGAATGGGAAGAAGCTCAGCTATGGATGGAATGGCCACCTCTCTCTTTTCCTTTTTAGCTTTTGACCTTTGCTTTTTCTTCTTTTTCTCTTTTGTTTTCCTCTCATCAAAAAGAGCCATTTTTTCGGTGCTGTTTTCTTTAAAGAAAGTATGGCCATTGTTCTTCCTCTTCATTTGAACTCCTCCCTATAATGAACTTTTCCACTGAATTTCTTTTTTAGTTTCGTATACTTACTACTCTTCATCTTTTGAAATTTCTCTTTCATTTTTATCGATCGCACAATAAGTCACACGGTCCCTTGTCACGGCTAAAAACAAGGCTTTTACCATACGAAGCTTTGGGTTCGTTTTGGGGCGAATCAACCAAGCAACCATCAATAAGATCCAAAAGATCGCATAGTACCAAACGAAAGAAGAATGGACGACATATCGGAATGTAAAACCTATGCCACCAAGGATGAGGACCACAAGTAAGTCTGTAAGGTAAAACAGACGATTGATCTTCAACTCACTTTCAATTTCAGTTGGAATTTTGTATTGCAATAAAAACACTCCTTCATAACAAAACGCGGACCAAGTTAAGACTCAGGCCCGCGTTTCTTAATTTTATTTATCCAGTTCTCCGTAGTGTTTCGAGATAAGTTATACGTCCGTTTTGCACTCTGAATCTTAGGATTGTGACTGAATCGCTCACGCATACGATCTTTCATATATTCCCCTATCGTTCGCTGCTCTGTTCTATATTGATTTGGCATAGGAATATCATCAGTACTTGCTGGAGGCTTTATATCTGCTGTTTCTGTTTTTGCGTCTGCTGCTATTTGGTCTGTCTCTTCCTTAGGTTGATTATCGTTCGCATCTAAACGTTCACTTCCTTTTTCACTACTACCTATCTTTCCTTGTCTTTTTTCTTTCATAGGTCTATTAGATAAAGGTTGCTCATAGCTGTGTTTCGAAGATGGGACGTCCAATCCTCCTGGGGAACCGTGTTGTAGAGAGGCCAAAGTGGACCTCTTCTCCGAAGAAGGTTGTAATTGCCCCTGAGTTTCATTTGAAGATGGACTATTTTGCTCCTCAGATTTTATGGTCTTTCCTTCCAAAGAACCTTTTTGGCCCTCCTGATTTGAGGTCATTGGACTTGGCTCTTGTTTTTTCTGGGTTCCTTGACTTCCATTTCCTTCTTTTGAAGAGAAACTAGATGATGAATCACTTTTTCCATTTGTCTGCGCTTTTCCTTCACCTTTGCGACCATAGATACCAGCGACTGCACCAGCTGTCCCGGCACCTGTGTTCATCAAGGCTGATGCTCCACCACTTGTAATAGCTCCTGCAGCTTTCTTAACGGGAGGTCCAAGCGTTTTAGAAGCTAGATAACTCCCCATCGCAACATGCCAGGCGTTTTTCAATCCAGCATCAATTCCAAAGAGCTTTTGTACAATATTAGGACCATCAATGACGGCCAAACTTCCTGCAATTAAAGCAATCAAATACCCAAGTCCTTCAAGGTTATTATCTATAAATGTTGTGTAATACATATACACACGCAAACTTAAGAAAATCATGATAAGAGAAGCAAAAATGCTTCCAATATTCTTAATGATCGCTTTCAATCGTTGTCCCGTGGAAATATCTGAATACGCCATAATTAAGGCCACAATATGATTAAAGCCAAGCTCGAAACAGAGCTTGGCTACTTTAATAGAGATTAATATCATGGTAAAAGCCATAACGGCAAGGGTTACGATAGCAGTAAACCAATCCACATGCCACCTGTAATAATTTTCTGGAAGGAAATCAAACAGCCCACTTTTCCCTAACTCCACAAGTCCTTCTTCACCATTTGATTCTAACCCTACCTTATTCATTACAATTTCTTTCCCTTTAGATGTGAGTTGGTCTCCATTTGCTTTTTCGAATTCCTTAGTTATCGTCTCATTTATAGAAATCTTATCAATGTTACTAGGGGCAACATGGTGCCGATTTTCTACTTCTGGGTCTTCCCATCCATATTCATCATAAACAGAGATATCTGTAATATGGTCTTCCATTACTCGATCTGAGGTGGTAAAAGAATCTGTTTGTACTTTCGCTACGTCCATTGCATCTCCAGTAAAGTCATTCACTTTTCCCATTCCAAAAGACAACAGGGTAATCGTCATGATAGAGATAAATAGGTTCATTGGAATGTCAGATCGATTTTTTTCTTTATTAAAGATTAATCGAAAGCCGATCATTCCTAATGAGATAGCCAGCAGAATATAGAGAACAGGCTGGATGGTTTCGAGAAAGTTAGTCACCGGTTCGCTCGAAAAGAAGTCCGTTAAGGTTAAGACCTGATCAACCATCCCTTCCAAACCATCAACAATCATTTTCAAGAATAATACCGTTCCCCACCCTACGATCCTTAACCCAGATGTGAAGATATTATTCGTTGATAAGACTTCGGAAAACCTTAACAATATCTCTAACAGCTCTTCATCGGACACTCCATCACCACCTTTATTATTTTCCCCTTTTTCATCCCTGCTCCACTGGTGTTTCCTTTTCTTCTATTAACTTATCTATTTGTTTACGAATGTGACTATACACTTGTCGGTTAATTTCTTGATGATCACCTAAAAGCTTTAAGTTATAAAGAAAAGCTTCCATAGGTTCCTCGTTCATTTCCTCCTCACTATGTTCTAAATGAGGAGCAATTTGCTGATGGATCAATGAAAATGTGCTTTTATCAAAGAACTCTCCGACTTTTTCCTTCCTCCACCATTCCTTTGATGGTTCTGAATCACTGAATGGTCCATTCTGAGAGTGATTTTTCATTTCCACTCCCGCCTCGTCTGTCTTTTCTTTATTAGAATAGTCACTTTGGAAATCAATAACTAATTCTGCTGGATGAACATGGCGGTGTGGGGTAGAAATCTCTTCTTCCGTAATCGATCTTCCTGAACGGAATTCTGAACTAAGATACGTGTGAGCATATTTCATACTGTATTTTCCTGTATTATAAATAGGAAAGGCACGAATCTTTCTTCCTTTCTTATCACGACGTAATAATACACGACGTACGACCGTATCTCCCTCTTCCAATTCCTGCAGTTCATTGGCCGTTAGAAGGTCTCTCCCTTCCGTACTTTCCGTTTTCGACTTATCCAGTGAAAAAGTAGAACCAGACCGTGTTTGCGTATTTAACGTTTTCTTTCCTAACTTGGAAGAAAAATAGGAAGCTGAATCATAGTCAGCACTCAAAATATAAATTTCATTCCCACAGTTACCACGTATGGTGGCTTGCCCATCTTCTCCATACAACTCTTTTAGTTGAGCATAGGATTGAACAACTAAGTGGAAACGAATGTTTCTTCCCAGACATACAGTGATTTTATTTTCCATATCTGCTATCGCAGGCATATTCCCAAACTCATCTAACATAAAGACCACTTCGCGCAAGCATTTTTGACCTTTGGCAATGGCTGCATTCTTGGACAGTACATAATACAATTGGCTAACGAAAATAGACGGTATAGCATGAGTAGACGTATCATAATCGGGTGTAACCATAAACACAGCAATAGGCTTAGTGGAGTAAGTAATTTCTTTCACTTCCATAGTGCTGCTTGAAGACGAGTAAGAGAAGTAAACCTTGCCCGTTTCCTCATCCACTTTGTCAATCCGAATGGTTGAGCTATCCTTTTGAACTTTTTCATCTTCCGAAGAAGCAGGAGTGGATTCCTGAGACACAATTAAATGATCTCCTGCCCCTAATGAAGTTTTAAAGTTAATGGTCCATGTCCCACTCTCTCCTGATTGATTGATTTCAGTGGTTCCATCCGGGAATGATATCATCACTTTGGAAAAAGGATCACCTCGCCCCTTAATACTTTGACCGAAGCCCACTCTTTTTAAATCTAAAGAGTTTTTAGCTGTCATCTTAGCTGTTTCACTCATTGTAAATTTCGTCAATCCATTCATCGCTGTCGTAAAAATGCTTGAACGAGTATTCCCTTTGGAAAAATTACTCGTTGCATATTGACCTTTCGCTACATGTGATTGGGGTAGTTCTTGGAAAAACTGATCCAATGCATTGTACTCTTGGCCATCTTCATCCATCTCATTTCTAGTCCCTAACTCTGAGAGCATGTTGGCGACCGTGTACATAGTAATTTTCTCTTCCATCCCTTCGGCTATGCTTTTCTCTGTAACCGCAAGGATCATAGCATTCACAAGTGATTTAGCTGAATCATCCCACATAGGTTCTTTAGCATTCGGATTGTGGTAAAGCATATGAGTAATGGTTTCGCAAAGCGTTTGAGCTGTAGAATAATCCCCATCCTTATAAGATTGTTTAACCAACTCCAGCAAATTGAAGCTCATGCTTTGCATGGGATTCATTAAGTTTAAAACCTCAACCTCATACCCTCTTCTCTCCAGCGTCTCCCGGCTAGAAGCAAATAACTCCCCTTTTGGGTCATTGATGACTAAAGAGGGCTGATGTTCAGCACGAGAGTAAGCATCTATGGTTGGAATCACATAGGTTTGGCCCTTACCACTCCTTGTCGTACCAATAATTAAATTATTGACAGGTGACGGATCAATAAAAGCTTTGTCCCCTTTTCTAGATAACACAGGGCCTCCTTGACCTTTATATGGTTGTTTTCGATCAGGAATGGCCTTGTACTGTTGTTGGATTTCTTTTCTCGTTGCAAATCTCTGAGAACCCTTTTCGTCCGTACCTACGGGTTTAAAGTTACTTCTAAGTTTGTAAATCATGTGAACTATGCCAACAAGACCAATTAAAGCAGCTATCCCATAGTAGAGAGATTGCTCCTTCATATGAAAATCTGTCCAATACGAAAATCTAAACTCTATAGGTTTACTGAATTCTGGGAAAGTCCTTAAAGTTTCCCACATGGCATATCCTAGATTCCATAGAAAAGTACTTACCAGCATCGTGGATATAAAAAAACAGATGCTTAATAAAATAAGCACCTGTTTTGTAGCAATGACTGATTTCAAATGAATCACCCTCTTATAAATTGTTCTTTTGACTCTCCAGACCCTCTTGTTGTTCCTTAAGCGAATCGATTTTAGATTGTTTTTGATCTTCTGACTTTTTCTCTGTTTCTATTTGGCTGTTGATCTTCGTCAACTGTTCCTCAATTTCTTGATACTCATTAATCTTTTTATTCAGTCCATCGTCTTTCGCTTCACTGGCCATCTTTTTCGCATCTTCCAATTGATCAAGCCTCAAATAAGCGATCCCCTTTTGTTTATACAGTTGAGGAGACATCGCCATATCTTGAATACCCACCGCATGTTTGTATTCCCCATGATGAAAGGCTATTTTAAATTCACCCAGAGGACTTGGGTAAGCTTCTTGAAAGGACATCAATTCTTCCAGACCATGAACTTTCATGACTTGCTCAGCCAGTGAAGAAGTGTTTTCCTTTCCTGCATATTGCAAAGCTTGATCATACTTTTTAAGTTCTATCAGAAAATGAAGTAATGTTTGACGCTCCGATTCCGTTAAGGTTTCCATTCCTAGTAATTGCTCAACAGCTTCTCCCTGCTCACCTGTCCAATAGCCCTCATAAGCCGTTTTTACACCCTCCATTCTTTCTAGCTCTTGAGTAATGGCTCTTAGATCTTTGCCTTGATTGCTTAGAAGTATCAGTAGAGTGATGCATGAAGCTATGGCTACCATTAACGTTGTGCTAATAACACTCACAAAAATTTTGCTACGCTTACCAAGTTGTTTCCAACTCGACTTTTGTACTTCCTTCTCTTTCAATACTTCAGTCATATCCATTTGATAAGATGCTGGTGTGTTAGATGTTAATTGTTGAAGAAAGACATCCCTTTTTGTTTCTTCATTTTTATTTTCCATGGGTAACTCTAAAAGCTTTTGCCAAACATGATCATAAATATTTGATGTTCCTTCTGCTCCTACTTCATAGGAGCCGTTATACAGCTTATCTCCTTCTTCATTAAATATCATAAAATCAAGCATCATTGGCTTGGCATTTTTCTTCTTTAATTTAGCATCCAATTCTGCCGTTAGAACGACAATTTCCTGGAAGGAATAAGGGTGAAAGCTCGAAATTTCACCATCCATTTTTGATGTGAATAATACCCTCATGGATTTACACTCCTTTAAAAAATCACCTGACTGTCAATATATTCAGCAATAGCTGTAGCTCCCATTAGAATTACAAGCCCAACGGCACCACCAATAAACCATACAATAGAGCTTTGACGGCCTCTTACTCCACCCCAGATAAGATGGTAAGCTCCTATACCGAAAGCAATAGCTGCCGAAATGATCCCAAGCAATTGCATGGCTGTGAGAATCGAAGCACCTGTAGACTGTAAATTACTTATGGCAGATAGTAGAACAAAATCAGTTAATTTCATTATTCATTCGCTCCTTTTAAAAATTTTCATCTTACTTCTCATCACTTATCCCTTTGTAATGCAGCAAGGATTTCATGACTACGTCTTGATTTTCCTGAATATACTCTTGGTGTTTGCTATGCAGCCAATCGTTATAAGATAGGTCCTGAATGGTTAATAGAGTTTGAACCAAGTCTTTAGATTGTTTTAGTTCACGGTTCGTAGCACCCATGGTAATCACCCCCCCTCAAAGAAATTTGACATAAAAAAAGAAGCGACCTAATAAAGATCACTTCTCTTATGATGTAGTCTTATCTATAAATTTTTCTATTGCTTTTTGTTTTTCATCTTCTGAAGAATAATCAACATCTCTTAAGGAGACATATTCTTTTAAAGTCCCATCTTCATAGTAACCTAATGTTTCAAACTGTATATCCTTAAGGCCTAAGTCGTCAGGCTTTAAATTATTATCCAACATCTCCTCCGACTTAGCATTTATTTCTTTAACATTAATTGATTTAATTTTTTCTTCTACTAGATTAATGTTATCTTTTCTCTCTTTTTCATCTTCCGTATTATTTAGCAATATAAAAGTTTGTTTATTGTCTTCGGTGTATTTTTTAAGTTCATCAGGTGATAAAGACTCGACTTGACCAGTGGCTCCTTCAGCTCCGCAGCCTACAAGAATCATGGCCAATAATAATCCAGCCAAACCACCGATCCAATGTCTTTTCATCAGATCATTCCCTTCTCAAGTGATTTGTATAACGATTCTAACACCTACTCAAACAAAAAACCACATTATGGAAAGGAACAGAATAATTTTGATTGTTTATGGCTAGGTACAATCAACCCTATGCAGAATGATTATCCTTTCTACAATGCACAACGTTTCTAGCCTATACGAAGAACTTTATGTATCTAGGTTAAGACATACAAAACTTCATCAGTGTATACCTCACTTTATATACCATAACCATAATAGATACAACGCTTACCCGGTCACAAGATGCGTTTCACGTAACACGCACCAAACGGTCATCGACGGTTAGGAAAGTTCTGTGACCTTTCAATTTCCTAACGTAGATATATAGTTTTCAATGTTCAATATGTGCTATTTAAGCACGTGTTAAAATCGTTACATTTACTTGACAGGCTTCAGCTCACTCATAGGGTTTTTGCGTTTAGCTATGGTTCTAAATTGGCCATCCTTTACGGTTCGAATTCGATAATAGATACTGGCCAGCTTTTCAGCAGTACCGTGGCAATCAACCGCCCAAATGCCACGTACATCATATCTTTTTCCTTCAAAGGTTTTTACATTGTCAGCTAGTGAAGAAATATCATAATAAGCAAAGTGCTTTTTATTTGATTTCACCCTATTATTACCTCCTAGATTACGGTTATTTATCCACTCTGGACTTCAATTATTCTAGTAAAACTTCTTTAGCCGAGTATCTACCTTCTCTAATAGAATCTATATCTTCTTCAGTAAGGTTATAGCGATAATTAATAGATTCAAGAATACTTTCTCTCGACTTTCTTAATTTTATTGATAGCTCAATCTTCCGAGCTGCATTTTCAATTTGTTCCTTTTCTTGCTCCTCTTGCTTTTTAAGGTCTATAAACCAGTCAGGTAATACCTCCTTATTTTGTAACTGAGTGGAATTCGTAGTTTTATTAAACTGCTTGTTCTTATATTCAACTTCTTCGGCATTAGCTTGTTCAAGTGTTCGTATTCCTTTACCAATCCAGGATTGAAGGATACTCTTCACGTAACCCCATGAAGGTTTATTTCGATCCAAAGAACGCTTCATAGCCTCTACAACCAAGGAATCTCCAAGGTATTTACTCCAAGATTTTATTTCTTCTGAGAGTTGAGGACGTATAATACCAATATTGTTTTGATAAAATTGAATGCTATCAAATTCCATCTGTTCAGAAGTTGTTGTAGTTATAAATTCTTTTACATTCTTAACTTCTTTAAGTTCTCTACCATTCTTGTATGTGTCTTTCTGCTGTCTCTCTGATGGCGAGGAGTTGTCATTCTGCTGTTTTTCTGCTGTTTGTTTGTTGTCGTATTCTTCATCGTTAGATTGATAAATCCCCCAGTTTTCAACGGTTAACACACTATATTTGTTGGTGGTATTTACACTAATGACATTGTCTTCCTGAAGTATTTTTATATAGTCACGAACGGTGGATTCTTTCATACTTAATTCCAAAGCAGCTTTTTTACGGCCAAAAATAAATTGACCAGGTTTAAGAGTAACCTTTTGCCTCCCTACTCTCGATTCTGTACTTTTATGACTTGCCTTCGTCAGACAATAAATGAACACTTTTAACAACTTCTCATTTTCGAAAATTTCACTATGAAGAATTTTACGATGCAGCTTTAACCACCCTTGCATTCTTTCACCTCTTTTCTATACATGGAATAATCAGATTACATAGCCTTTAGATTTTAATTCCTTATGATGGTCTTTCCATGCCTTTAACCAACTAATATCATACGTTTCGCAAATAGTTGCTAGATATAAAGTAGCAAAATGAATTACCCTGGTCATTGTTTCAGCAGTTTTTTGGATATCTTGTAATTCCATCGAATGGATACGATATATATCTTCTGTCCATTTCACATAAGTAATGGTTTCAAGTGCTTCTTTTAACTCTTTCTCTAATATTAACTGAAGCAAATATCTGTCGTCCTTCGCCCGTAAACCATCTAATTGTGTAACTCCCCACCCAATATATTCATTGACTACTTCAAGTGCTAGCCACGGATTATTATATTTACTTATAAATTGTCTGGTTAATCCAGGTTGAATTTTCCTCCTTCCATTCTCTTGTTTACTTATAGACTCTCTAGATTGCAAAACATCAATTGATAGTCCTTTTTGTGATTTTCCCATGCTTTCCCTCAATTCTTTCAAAGTCCTTCCTGCCCTACTGTACTCATTCAAAAAAATCAATCCTTCTTTGTACCATTTTTAGTACCTACTTATTTTTCAACTTGCACTATAATTAAATTAGATAGCTTGGTGTTTATAAGAGGATTCCTGCTCTTCAATCCATTTAGAAATTGCTTTTTCGGAAAAGAAAATGCGACGCCGCAAACGAAAATGTGGGATCTCATCAGAGCGAACCATTGTATAGATAGTGTCTTTACATACACCGAGATATTCAGCTGTTTCAATAACGTTCATTGTTCGTCTGTTCATCATTTACCTCCTCAAATACAACTTTTTGTTGCGTTGTTAATTAAAAAAATATTCTCTATATCTGTGTTAAATAATTTAGAAATGGCAATAGCTAAATGTAAGTTAGGGCTTCTAACACCTTGCTCAATCATGCCATAGTAACTAGAGGTGATTTTAATACTATACTTAACTTCAAGTTCGTAAACAACTTGCTTCTGAGACCAATTAAAGGATTTTCTAATCTTTATCAAGAATTCTCTTTTCACCACTTCACCTCCCAACATTTTGTTGTATACAGAATAACCCAACATTTTGTTGCTGTCAATAAAATACGCAATTTTTTGTTGTTTTAAAAGAAAAACCCAACTCTTTGTTGTATTATGTAATTATCAAGATCGAAGGTGGTTACACATGTCTAATGTAAGTAAAAGACTAAAAGAACTTAGAAAAGCTCATAAGTTAAGCCAAAAACAAGTAAGTGAAATATTAGGTATTTCTGAAAGTGGATATGGTTATTACGAACAGGGCAGAAATGAACCTTCTATAGAAATGATTAAAAAGCTTGCCAATAAGTATGATGTATCCACTGATTATTTATTGGGAATTAGTGATATAAAGAATCCGAATTTTGTTCAAGAACCAAATGAATTTAATTCCTTAAAAGAAATTAACTATTTATTAGAGAAATATGAAATAGACGACATGTCATTCTTTGATATTGAGAAGTGGAAATCGATGAGTCCTGAACAGATCAAGGAACTTGAGAGTTATTTTCAGTACTTAGTCCAGAAATCAAATCAAATAGAGAAGAAATAAGAAAATCGACACGTCCAATGACGTGTTTTTCTCTTTTCAGTTAGGAGTCAAGTAAGCACCCTTGTAATTAAGGAGAGCACTACCTTATGGAAAAAATAAAGCTTCTATCTTGGCTCAAGTGTCAGAATTAGTTGCTATTCCAGTTGAGATTCCCGAATTAATACCGAAATTATTCGATTCTGATTAGAGATATTAAATTCTATGATGTCTGTTAAGAAATTTGTAATGCGCCTTATCGAGTCAGTACTATCTAAAGAATACTTGGAACACATTTTATATACGTGGAGTTTGAAAAAATTGATCGAGAAACTAATATGGATTGGTAGATAAATTATCATCCATCTATCAATAATTGATGAAACTGAAATTCATTTGAGAATTATTCTTGGGAAGTTTTTTAATTTACTAGTTGTCAATCAGAGAGAATTATAGGAGATTACCTTATCAAAGGGTGGTATGTAAATGACAAGACTTCAATCTATAGAGAATTCGTTAAAACAAATTAACGAAACGATTTTTCAGGAACTGTGTGATAGTCTTCTTGTACGCCGTAACCAAAATTATTCTACGTTCTCACGAACTGGAAGCCAAAGTGGTAAGCAAAAAACAACTGTTGGCACCCCTGATTCATTCTTTCTTCAACAAAATGGAAAATATATATTCATAGAACATTCGACGAATATTACTAAAGGAGTAAGTAAATTAAAAGATGATGTAGAGAAATGCTTAGATGAAAGCAAGACAGGTGTGAAAGTTGATAACATCTTAGAAATAATAATTTGTATTAACTTTAATTTAAAAGCACATGAAGTAGAAGTATTACAAGAAATACTTCGTGATACTTCTATCACTCTTAGAATAGAGAGTCTTGACACTCTAGCTATGGAAATAAATTTGCACCATAGGGACTTGGCAAATGAATACTTGGGACTGCCCCTTAACACTGGACAAGTAGTCTCAATAGAGGAATTTATTGAGGAGTATAATAAAGCAGCTAATTCCATCTCAACTCCTCTAAATAATGAATTCTTACACCGCGAAAGTGAGAAAGGGCAACTTGTTAAAGCTATACAAACCAATGATTTCGTTATAGTAGCAGGACCACCTGGTGTGGGAAAAACAAAATTAGTAATTGAGACAATTAAAAGTTATTTGGGTGAAAATCCAAATTATAGTGCATATTGTATTTCATATAAAAGTCACTCTTTAATTGAAGATCTGTATCAAATGATAAACACAAACAAAGATAATATTCTGTTTGTAGATGACGCTAACAGGATAGATGCATTCCAACAAATTATCGGTTATTACCGCTCCCCTAGAAAAGGCAGTTTAAAAGTTATTGTTACCCTAAGGGATTATGTATTACCTGAAATGAGTTGGCTCCAGAAGGAATATAATGCAAAACAAATAGATGTAATGAAATTAAAAGATAACCAGATTGTAGATATTATTGAATCAGACTCATTCCGCATCTTAAATTCTGAATATCAAAAAGAGATTTTACGAATTGCTGATGGTAACCCTAGGTTAGCGATAATGGCTGCTTTATTGGCGAGATCAGAGCAAAGAATTACTGCTCTTTATGACGTGTCTTTATTATTTGAAAAGTATTTTTCAAATTTTATTTTTGACAAATCTGATATGATTAATAATTTCGACATTAAGTGTTTAGGTATAGTGGCTTTTTTTCATACACTACCTTTCAAGGATAATAGTGTTCTCATCCCAATACTTAACAACTTTGAAATAGATTATTACAAATTTATAGAGACCATAGAAAAATTAGAGAGATGGGAAATCATTGATATTCAATATGAACACCTGAAAATCCCTGAGCAAAACCTTTCAACCTATTTTTTTTATAAATGTTTTGTAGATGATGAATTGCTATCCTTTCAAACTTTACTAATTAAATACTTCCCCTCACACGAGCAGAGAATAATAGATTGTGTTATACCTTCAAATAACACTTTCGGTCCTTTGAAAGTTATGAATAAACTAAGACCTAAATTGAAAGAACATTGGGAAACATCAAATCTTAGTGAGGAAGAAGCTTATAAAATACTATCTATCTTTTGGTTATACCTAAAAGAAGAGTGTTTTGAGTTCCTTTATAACACTATTTTTCACTTATCAATGGTTGATAATCCCGAATACACAGTTACTTATGAACAAAATCAATTTTCTTACAACAGGAATAAAACAATACAATTATTCGGTGAACTATTTCGATTACCACCTAACGAACTAAAAGACGCTTTACAGTTAGCATTTGAATTTACCAGAAGACGTCCTGAACATTTACCAGAACTAATTTACGAAATCAGGGAAACACTCCTTTTAGATAATGAAGACGAATTAATGAATTTTGAAAGGCAAAAAACACTTTTTAACTTGTTAGTTAATGGACTTATGTGTGGTGATGATTTGTACACTGCCTCATTTTATGAAATTACTAAAAACTTGTTAGAGCTTTCGTTTCACCACGTTAAAGGTGGTAGGAAAAACACAATTAACATTTATGATTACTCGCTTCCTTATATAAGGCCTGTTCGCGAATTTCGATCAAATATTTGGTGTACTTTATTTAAAAACTTTAATAAACACCCTAATCTGTCTATTGAAGTTTTAAAACATTACATTAATAAAAGAGATCCAAAATCAGTTAAAGAAGTTGAAGAGTTTGACGTGACTTTTATCACACGTATATTTCATAAATATTTCGCAAATAATGCTTTTGATCAATGTTACTTGGTACAACAATACATTTATTGGTGCCGACGTAACTCCATAGAAAATCCATATTTTTCTACTCTTTCTCGACATTTCTCTAATAGAACTTACAAAGCATTTTTAAAGCTTGATTGGGATCGATTACGTGACAAAGAAATATATGATTTTGATAATTTTCGAGAATACGAGAAATTAAAAGAAGAGGAAATTCGTAGTTCATTTAAGTTCAAAACAAGTGAGGAAATTTACAATTTTTACAGGGACTTTATTTACTTAGAGAGTAAATCAAAGAATAACTGGAACTATTTAAAATCGCTAGATTTCATAATTGATGAAACTTTTTCTAATAATTTCGAAATGGGGCTTCATTTTTTGAACCTTATTATTAGTGAAAATAACGAAGCAAACTATATTCCAAGAATTGTATTTGAAAACCATTCAAACACTAAATCAAAAGCAGAAACCATTTTTTCAATTATTAAGGAGGGCATTTTTAACGGTAAATCAAATTGGGAATTTTCATATTTCGAATCAGTGGATACCTCGTATGTCAATATTGATGAAATTACTACTGCTTTAAAAAAATGCAATGAGTCAATTACAGTTAATTTTTATTCTTTAGAAAAATTTTTAGAAAAAAGACCTCATCTATTTGACCTACTCCTTGAAATAATTTGGGATAAGAACTCTAATAATCAAAATCCAATTTATTTAAGGGAAGAAATATTCACTAATTATTACAGTAATTTGAATTTGGATATAGATATAATTTTTAATGCGTATTTGCAGCAAACAAGACTAAATTATCACTTTGATTTCGAAGGGGAAGGGCTAATCAACATTTTAAATAATAAACCTAGCTTGTTAACTCATTTCGTAGATATTTTATACTCAGATAAACAAAGAAATCATGACCATAAGGACCTTAGTTTCATATGGAAAATTAATGGGATTACAACCGAAATTGAAAGTGCATTTGATTATATTATAGAAAAAGTAACTTTCTTTGGAATACTTAGCCATCCACTCAATAACTTTTTTGATAATCTTAAAGATCCTTTCAAAACTAAAGCGGAGGAATTCTTACTCAATTATGTTGGAAAAAATTATGATAATAAAGAAAAAATGAATGTCATTTTAGATATTGTGAGACAATCAATGGATCATTTGTTTGAAAGAGTATTGGTGAAATATCTCAACCATAATAGAAATAAAGATGATTTTTCAAAGATTTGGTGGATAGGAAACGGTGGTACTTATTCAGGTGATGTTATAATCGGAGATATAGAAGCTGCAAAGTGGCGAAATTTGCTCTCAATAATAGATAGCCTTCAGCTTGGGATAGAATTAATTCCAATTAAGAAATATATCAGTGGTAAGATTGAAAGCTGCTTAAGAAATGCCGAATGGGAAAGAAAAAATAATTATTTAAGGGAATTTTAGACTTTGGCTTGCAAATTTTCTTAAAAGTAGAATAAAAGACAACATTCTTGTTATCTTTTTAATACAATTATAATTAAAGAAAAGCCCCACAGTGGGGCTTTTCTTTAATTTATAATGATTTTCGCTATTCCACCTAATACCAACCCCAAGATAATACTAAGTAATGTGCCTATAAGATAATATTCGGCAAAGGACTTTGCATCGAACTGCTTAAACCTAGCAAGTGTTTTTAGCGCACCAATTACTATCAATCCCTGATAAGCATTAATTATTACAAATAGCGCAATTAATATTCTTTCGAGTATGCCTATAAACATACCAGCTGAGTTATTGTCCTCTTCATTAAAGTAGTGAAACTGAACTTTCAAGCTCCTTTTATTTCCAATTTTTTCTTCCGATTCCCAACTCTTCTCAATCACCATGTTCTTTCTCTCGTCTTCATAAAACTTTTCAAAAACATCTTTTTCTTTTATGGCAGCAACCTGGTCTAATGTTTCACCTTGCTTCAAATCGTCAATAACAATTCCGACGAAATATCCGCTTGCCCAAGAAATTAGTATGAAGATGATAAGTAAAGAAACAAAAGTGGTGGGTAATGTCAATACTAAATCATGATTCATAAGAGCTTGAACCTTCTCGACTAAAAGACCAGGGGGATAGACCACACCATATGACCTCATGATCCAGTATATCGTGATAATATGGAATACCTGATCAGTTATAAAGTAAAAAGATTTCTTATCAAGGATAAACTTTAAATTACTTTCAAATAAATTAAGCTGTGAATCAGCCCTCTTATATTTATTTATAATCCTATCTGATAAATAGCTCTTAGCTAAGTCAATAAAGTAATGAATAAAGCAGATGATTAAAGTGGCTAAAACTAAGTCTAAGGTAATTTTTTTAAAGATACACAGTAATAAAATAGTGATAATAGCGTGATGAAAGGCGTGTAAGATGATAGCCCTATTGAATAATTTTTTTCTATATTTATCTCTTTTATATTTAGCTATATTGTCATTCTGGGTAATAAAATCGCCAATTAGATGAGCCAACATAAACAACAGAAACAAAAAAATCATTTTTCTAAATCCTTTTGTCTTTGGTCGTAAATTTCTCTGATTAAGTCTACTAAGCTTAATTCTGCTTCTTTAACAAGAAAATAATCCCCTCTTCTAAGTAGTTTCTGGAAGTTAGCTTCTCTGGTATTCTCGTTCTCATAACCCAAGTATTCACCTAATTGGTTGTAATTCTTATCTAGGTTATTCTCTAAGATGTTCACTGCTTTTCTTTGTTTATTGGTTCGTTTTATTACTCTCTCCATTATGAAGAACAACAAGTAGTTTACGGCTCGGTAGCTCTCGGTATCTTTACCTAAGATAAAATGAAAACGAAAACTTTCATCAAGAGAATTTGTATTTAGTGCTTTATATTTATCTTTTTTACTTCCATTTTTCAAAAAATCTAAAGCATCTGCTGAATTCCAAATGGCCTGACCACTTACTAAGTCTGGGTCAGAAAGGTTCTGTTCAAAAATACTACCGAAACCAACCCCCACATATAACGGTACATTTAATTCTTTACTTAGGCTGAAAAGCTCTTTATAAGCATCGAATCCTTTGTGGAACTCGTTCACTACTCCGAAGATTTCATCCCCAGCTCTAATAGTGAATTTTGTCACTATATCTTCCTTTAATTTTTTATTTAACTCTGACACAATCATCGCTAATTCTATCCCTTTATTACTTTTCCTTGATCCAATTACATCAGCAGTAATACAAACACATTGACGTAAATTCACTAAACCCCCTCCTTAAAAGCAATTATATCCAGTTTATTAAGCATATGTAAATAAACTTTCCGATTTATCAGGAAGTTTTATTATCTTTCCGGTTTATCCGGAAATTTTATTATCTTTCCACTATTTTCGGAAATCCTAGGATATTTCTGTGAATTAGGTCCAAGTATATTGATTTCAGGAACGCATGTTCGTATAATGTCATTTAAGAAGGTGATAGTATGAATTTTCCACAATACACAACAACTGTACTGGAAGACTGGGTATCCAACTGGTACATGAAACACAAATTCCAATTCCCAATGGATTTAAAACTAAGAAAAATAGCAATGAAGTATGAAATCTTCATTCATTACAAGCCTTTTGAATCAAGATATGTACGCTATGGGCGTTATCGCGAAATTCTTCTTAATTCTACCTTAGATATCGTCACTCAGCGTGAAGAGTTTTTTCATGAACTTTGTCATGCGATTCGCCATGTTGGAAAACAGACAATGATGCCTGAGGCTTTTAGAGAGCTTCAGGAACGCGATGCGAGGCATTTTACTTTATATGCTGCTCTCCCCTATCACATGATTAAAAGATACGATCTGAACGATCCTGAGCTACTTGACCGGTGGGCTTATGACTTTAAGGCTTCTTATAAACTAAGTGAGGAACGACTGAGGCAAATAAAAAGGCGTTCGTATTGTACCAACATGTAAACGGTTATCCATTAAGCTAGAATCAGGAGGTGGAATGAGTGGCAAGTTATCAAAGACGTGGTGAGAACTCGTTCTTATTAGTAGTGGAAGCTGGTTATGATGCCAAAGGGAAAAGAAAAAAGAGAACTAAAACAATTAGGATAAACGATAAAGCCTTACTTAAAACCACTAGAAAACTAGAAAACTATTTACAAAAGGAATTGGCAAAGTTCCAGATAGAAGTAGAAGCTGGAGAATATATAGCCCCCGACAAAAATATACTAAGTGATTTCGTAAAAGAATGGTATGATCGTTACGCTATTAAGGAGCTCTCCCCTACTGTTGTTAAAAATTACATGAGCAGCCTAAGGAATCACATCTTGCCTGTTTTCGGTTCAAAAAGAATTGGAGACATAAAGACCATTCAAATCATTAGATTTCTAGATGATAAGAGTACAGGAGAAAAAGAACGTAAAGACGGACAGCCAGGTAATTTATCCGACGATACAATTCGAAAGTTCTATGATGCTTTACGTAATGTCTTCGCCAGGGCTTATGAGTGGAAAATAATTAAAGATAATCCGATGGATGGAATTAGAAAACCCTCAGTCCAAAGAAAAGAAATGCAATATTATTGTAGTGATGATCTCGGAGATGTAATTGAAGCACTTAATAAAGAGCCTCTAATGTGGAGAATTTATTACTTAGGGGCTCTTTTTGGTGGATTTAGAAGAGGTGAGCTTACTGCGCTAGAATGGAGTCATATATACTTCCATACTAATGAAATTCAAGTGGTTAATAACATTGTAGGAACCCATAAGGGGAAGTCTATAATCAAGGATCCGAAAACAAAATCCTCAAAAGCATCTGTAGTTATGCCGGAATGGTATATGCAACTTTTAAAGGATTATCACAAACAATGGAAGATAGAAAAAATGAAGATGATGGATTTCTGGGAGGGTGGAAATCACGAGTACCTTTTTCACCACGGCACAGGTAAAGCATTGTATTTTACAACCCCTACTACTAAATGGAAGCGCATTATTAAGAAGTACAATTTAAAGAAAATCAGACTCCATGATTTACGTCACTCTATGGTTGCTTTGTTAATGGAAGAAGATGATGTGAACTTACCTGCTATTCAGAGAAGAGCAAGGCATTCCAGCTCTAAAATCACTTCAGATATCTACGGACATATATCAAAAAAGAGAGCAAAGCAAACAGCAAGTCAATTCGATAAATATGCCCCCTCTGACAAATTCGTCAACAAATCGTCAACAACAAGAAAAATATAGCTTCTTAAACATTTCATAGACATAAGAAAAACCCTTGCGCTGCAAGGGTTTTATTAGTGGAGCATAGCGGGCTCGAACCGCTGACCTCTACACTGCCAGTGTAGCGCTCTCCCAGCTGAGCTAATGCCCCATGATTTAAATTTCAACTCGACAATAAAAATTATATAACGATATTCCTTCTAATATCAAGAGAAAAATGCAAAACCCTGCCAATTTTTTCGATAACAGGACTTTCTTCATTGTTTGAGCTATTGCTCCCCGGGGAAACCTTCTTTCTAAAAGGAGGCAGTATCGATGCAACCGAACTATCAAGTATTTGGTGATGACGAACAAATGGGTGAATCTATCGACAGAATTAAAAGACACGGTGTAGATGAAGATAATATCTACATTCTATCTCATGACAATGACCATGTCAGACGTGCTAAAAGACAAACTGATGCCAATAAGATCGGTGTAAGCGAAACTGGTCTCGGTACAGCGACAAAGAATATTTTCCGTGGTAAAGATGATAAGTTGATTTCCAAGATGAAAGAGATTGGGTTCGAACAATCCACGGCTAAGGAACTGCACAAAGAATTAGAGAAGGGAAAAACCTTATTGGTCGTGACAAATGAAGAAGATGTCAAGTTTTAAATATTACATGATTCTTATTTAAAAGGCGGAGTGGTCACAACCATGGACCTCTCCGCTTCTGTTTATTAGACCAGTTTTTAATATACTGCAGCAGGTTCTTAATCAGTTGCTTCCCTTCCAGCGTCCCGATTGATTCTGGTTGGAAGTCCACCTATAATCTCCAATCATAAAAAAAGAACTGAGGGATTACCCCTCAGTTCCAAATAGACGACTTAGTCTTCTTTAGTAGCTTCTACATTGACCTCCAATTCAACCTCTTCTTCGTCTGTTGTATTGGATTCTTCTTCAGTCACAACAACATTTACAGCAGAGTCTTCATCTGCATGTTCTTTCGCCTGTTCGTCTGCTTTTTCATTAGCCTTAGCTTCTGCTTTCAGTTCAGAAGAAGTGTTTTGATCCTCTTCTTCATCTTCGTCAGCTTCAACGTCAGTGGACTCTTCGTCCTCTTCACGTACTTCAACCTCAGTAGACTCTTCATCTGTTGATTCCTCATCTTCTTCAGGCTCAGTAGATTCTTCTTCAACTACTTCAAGCTCAGGTACTTCTTCTTTGGCTGCTTCTTCAGTAGATTCCTCTTCTGTTCCTTCTTCTGTGACAGCTTCAGTAGTTTCTTCCTCAGTACCTTCTTCTTGAGTTTCTTCTACCTTATCTTCAGTTGCGTGAACAGCAGAGTTTGGTGCTGCGTTTTCTTTAGCTGTTTCGCTTGCGTTCTCGCTAGCTTTAGAGTGTGCTTTCTTAGTTAGACCTTTCTCTTTAGCAGTTTCAGCATCCTCATCTACTTCTGGTGCTTCTTCTTTTACTTCAGCTTCTTTAGGTTCTTCTGTTTTTTCTACTTTGGTTTCTTCTGAATCTGAAGATGTGTGTACAGCGGAGTTAGTTGACGCATTTTCATGAGCTTTTTCACTCGCGTTTTCACTGGCTTTTGAATGTGCCTTGTTGCTAAGGTCTTTCTTTTCTTCGTCTTGTTCTACTACTGGTTCGTCTAGTTTAATAACTTTTTCTTGAGTGTCTTCTTTCACTTCGACGACTTTTTCAGGCATGTTGGAATTGTCTTTCGCAGCTTCTGCTACATTTCCCCCTGCAAATAATCCAACGGAAAAAACACCTGCTGTAACGATCGTTTTAATGACTGTAGAATGGTTTCCTTTTACTAGTTTCATTTTTTAATTCGCTCCTTTATTTCATTTAGAATTTTTTAATTAGATTCTTATGAGAATAAAGAAGCATGTTTTGGCGGCATCCCTGGTGGAGCATTCATCCACTGGGTACGCATCATCTTATTGCGTGTGCCCAGGATATCGTGATGTAAATCAGAGCTGGAGGAGTGACCAGTAATGTCCCCCACAATCCAGAAAGTCTTCCCATCAAATGATGGACGATCCTTTCCATTCTTCCCTTGTGACGTTTGAGAAGAGGACAACAGGATTCCTTCATCATGGACAGGCGGTTCATTCGGCTGCTCAGCAGGATTAGGCTTTGGCAAGTGATTGAGGAATTGTTTAAATACATCCTTCTCTTTGTCAGCCTCTGGTCTATCTTCTACTGTATTAACATGATGCTCAGATTCCGATTGGTCTGATTTACGCTTCATCTGTTGAGATGAATCACCTGATGAATGTTCTTCTTGTTTGTTATGTATAACTTTCTCTTGGGCTTTTTCAGCCGGCTTTGGCTTATGTCTCTTTTGGCCTGGTTCACTTTTCTTAAGATGAGACTTCTTCCCTTTATCGGATTTAGAGTGCTCAGGACTATTACCGCCAGAAGGGTCAGGCTTCTGTTTATTTTGGTTTTCTCTCTTTATGTTTTTATTAGCTTTGGAACTCCGACCACGATCATCTGCCTGTTCTGATTGGGAATGTTCAGGTGGTTGATTCAATTGATCAGGCTTCTTCCGCTCTGTAGAAGCAGTCGTCTCTTTCGTCTTTTGCGCCTGATCCACTTCTCCGCTTTGAGTAGAACCCTTTTCCTGGTCACTCAGCGAAGTCCTATTTTGTGAGTTCTCATTACCCACAGCTCCCGCATCCTCTGGGCGATGGGCTTCAGAAGTTTGTTCTCCCTCTCCTTTTGTCTCATTCTCTTTCTCAGCAGAAACAGCAAAAGGAACAGCCGTTAGCACGATAAGAAAAGCAATACTTGCCATAACGGTTCGAAGGTTCAAAGGTTTCACCTCCTTTCAAGCGTTTTCATTTCTATTTATACTCATTAAGTTTTTCGACAATTTTTTTGACCGTTTTTCGACAAATTCCTAAATAATGATCAATTAGAATTACACCCCACCCTATTTTTACCATTAATAAAAAACTTCTCTGCCCGTTTGGACAGAGAAGCTTCATTTGCTCATATTCTATTATGCATTAGAAGTCGCTTCACGAGATTGATAGTTGTTTGTCGTTAATAGAGTTCCAACAATCAACACAATGACAGCAACCGGTACTGCGACAACAACACTGTTCACTTCAAATGGTTTTTGTAGAAGAACTTCCCAAGTAAGGGTAGCTACTACACCGGCAACCATGGAGCTTACACCGCCAATAACGTTGACACGCTTCCAGAAGAAGACAGCGAGCACAGCTGGCGTCAGACCTGCTCCGTAAACCGTATAAGCATACATTTGTACACTTAATACTGTTGGGAAGTAGCTGATAATGACAAAGGCCAGCAGTCCTAGGACAACGATAAAGATACGCGTCATGCCTAGAAGTTTTTTATCTGAAGCATCTTTATCTACGTAATTTTTATATAGGTCATACGTTAAGTTTGTAGCTGCTGATAACAGATACGAGTTTCCTGTTGTAATGATGAAGGAAGCAGCTGCCGCCAGCAAAATACCTCCAATGGCTACAGGCATCGCTACCGTAGTCGCCATAAGGGCCATTCCAGGATCGATGTCAGGGAATAGAGAACGGGATGCAAATGCGATCAATGAAATGGATGGAGAAATAACGATCATCGCAATCAACCATCCTAGTTGAGCGCGTTTAGCTGCTTTGTTCCCTTTAGATGAAGCAAGACGCTGATACATGTTTTGGTCACCTAAAAGCAAGAATAGAGACGGCAATAGATAACCGATCATTTGAATCGTCGTTAGCCCGCCAGTTGCACTCATGTGTGACTCGGGTACATTTGCGACGATTTCACTCCATCCTCCAGCGACGATGAAGATCGTCGGAACGGTAATGATTAATCCTCCAACCATTAAAAATCCACTGATGGCATCGGTCTGGGATACAGAACGCAGTCCACCGATCATCGCCAGGAAAATGATCATCCCTGCTCCGATCATCGTTCCGGCAGCAACAGACATGCCTGTCGTTAAGTTAAGAATAAAGCCGAAGCCTTTCATTTGATATGATACGATTCCTACATAAGCTAGGATTATAATGACACTCGCAAGGTTACGGGCTGTGCGACCGTATTTTGCTTCTAAAATTCCGGCAACAGTAAATTTCCCTTGTTCACGGATTTTAGGTGCAATGACATAAAGAATGATAATACCGACTAACGTTGGGAGCATCATCATAAAGGATGGCAGAATTCCATAACTGAAGGCCATAGAGGTCTCTCCGCCTGAAATACTTCCGCTTCCTGTCCATGTAGCTAATAGTGTTCCCATCAATACGAAAGGACCTAAGCTTTTACCGGCTAAAACGAAATCTTCACTTCCGGCTACTTTCTTCGACATAAATACGCCGATTCCAATCATTACTATTGCATAAATGGCCATAAACCATAAAAGAGTTGGATCTTGTTGCAGTTCCATAACTACTGAATCATCTCCTGATCGATTAGTACGCTGGTTCTTAGTTGAGGTGAATCGTTTCACACCGGCCGATATGTATCTGTCCTCTGAACACAACGCTACCTAATCTATCACACTTTCCACATTTGTAAAAATGGCTAAACCATGGGCAAAATGAGGCATTTAGAGCCGTTTTTCCTTGTTGGCACATTTTTACAACCATTCATGAAAGCGATAACGTCAGATGATCCAAAAATTGCTTTATTCTTATGAAATTTCTAATAAATCGACGAATCTGTGCCAGAATTTTATAGTGAAATTAGTTCTTTATGCCCACAAACAAAGAGCCGGTATCTCCAAAAAAGATACCAGCTCTCTGTCTATAAAATAGCTTTCATACGACTTTGAATCACATTTTTCAAAAGCAGCTTGCCATCATTGGTCCCAATGGATTCTGGGTGAAATTGGACTCCTTCGATAGGATACTCCAGGTGACGGATCCCCATGATTTCTCCTTCTACTGTAGCGGCTGTCACTTCAAAACAGTCCGGCAATCCAGGGAGGTCTACAATTAGAGAATGATAGCGCATCGCTTCCATCGGATTGTTCAACCCTTTATAAATGCCACTTCCATCATGAAAGATGTTGGAGGATTTCCCGTGCATCAACCGGTCTGCTCGAACGACATTGCCACCAAAAACCTGGGCAATCGCCTGGTGGCCAAGGCAGACCCCGAACATGGGGATTTTATCTTTATACCTTTCTATAACTTCTAAGGTCACCCCTGTTTCATCAGGGGAACATGGACCCGGGGATAGAAAAATTAAATCAGGCTTTAACTCGTCAATCTCTGCTAACTCGACTTTATCGTTTCGTCTGACAATCACTTCCTCACCAAGTTCACCTAAATACTGGACAAGGTTGTACGTAAACGAATCATAATGGTCGATCATATAAATCATCTCTGCTCTACTCCTCTCTGCTCTTGCTGTCTTACTTTACGAGTTCATGTATGCCAGCTGAAAAATCCTCTAAGGCTTCGTTTTCGTTTCCTTGCTGGACTTTTTCTAATCCGTCTTCAATTAAGCGGATGATTTTACTTCCAATAATCACTCCATCGGCATGTTCGCGGACTAGCTTTACATCATCATTAGACGAAACTCCAAATCCGACGGCTACGGGAACAGGGCTGTGTTCTTTCACTTTTTTAATGAAGGAAAGCGAGTCCGCTGACATTTCACCAGAGCGTTCTCCGGTTACGCCTAAAGTAGATACACAATAGAGAAAACCTCTCGCATGCTCAGCGATCTGCTTAATTCTAACATCAGAGTTCGGGGCTACAAGGGAAATGAACTCGATTCCTTTTTCTTCTGCTAGAGCTCGTACTTCTTCACTCTCTTCGTAAGGAAGGTCAGGAATCAATACACCCTCTGCTCCGTTTTCTTCTAACAGCTCGAAAAAGTGCTCATGTCCGAGCTGCAAAACAGGATTATAATACGTAAAAATCACAACAGGAATTTCAACACCATTTTTCCTGAGCTCTGGAACAAGCTGGATCGCTTTTCTCAATGACATTCCAGCATTCAATGCGCGCTTGGCTGCTCTCTGAATCGTCGGGCCGTCTGCTAATGGATCCGAGTAGGGCACGCCAAGCTCAAGGATATCGGCTCCCTCTTTCTGAAGGCGAAGGGCATATTGGATGGTCATTTCTGGAGTCGGATCACCGGCAACGACAAATGGGATGAACAAGTTCTCTGTTTTTGTCAGTTTCCCTTGGAATGAAGTTTTTGTGAGCATGTTATACCTCCTCCTGGAAATGATCCATCAATGTAGCCATATCCTTGTCACCACGGCCAGATAAGTTAATCAGGATCGTTTGGTCAGACGACATATCGCCAGCTTCCTTGAAGGCCTGTGCAAGCGCGTGGGCACTTTCGATTGCTGGAATAATGCCTTCTGTTTCTGTTAATAGTTTAAGAGCATCTAATGCTTCTTGATCGGTGATCGCTTCATAGCGGACCCGACGGGATTGGAAAAGATGCGCATGCTCAGGTCCGATGCCAGGGTAGTCCAATCCTGCTGAGATCGAATAAGGTTCAGTAATTTGTCCATTCTCATCCTGCATCAAATACGTCAAGGATCCGTGAATGACCCCCGGTGTTCCTTTTGATAAGGTCGCAGCATGTTCAGGTGTATCGATTCCTTTTCCAGCTGCTTCGACACCTACGAGCTCTGCTTCATCTTCTAAAAATGGATAAAACATGCCCATCGCATTACTTCCGCCGCCAACGCAGGCGTAAATGCGATCCGGAAGCTTCGGTTCTACTTCTAGGAACTGTTCTTTGGACTCGTCGCCGATTACCCGCTGGAAATCACGGACCATACGAGGATACGGATGGGGTCCGACAACTGAACCGATTAAATAGAAATGGTCTTCACAATTCGCTACCCAATAGCGGATCGCTTCGTTAGTGGCATCCTTCAATGTTCCATTTCCACTTGAAACAGAAACCACTTCAGCACCTAACAGCTTCATGCGGAAGACGTTCAGTTCCTGACGTCGAATGTCTTCTTCTCCCATGAACACTTTACATTCTAGTCCGAATTTCGCTGCTACCGTAGCAGAGGCTACCCCGTGCTGTCCGGCACCAGTTTCTGCGATGATTTTTTGTTTACCCATGCGCTTCGCCAATAACGCCTGTCCGATCGCGTTGTTCAATTTATGGGCACCTGTGTGATTCAAATCCTCTCGCTTCAGATAGATTTTTGCACCACCGAGATGCTCACTGATTTTATTTGCATAAGAAAGGGCGGTTGGTCGGCCGGCATACTCTTTTAATACGTGGTGATATTCTTCGATGAACGCTGGATCCTCCATCGCTTCGTCAAGTGCTGCTTCGAGCTCCTGCAGCGGCCCCATCAACGTTTCCGGGACGTACTTCCCGCCAAAATCTCCGAACCGGCCTTTAATGTCTGGAAAAACTTGCAACATTTTGTTCCACCTCTTTCATGATTGTTTGAACCTTGCTGAGATCTTTCTGTTCATTTTCTTCAATTCCGCTGGATAGATCGATGCCATCTGGTCTATAGGCTAACAATTCTCCAACGTTATCCGGATTGATTCCTCCGGCAATTAAGCAGGGTACACCTTGCTCTATCGCTAAATCCCTGTATTCAGGTACCGCTTCCCAGTCAAAACGAACACCGGTCCCACCGTGTGCTCCTTTCACTTTGGAATCGATCACGTATCCATCGGCAACTCCCTGGAAAAGATCCATCTGTTTTCGCCCTTCATTTTGATGGTGGATCACCTTCCAAACAGGCAATCCTGTCGCTTCCTTGATTTTCAGTAAATCGGAAACGGTCTCATTTCCATGAAGCTGTATCACATCCAAATCAACAAAATGAAGTACTTCTTCGATGACATCCATCCGGGGCTCTACAAATACTCCAACGAGTTTTTGTTTTGGTCGAATCTGCTTGACCCAGCGGCCTACTAGCTCTGGGCGTACATATCGTTTCGTTTTTCTTACGAAGATAAAGCCTAGATGAGTCGCATCTGAGGAAGATGTTTTTGCGACATCTGAAAGGGATCGGTTTCCACAAAATTTGACTAACGGCTCTCTCATCAGGCATTTTCTCCCTTCATCAAATTGTGCACGCCTTGTTTGATGTTTTGCTGTCTCATTAATGATTCTCCAACAAGCACCGCTTCTGCTCCGTACCCGACAACCTCCTGTAGATCCTCATAAGTGAATACGCCGCTTTCTGAAACAAGCAGAGACTCTTTTGGCGAAAGCTTTGCCATCCTCTCTGTCTGGGAAAGCTTTGTTTCAAACGTATGAAGATTCCGGTTATTAATTCCGAGGATTTCCGGGGTGAACTGAGCTAATACTTTTTCCAGCGTTTCTTCGCTGTGCACTTCAACTAAAGCTTCCATTCCAAGCTCCTGCGCCTGCAAATACAATTCATGCAGTTGGTGGGCTTCAAGAGCTTCTCCAATAAGCAAAATGGCATCAGCACCGATATAGGCGCTTTCTGCCACTTGGATGGAATCAATAATGAAGTCTTTTCGTAAGACAGGAACATCGACGACCTGCTTGATGTTTGTCAGAAAGTCACGATGTCCTTGGAAAAAGTGCTGATCCGTTAAAACAGAAATGGCCTGCACCCCTGCCTCATTGTAATCGTGTGCGATCCGGACAGGGTTGAAATCCTCTCTAATAATCCCTTTCGATGGAGAAGCTTTTTTCACTTCTGCAATCAGTCCCGCCTCGAAGGGGGAGTTTTTCAACGATTGATATAATGAATGATGTTTGAATGTTTGTTCTTCTGGAAGAAACAGACGATCGATTTCTTGTTTCTTCACAGCTAGTATGGTTTCAAGCATATTGGCGATTCTCCTTTTCAACAGCAATGGATTCGAAGTAAGCAAAAGTCACTCCCGTCTGAATGGCTTTTTGCACCTGATATACTCCTTCGCTAAGGTCCTCCACTTTTCCTGCTACATAAAGGCCTGCAGCAGCATTCAACGTAACAATTGTCATCGCACTTTCATTCGCCTGACCGGAGAGAACGTTGTAAATCATGGCAGCACTTTCTTCTGTCTTGCTGATTTGAATATCTTCCAGGCTGCCTCTCTCTAGACCAAAGTCTTCTGGAGTGATTGTGAATCTCGTAATCTCACCGTCTTTAAGCTCAACGATATCAGTCGCTCCTGTGACCGTGATTTCATCAAGACCATCGCGTCCAGTGGCAAGCAAGACGTGTTTTGATCCTAGTTTGTGAAGCGTCTCTGCCATTTTCTCAGCGTGCGACGTATCATAGATTCCTAGCAGCTGGCGTTTGGCATTCGCAGGGTTGGACATTGGCCCTAAGAGATTAAACACGGTACGGAAGCCTAATTCCTGTCTCGCTGGTCCAGCATGCTTCATCGCCTGGTGATAGATCGGAGCGAACATAAACGTCATGCCTTTATCAGCAATGGCCTTCGCACCTTGTTCTGGAGTACTGTCAATAGGAATTCCGAGTGTTTCCAGTACGTCAGCACTTCCGCTCTTTGAAGATACTTTACGATTTCCGTGCTTTGCTATTTTCACACCCATACTTGCAAGTACGATCGAAACCGCTGTAGAAATATTAAAGGTGGACGCTCCGTCTCCTCCTGTTCCACAGGTATCCACGAGATCTTCTTCATCAGTGTCAATCTTGGTCATGTTCTCTCTCATCGCACGGACAAATCCGGTCATTTCCTCAACCGTTTCACCGCGGTAGCGCATAATGCTCAACATGCTCATCAACTGACCTGTCGTCATGTTGCCATTCATAATCTGGTCCATGGTTGCAAAAGCGTCTGTCTCGTTTAAGGTTTCTCCAGCTACAACTCTGCTCAATAATTCTTTCATTTACTCTCCACTCCTTCTCTACTCGTCTCAAAAACATGCTCAGCTAACTGGATCGTTCGTTTAAGGGCACTCGCTTTATTTAACGTTTCTTGATACTCAGCTTCCGGGTCAGAATCAGCGACAACACCAGCGCCTGCCTGAATATAAAGGTGCTCGTTTATCAATGTCATCGTCCGGATCGTAATACAGGAGTCGATATTGCCATCAAATCCTAAGTATAAAATGCCGCCGCCATAAAGGTTTCGCGGTGTCGGTTCTAATTCTCTCAAAATCTGCATCGCTCTTACCTTAGGCGCTCCAGATAACGTACCGGCTGGAAAAGCTGAAATCAGTGCGTCGATTGGAGAAATATCTTGTTTCAAATCTCCGGTCACCTTACTGATAATGTGCATCACTTTGGAAAAACGCCCAATGGTCAAATATTCGCTGACATCGACCGTTCCATATTCAGCTACCCGGCCAATATCATTTCTGGCAAGGTCGACAAGCATCCGGTGTTCGGCCAGTTCTTTTTCATCGGATAAAAGTTCTTCGGCTAATGCATCATCCTTTTCCGGCGTTTCGCCACGCTTTCTCGTTCCTGCTATGGGATGGATTTCAAGCTTGCCGTTGCGCACTTCGAGTAATCGCTCAGGAGAGCTGCCGATGACTTCTAATTCATTCATTTTTAAATAAAACATATAAGGGGATGGGTTGACTTTTCTTAATACACGGTAGAGTTCGAAGCCACTCCGCTTCGTTTCTGTATGAAAACGTTGAGACAAAACGGCCTGAAAAATATCACCGGCAAGAATATACTCCTTGATCTTGTCTACGTCTTTTTTGAACTGTACATGTTCGTAATTACTGTCGAGCACTAGGTCCTTCTCATCAGGCACGTCTTCAGTCAGCATCAAATCCGTTAGTCCATGGTGATTCATCAAGCGATGCTGAACCGCCTTGATTCGCCGTTTGGCCGCATCGTAGGCTTCTTCTTTTGTAGAGTGCTCATCGAGTCTTGAAAAAGAAAGGATTGTCGTTTCTTTCGTTCTATGATGGTAAGCAATCAACGTCTTACAAAATAATAGATGATAGTTTGATAAGTTCAAATCATCTTCGATCGCTTCTGGTACAGGCTCATAATCAGATATGGCGTCATAGCTGATGTAGCCGACACCTCCGCCTGTAAAAGGAAGCGGAATATCAGGGATCTTTACATCCAGCTGATCAACGACTTTGTTAAACGCTTCTTTAAACGTTCTCGCTCTTTCTTCGCGATCCTCATTAAAATCTGAAACAACGAAGGAAGACCCTTGCTCTTTAATTTCCATCATCGGGTCTAGTCCGATAAATGAATAATTGGACCATGGCGATTCTGGATCCTGACTTTCTAGCATATAGACTGCTTCTTCTTTCAATGCGTGAAACATGTGAATCGGTGTAAGGGTATCCGTGTAAAAAGATTGAATAATAGGAATAGTTCGATGCGTAGAAGCATCATTTATAAAAGATTCAAACGTGGTCATGGGCTCACCTCTCCATATAAGTTTATGGAGAATGAGACGTTGAGGGTAAACTAGTGGAGGATGAAAAAAACGGCCAGGCAATCGCTTACGGCTCCTTTTGTCCGGCGATTCCTATGCTCTCTCTGCTCAGCTCATCCAAAACCTCAACTCATCTTCTCTCATTCTCATCTCAGCTAATCTCATCGAAATACTTTTTAACAGTCTATAAAATTCAGACAATAATGTCAACAGTCCGGATTAATGTATGCAGAGTACTCACGGTTAGGTGAGGGAATGCTGAAAAAAAGTTAAATTTCTTTGAACGGATTGGTTTGGTCATACGTCTTATAGATAGGTCGGAAAAGAGGATTGATCATGGATTCAATTATCAAGCGTGCAAAACAAGGGGATCAAGAGGCTTTAGCACAGCTTTTGAAAGAGCACTACAGCTTCATTGTGAAATATATGTGGAAATTGAGCGGCGATGAACAAGTGGCTTATGACGTTACCCAGGAAGCCTTGGTCAAAGCGATTCAAAAAATTCATCAATACAGAGGGAAATCGAGCTTTTCAACTTGGCTAATCCAAATCGCTACCTACACTTACTTGGATACAAAAAGGCAGCTAAAACGCAGGCAGTCTTATGAGAATAAGGAAAAAGCTCGATTGATGCATGAACCGATATCAGCCTCTCTCCCAGATGAATGGTATGACGTTCAGGAAGCTTTATGGAAATTAGAAGATGATCATCGGATTCCCATCCTGTTGAAGCACTACTATGGATATGATTATGAAGAGATCGCCAAGATGACGAAAGTAAAAGCGGGCACAGTAAAGTCCCGTGTCCATTACGGACTAGAAAAACTTAGGAAGGAGCTCTACTCTCATGACCGAAAACAAGAAAACGGATGATATGGAACAATTGCTGAACGAAGCCTCTCTTCATACAGATGAAAACCTCCATGTAGATGAACCTTCAACGGAATTTTTTGAACAGATGGTACAGCAGCAAACAGAAGCCCGGTACCGAAGGCTCTGGATTGAATTAGCTTGCTTATGGATTATCGCTCTTCTTTGCTTGAGTGTGCTCGCGATTACGGTAGTCTACGCTCCTCTTTTATTCGTAGTGATCCAAATTTTATCCATCGTTATTTTAGGTGGATATTTTGTTAAAGAAAGTTCAAGAATGGTGGCGTGGAAACAATGATCCATTACGGACCGGAAGAGATCCCCTTTTGGGGCATCATCCTTATTGCACTCATTTTACTCACTCAGAGTTCTATTTTATTTATAAAAGCTAGAAAAATAGGAAAAGTTCCGTGGCTCTGGGGAATCGTTGGTTTAATCCAATTCCCTGTACCAAGTATTGTATTTTGGATATTGCTTAAAACTGCCTGGAAAGACCGATCTAAAGAGGAGGGTCGTCCCTCATGAAGATGCTGCTTCTGTTTCTCGCTATTCTAAGCCAGCTTACCGCTTATGTATTAATATTCTTTTATCTATGGCCAGGGCTCATTCTCTTACTCTGTTCGTATGTATTTCTGGCCATCATTTTAATTTATTTAATTCGTGAAAGACGACAGGAAAAATTGGAGGAATTAGAAAATGATTATCGTGACTACTGATTTTGTTCCAGGTTTTGAAGTGAAAGAGCTGAAAGGATTTGTTAGAGGAAGTACCGTTCAGTCGAAGAATATCGGAAGAGATATTTTAGCTGGACTGAAAAATGTCGTCGGCGGTGAAATCAAAGATTATACGAAGATGATGGATGAAGCCAGACAGCAAGCGATCGGCCGAATGATTCAGCATGCAGAGGAAAAAGGGGCAGACGCGATTATAACCGTACGACTTGAAACTTCAAGTGTAACGAGTGCAGCTTCAGAGATCATCGCTTACGGCACAGCGGTTACTCTAGAGAAAAAGGATTGAATTAACTCTATAAATCTATCTGAGAGGAGGGATCTATCATGCTAATGACTCAAAATATCATTCAGGTGCTGCAAGATAACATCGCTATTTTGGCCCCGCTGTTTATCATTCAATTGATTCTTTTGGTGACAGCGATCATAAGCCTGGTGAAAGCAGACGAAACGAATGGACCGAAATGGATGTGGGTACTTATCATTTTATTCTTTAACATTCTCGGTCCTATCGCTTACTTCATTTTTGGAAGGAGACTTGATGCATGATTTCTGTCACTAATCTCACAAAAACCTACGATAAAAAGCCTGCTGTCGATGATGTTTCTTTCTCCTTAGAAAAAGGGAAATGTATCGCACTGCTCGGACCGAATGGAGCAGGTAAAACGACGACGCTGCGGATGATGGCAGGTCTCATCTCTCCTTCTAAAGGGAAAGTAGCGCTTCAGGATTCGAAGGTTAACGATATACGTGTCCATATCGGCTACTTGCCTCAGCATCCACACTTTCATTCATGGATGACAGGAAAAGAATTTCTCATGTATGTCGGCAGACTTGCTCACCTTTCAACGAAGGATGCTGCCGTACGTTCCGAAGAGCTCTTAAAACGTGTCGGCATTGCCGATGCGAAAAATAGACGAATCGGAAAATATTCCGGAGGCATGAAGCAGCGGTTAGGCATCGCCCAGGCCCTAATTCATAACCCTAAGCTATTGATGCTCGATGAGCCAGTCTCTGCTCTTGACCCTATAGGACGCCGGGATGTACTCGACTTGATGGAAGAGTTAAAGCACGAAACAACGATTCTCTACTCGACGCATATCCTCAGTGATGCCGAAGAAGCTAGCGATGAAATTCTTCTTATGCATAAGGGTCGTATCGTTGAGTCGGGAACGCTTGAAAAGGTAAAAAACAAACATCAGGTGGATAAAGTTTCTGTGCGATTTTCTGAACAGACAGAGGTTTATAAAAAAGAGCTTGAGGCGCTTAATTTTGTCACACGTTCTGAAACACATAAACAGATGATTCACTTATATGTGACGGATACCGAAGCTGCACGGGATGAGATCTTATCTTTAGCAAGCCAGCACAAGTGGCCGCTTCAACATTTCGAAATCGGTCAGACGACGCTTGAAGACTTATTCATGAAGGTGGTGCATACGGATGCAATGGATGACTCTATTTAGAAAAGAACTTCTGGAATCATGGAGAAATTTTAAATGGATCTGGGTACCATTAGTTTTCATTCTATTGTCTATTATTGATCCGCTGTCCACCTATTACCTGCCGCAAATTCTAGAATCGACAGGCGGACTTCCGGAAGGAGCGACGATTGATATTCCAACTCCTCCTCCTAATCAAGTGTTTCTGATGAGTATTTCTCAACTGAATATGCTCGGTGTGCTTGTCATTGCTTTAATTTCTATGGGAACAATCGCCGGGGAAAGGAAAAGCGGTGTAGCAGAACTTATTCTTGTGAAGCCAGTCTCCTATTTCTCTTACGTAACAGCCAAATGGACCGCTTATGTCCTGCTTGTGCTTGTCGCACTTTTGTTCGGGCTTTTAGCAAGCTGGTATTATGTAAATTTATTATTCGGAGACGTGTCGTTCGCCGATTTGACCAGTACTTTTGGACTTTTTGGCATTTGGCTTGCCTTCCTTTTGACCATTAGTATCTTTATGAATGCACTGACGAAATCACCGGGGCTTGTGCTGTTCTACACAATGGCAACGCTGATTATCCTTTCAACCTTAAGCAGTGCGTTCTCGCATTTGGTTGAATGGAGCCCTGCCATGATCAGTACTTACTTAAGAGCGATGGTCACGACAGGAAACACTCCCAATGAACTGTGGGGGACATTAACGGTTACTATTGGCTTAATGATTCTATTGCTCGTTAGTGCTGCCTTTACATTAAAAAGAAAAGAAATCGCCTAACTATTACAATCTTCCCCTTTTTACAGGCGGAAGATTTGTTATTTCTAAAAGAGGGGATAGACTAGAGAATAGTTAAATACTCGTCAAAGGAGAGATTGTGATGAAACCAACGGCTCTAATTACAGGGGCTTCAGGCGGAATCGGCTACGAATTCGCCCATCTATTTGCAAAAGCAGGTTATAACTTAATTATCGTTGCACGTTCAGAGGATAAACTTATTCAGCTTCAAGAAGAATTGGACGGACATACCGTTACGGTTATTCCACAGGACTTATCTGAACCAGGTGCAGCAGAAGTGCTGTACAACAAAGTAAAAGAATTAGACTTGACTGTCGAGGTGTTAGTCAACAATGCTGGGTTCGGCTTGAACGGGCAGTTCGATGAGCTTCCACTGCTCGACCAGCAAAAAATGCTTCAGGTGAACGTCAACGCGCTTACTGAGCTGACCCACTACTTCCTGCAAGATATTAAAGCGGCTCCCCTCTATGACATACCAAAAGGCGTCCTCAACGTTGCAAGTACGGCCGCCTTCCAGCCAGGCCCGAAAATGGCCGTTTATTATGCATCTAAAGCATACGTGCTTTCATTTTCTGAAGCGCTCGTCGAAGAACTGCGCGGGACAGGGATCACTATCTCAACTTTATGCCCAGGAGCTACAGATACAAATTTCTTCAAAACCGCACAAGCGGAACATACAAAACTCGTCAACAGTACCATGTCACCCAAACAAGTAGCGAAAGCAGGCTTCCTTGGCTTTGTAAAAGGAAAGCGCGTGGTCATTCCTGGAGCAGCGAACCAATCAATGGCCTATGCATCGAAGCTCTTCCCTCGATCTGTTTCCGCAAAGCTAGCGCATTATGTCGATCAATAATCCTATATTTTTTCCAGAGCAGGCTTCCAAGTCTGCTCTTTTTTATTTACAATAGGAGTAATTGGAAACGGTACTTTAGTCAGATTCGACTATTTAGGGGGAGTGGAGATGACTAAGAAAATCATTGGGTTCGGCATCCTTGGAATTTTTATCGTTGCAGGTGTCGCAGGCTGGTATGCGCAAAAAACGGTCTTCAACTCTGAAGCAGCAGAAGCTGCCGTCGCAAGTGATGCCAAGAAAGAAGCAGAAAAGAGAGAAGGAAGCGGCACAGTAAGTCTTGAGGAATTGAGTGCATATGAGGAAGAAGGAAAAAATCCATTTGGACAAGCTGTAGCTGGTAGCGAAATGACCGATGATACTTATCAGGAGTATATCCATTGGATGTCTCACCAAAAGGTAAAAGCTAAGGAAAAATGGGGATACTATGAACTGCATCCGAAAAGGATAGACTGGCTGCTCGAAGAATTAGAACAGACGGATGTCACTCACGAAAAGGTGTACCGTGAGATCCTGGAAAAATGGAAAGCAGAAGACTTCTCTACAGTCGATGAAGATCACAACCGAATTTGGCGCTTACAAGATGGATCGGTAGGAAAAGCGAGCGGAATTTTATCTCCAGATGAAGAACAAGCCTACATTGAACAGCATAAATAAGGGTCATTAAAAGCCCGGGACTCTCTAAGAGTCCCGGGCTTGTTTTTTACATTTCTTCTGCAGCTTTTCTAAATCCATAAAACGAGCGATAGCCCCTTTTTTCATAGTACCCCTGTGAATCACTTGTTGCCAGCATTTCCACACGGGTACTTGGATAGCATTCATGAGCTACCCGGACTAACTGCTCCCCTATTCCATGCCCCCGGTGACTTTCTTTGATGAGCAGTTCACAAATGTAGAGCGTGACATTACTGTCGGTCAAACCTCTTAAAAAACCAACAATCTCCTCACCATCTGTAGCAATGAGGGCAGGTTCCGAATTAAGCCATGAGCAGAGCGTTTCTTCTTTTTTCTCCACCAAGCCGCTCCACCCTTCTTTTTCATTTAACTGCAGTACGGCATCAAAGTCATTTTCGTGAAATGAACGAATTTTAATGTTTTCCATAGTAACCGTTCCTTCCTTCTTGAAGTTTTTCTCTTTATCTTTTCACCCGGCCTGAAGAATAGGTCATCACTCTCTATCTTCCCTTTCTTACGAATGAAAAACGATTTTGTTCCATCTTTTATTTAGAAAATTCACGCAAGTATTGATAAGACTGATTTTATGCTAAACTATGGACGGAAGATTTGTTCAGGAAGCGAGTGAAACACGTTGAAAAAAATACTGTTGATTGTCTTTTTATTCCTGTTGGCTGGGTGCTCTTCCCAGGATCTTGCTTTAGAGGATCTAAAGGAGAAATACCCTCAAGCTTTTGGAAACTCCATAGAATCTTTTTCTAAAGACCAACAGGAAAAAATCGGCCTTCCGGATGAAGTCCCATTTGATGTTTCATCCGTAGAAGCCTCATCCGATGAGGATAGAGTGCAAGTGAACTACCAATCAGAAGGAAAACAAAAACTAAAGGTAAGGACGATTTATGACCCGGGGAATATTTTAAAAGAATCTGACTTACAGGTTAATCTGAACTCAGGAGCTGTCGCAGGAGTGCAGGAGGAAGAAGACCATGTGTATGTCGAGTGGTACAACAACAAAGATGATGTGGTCTATCAACTTGAATACTATGGTGCGGATAATGAAAAAAGAACCCAAAAAGCGATAGAAATCGCAAACGCCATATAAAAAACCGTGACAGCAAGGGACGGTTTTTTATATGTGTGAGTTTCATCTGCAGCTTCTATCACTATGAGAGGTGAAAAGAGGTCAGGTAAACGAATCGCTTTTCGTGGGCGTAAGCTGAGCCTCTTCGATCGTACCGATCTCCGGGGTCTCACCATTTATTATTATCTCACAGGCGTCTCATCGTTTACCTGACCTCTTTATCAAAATATGAGGGTAGGGGTAGAAAATCATTCATTTGACGGTGTTAACCACGAACCGGGATTTCCTACACAGTCCTAACTCTTTTTTGAATAATATCCCTTAACAGAGAACCATTAATCCAGCTACTCCCTTTTCCATTTTTCCATTATAGCTGGATCGACACTTCTGAGGTGCAAATCTCTTTGAGGAAACGGAATTTCCACATTGTGCTCCCTGAAGATATCATCAATTCTGAAATTCAAATTACTCTTAATCCTGACGACATGTTCAGGGTTTGAGATCCAGACAAACAACTCGAAGTTCAAGGATGAGTCCCCGAATTCCTTAAAATTCACAAACGGGTTCGGATGTTTCCTCACCGTAGGAGAAACCTTCTCTTCATCCTCCGCTACTTGAAGCAGCAAATCTCTGACAAGCGGGACGTTACTGCCATATGCAACACCTACAGGAATGACAAGCCGCATCACTTTATCACTGTAAGACCGATTGATAACATGTTCTTCAAGAAAATAAGAGTTCGGGACAATGATATGTTCATTATCCAACGTCTTAATTACAGTCGCCCGCATGTTGATTCTATCTACATCACCGATAATATCATCAACGATCACCCTGTCTCCGACTTTGATCGGACGCTCAAAAAGTAAAATAATACCTGAGATAAAGTTCGAAGCAATGTTCTGCATCCCAAAACCAATACCGACACCGATGACACCTGCAAAAACTGTTAGAGCACTTAATTCAAATCCAACAGTCGACAAGCTAATGATGATCGCTAAAATCATAATAAGGTAGTGAAAAGCTTTATCAAATGTAAACCGGACTCCTTTATCCAGTTCATATCGCTTGTACACTCCTGGAAACACGTAACTTCGGACGAGATTGGACAAACGATTCGTTAACGATATGATCAATATGGCGATGATTAATAGGAATATGGATACAGGTTCTGAACCTATGGTAAACAGAGCATCGAACATCCAGTCCGAGCTTCTGAAATGAATAAGTGTATAAATGATGATCCCATAAACAGTAAACCAATTGATGATGCTTTTGATCATATAATAGAAACTTGAGCGTTCTTCCTTTTTGTTGCTCCAACGCTTCACAACATTTAGGATAGCCCACCTCAGTGCAAGCACGGCGAAAAGCATCAAGGCATAGACAAGGAGCGAGTTACTTCCCACCACATTTTCAAACCAATGATTCACATGAACAATCCTTCCTCTAAATCTATTCTGCTCTTACCAGTTTCTTAAAGTTTCGACTAATTGGTCTTGGTGCTTTCATTTGATCAAAAAAGACGCGATACGTATTTTTCTTCTCATCAATACCTTCAATCGTTCCGACTCCAAAGACCGGATGTTTCACACGAGTTCCTTTTTCAAACCCTTCCCCTTGAGGTTCGTTTTTCTGAGGATGTGAGGCACGAATGTATTCTTTTGCTTCTTCTATTAAAGCTTCATCCAGTTCTCCAATCCGTTCATAGAGTCCATCTTCGACTTCAAAGATAAAACGTGACGGATACTTTTTCTGTCCTCCATTTTGAAACCCTTCAGATTCTGTCAAATACAGCTCCCGCTCTGCCCGGGTCACAGCGACGTATGCGAGCCGTCTTTCTTCCTCAAGCGCTCGCTCCTTCCGTTCGCGCAACGCTCTGACATTCGGCAGAACGCTTTCGGTCATTCCTACGACAAAGACGAACGGGAATTCCAGCCCCTTCGCCGTATGAATCGTCATCATTTTTACAGAATCCACTTGATCATCGCGGTCATCGTCTGTATATAGAGAAATCATCTGCAAATACTCATCTAAATCAATATCCTCACCAAGCGTCTGCTCATATTGGACGATGGAATGAAGCAGCTCTGTTAGATTATCAAGCCGCTCCTGATCTCCATCCTCTCGCCGGTAAGCCTCATATCCTGTTTTCTGCATCGCTTCTTGTAAAAGCTCTGAAACCGTCAGTTCTTCTTTACGACTCCGCATATACTCTATCGCTTCAATAAAACCACGGGCGTCTGTTCTTCTCATCCGTTCGTGGTAGGCATACTTTTTCAACGTTTCATATAATGTAAGATTGTCCTGTTCCGCTTTTTGCCGTAAAAAGTTCATTCGCTTTTTACCAATCTGTCGTTTCGGAACGTTTACAATCCTCGAAAAGGAAAGATCATCCCCTACTGCGATCATTCTAAGATGAGCCAGGGCATCCTTGATCTCTAACCTGTCAAAAAACTTGAACCCTCCAAAAATCGTGTATTCAATATTCTGCTGGATTAATTCTTGCTCTATGAAGCGTGACAAGTAATTTGCACGGTATAAAACTGCGATATCTTTATAACTTGCTTGTTTTGTTTGGGTAATCTCCTCGATTTTCTCAACGACCCATTTGGCTTCATGGATCTCGTCTTTGCCGTGATAATGTACCACTTTCACTCCAGGAGGGTTTTCAGTCTCCATGTCTTTATCTACACGAAAGTAATTGTTTTGGATAAGTGCGTTTCCTAGAGATAGAATTTCAGGGGTTGAGCGATAGTTTTGATTTAGAAAAATCGTTTGGGAATCCTCGAAAAATTTTTCAAATTCGACAATATACTGTGGATCAGCTCCTCTCCACTCATAGATTGTCTGGTCTGGATCTCCGACCACAAACAGATTTCCATGCTTTTCTGAAAGCATTTTAACGAGCTCGTATTGCTTGAGGCTGCTATCCTGAAATTCATCGACTTGGATATAAAATAAGCGGTCCTGCCACTTTTCAAGCACTTCTTTATACTGTTCAAAAAGGACAAACACAAAATTGAGCAAATCATCAAAATCAAGTCCGTATACACGCTTCTGCTTTTTCAAATAGCGCTGGATGATTTGGCTGTCCATGTCGCCCGCATCCTCTACGGTAGGCATTTCGCCCCGAAGGATCATTTGCTGGACATAGTGGGTGTTTGCTTTTAATATTCCGATCTTATCCAAGATGCGCTTGAACGTTTTATCGTTCATCTTTAACTCCAGCTCTTCAAAGATTTCCCTAAGTAAAATTTTCTGGTCTTCTACATCCAAAATAATGAAGTTTTTCGGGTAAAACAATCGGTGTATATCTTCCCTTAATACACGAACACAAAACCCGTGATAGGTTGTTATAAAACCAGTGTCCTGTTCTCCACCGATCAATTTTTTTACTCTGCGGCGCATTTCATGAGCGGCTTTATTCGTAAATGTTACCGAGAGCATATTCGAAGGATCTACGCCAAGTTCATTAACAATAAAAGCGTAACGATGCGTCAACGCTCTCGTTTTACCGGAACCAGCTCCGGCAATGACCCGAACGTATCCTTCCGTCGATACAACCGCTTCCTGCTGTGCTTCATTTAAACCGTCCAAAAGTTCTTCCATTCCAGCCCTCACCTTTCAAAGAACATTTGTTTGTATTATAGCACATCGAAAAGCTCTAAAAACCGATCACTTTGTTTAAGGTAAATCGTTCATGGAAATGGAATGGAAGAAGGAGATGTTAAAGATGAATGAAAAACATAAAGTTTTATTTGATCAGCAAAGTATACAGCACCATACCTTTAAAAACCGTTATATTGTCGCACCGATGACGAGAGTGAGCGCAGCCAATAACGGGATGGCTAACGAAAGAATGAAGCAATACTACGAGCGTTATGCCAAAGGCGGATTCAGCGCCATCATCAGTGAAGGTGTTTATCCTGACGAACAGCATTCCCAGGGCTATCACAATCAGCCTGGGCTCGCCAATGAAAACCAGCGGGATGCTTGGAAGCCAATCGTTAGAGGTGTCCATCAGCATGGAGCCCTGTTCCTTGCCCAGATCATGCATGCTGGAGCTCAATCACAAGGTAATCCTCATGCGAAAGAAAACATAGCACCATCTCCCGTCTCACCTATTAATGAGAAGCTCTCATTTTATGGTGGCCAAGGTCCATTTCCTACCCCAAGGGAGATGACGCATGACGACATGGAAGAAGTGAAACAGTCGTTTGCTCATTCTGCTAAACTGGCGAAAAAAGCTGGATTCGATGGCGTAGAAATACACGGCGCAAATGGATATTTGCTTGACCAGTTTATAACGGATTATTTTAATAATCGCGAGGATCAGTATGGAGGTATAACTTTCAACCGTATACGTTATGTACTTGAAGTCATTCAGGAAGTACGTAAAGTGGTTGGACATGACTACATCGTAGGGATTCGTATTTCTCAAGGAAAAGCATCTGATGGGGAACATCGATGGGCACTTGGAGAAGCAGATGCCGAAACAATTTTTGGTGCACTCGGAAAAGCTCCCCTTGATTTCATACATGTAACAGATCAGGACGGGGCACAACCTGGTTTTGGAAAAGGATCAATGTCAATGGCGCAAGCAGCGAAGAAATTCAGCGGTCTGCCAATAATCGCTAATGGGCAGCTCCAGGATCCAGATAAAGCAGCAACCCTTATCCAGGAAGAGCACGCGGATTTTATAAGTCTTGGGACCAGTGCCTTGCAAAATCCAGATGCTCCTCTCCGTGTATACAACGAGAAAGAGCTCGACCCTTTCGATTTTCATTCCATTATGCTGCCACAAGCTGAAATCAAAGATCATGAGTTAAAGAAAGATTTGTTGAGATAATAATAAACCTCCAGGGAGCCCTTTGCATTTCCCTGGAGGTTTATTATTTGGATAAATAAGCGGTCGCCTGCTCTAAATTTAAAAATGTACGTACGTGATTAAAACGGATGCCTGCTCTTGTGACCTGGAGGACAAAAGAAGGTCTAATACCAGCTAAAACTACCTCGATGCCAAGCAGTTTTAAAGTCTTTGTCAATTTTTCAAGCAAGTCAGGCCAGCCGGGATCCATTTCAGATATGGAAGAAAGATACAAGGCAAGCCTGGTTACGTGCTGGTTTTGACACGCGAGTGGGACTCGCTCTAGCAGAATGATTTTGAGGTCTTCACTATAAAGGGGCGGGAGATGAATCAAAGCGTATCCCTTACTGATCTTCATCACATGAACAACCATTTCTTCAATAACTTGATTGTATTGCTCTTTCAACTTCTCCTGTGGTGTGACATCGATTAATCTGTAATATAAATAATTCTCCCCATTTTCTCTGAGTTGACGCTTGTACAACTGAAAGGTCTGTTCTTGAAATCTTACTACAACATTTAATTCCTGTTCTAATTCAACTTCACCAATGCGAGAAAATCTGGAATGAAGAAGCTCAAAGTGATCCTTCATATTCTCTGTGCAGGCCGCTAATTGAAACAAATGTCCGTAGGCTGAGTTCATGTAAACGACTTTATCATTCTCGTCTGTGATCAAGATACCTTCATCTAAAGAATCTAATGCATCCTGTAAAATCACAACCGATCCCCCCAATGCTATCTCTTACTTTCATTATGGAGGAACCACTAAGAAAATCAAGAATAATCGACATAATTTTCTGAAAAATTACAGCGTAAAAAAATAGTTATTAAGCGTTCTCCATTTTCTTAACTTCTGGAAGGATCTCTACATGCTTCAAACTTCCCATACTATCAAATTCAATTACCAGAATATCTCCTGGTTTCGCAGAAGCCACTATACGCTCCTTTAGAACTGGCAGTTCATTACCGCCTGCTTCCTCGTCTACCAATACGGCAAAAGTCCCCTCAAATCGGTCTAATCTATATTTGTTCACCGCTTCAACACCCTTCCCTGTTTTAGTAAAAAATAAAAGCTATATAATTACTAATTCCCTATCTATAAATGACTAAACATGTCGAATGGTTTCCACACTGGACACATAAAAATACCGATGCTACAATTAGACTAACAAACGTTAGTTAGTTGATTGAGGTGATTAAAAATATGACACAACAAAAAATCTTAGATGAAAGTTTGACCCTGTTTGCAAACCATGGATATGAAAATACAACATTAGCCAATATTGCAAAAGCCGTAGGTATAAAGAAGCCTTCTCTTTATAATCATTTTAATAGTAAAGAAGCTATTTTTCTTCATGTGCTTGAAGATGTGGCAAAAAGAGAAATGGATTACTTGAGCTCACAAGCTGATTTGTCTGCCGATCATACGATTTATGAACGATTGCATCACATTTATCGTTCCTATCTTAGTCATATGGCAGATTCGACAGAGGGCATGTTCTTTAAGCGTGTCACTTTTTTTCCACCAGAAGAATTCTCTGAACAGATTAAAGAAGTGTTTCTGATGGTGGAGAACAATATGACTGATATTATTCGTCCAGTCATTGAAAAAGGAATTGAAGAAAAGGTGCTTCGACCTCTATCTACAGATACGTTGACATCCGCTTTTTATACGTTGATTGACGGACTCTTCTTAGAAGAAAACTTTTATGATAAAGCTGTTTTTCAACAACGACAAAAAGCGAGCTGGGGAATTTTCTGGCTCGGAATCAAGGATCCGGAATGGGAGGAATGAACAATGGCATGGATCTACATTTTATTGGGAGCCTTGTTTGAAATCGGTTGGGCAGTCGGACTGAAGCTTTCAGAAGGGTTTACAGACCCGATCTTCTCAACGATCACAGTGATTTGTATCGGAATTAGCTTCTACTTTTTCACAAAAGCATTAAGCATGATTGAGGTAGGTACTGGTTATGCTGTTTTCACTGGAATTGGCGCTGCGGGTACAGCACTGATTGGAATGATGTTTCTTGGCGATTCAGGCGGCGCCGGGAAGCTCTTTTTTATTGCACTTTTAATCTTTGGCATTGTAGGTTTGAAATTTTCGAATGGATCTTCTGAAGAAACACAAACTGAGTAGGAGGGCTGACGTATGGCATGGATCTTTTTATTAGTAGCAGGCGTAGGAGAAATGTTTGGAATGTTGTTTTTGAAGTTGTCGGAAGGCTTTAAGAAACGAGGGCCATCCTTGTTGGCTCTCCTGTCTGGTGCGGCAAGCTTTTACTTTTTATCCCTGTCGCTTAAAGAACTGCCTATTGGAACTGCGTATGGAATATGGACGGGTATCGGATCTGTAGGTACGGTACTGCTCGGCATTTTCATTTTCAAAGAAAGTGTAAGTCTCAGCCGTATCGGTTTCATATTGTGCATTATTGCAGGTGTTGTTGGCTTAAAACTCGTTTCATAGTCTTAGTCTACCTTGATTATCTTACGTATAGTAAGTACAATAGAATAGGAATTTTTATTGATTCGACATTTTTCTACTCATTTTTTTATTAAACGACACCTTTTTTGTAAAAAGTGCCTAGTAATTTATTCAGTGCAACGGAGGAAAGTGGGAATGAGGAAAGTACTGTTTGCAATTCTTATGTTTATTGTTGTCGGCTTTGGCTTCGTAGGTTACTCTACTCTTGATATGGATTCTAATTCAGAGATTCAACAAGAATCAAAACAATATTAATGCACGTAAAAGGTCCCACTTGCACATCTACAAGCGGGACCTTTTTTATTATGAGTAAACGAAGTTACTTCATTGGCACCTATTTTTGGGGAAGCTCAAGTTCACGGTCTTCTCCCCATTTCTTTTCCAGGTAGTCATCCCGGCCAGAGTTACCACGGTAAAATTTATACCTGAATTCATTTTTCTTGTAATAATCCTGGTGGTACTCTTCAGCGCGATAAAATTCTTCCGCTTCTCTGATCGGTGTTACAATTTCTTTATCGAACCGTCCTGACTCACTCAGGGCTTTTTTTGATTGTTCTGCTTTCATTTTTTGTGCTTCTGAATGGTAAAAGATAGCGGTAGTATATTGATAACCTCTGTCAACAAATTGCCCTTCATCATCCGTTGGGTTGATTTGTCTCCAGAACACATCCAAGAGCTGTTCATACGTAATCTTTCCAGGGTCATAATAGACTTGAACGGCCTCAATATGACCTGTTCCTCCAGCAGAAACTTCCTCATATGTTGGATTTTCTGTATCCCCACCTGTATAGCCTGAGATGACTTCATAGATCCCGTCTAATTTCTCATAGGGAGGTTCCATACACCAGAAGCATCCGCCGGCAAATGTAGCTACTTCATAACCTTCAGGAACATCTTCTTCTGATACGGCTTCACTTTCATAATTTCGTTTCGTCAAATATGCATAAGCTTCAGGTATGACAAAAACCCCAATGAGAACGAGGACTCCAGCGATGATCGACCATTTCAACCGTTTGCTCATGATGCTCACCTCATCACTCTTGATTTGATTTCATCATAGCACGAATGGAGTACAACTCCCCATAAATAAGCGGCTGACTACTCTTCATCCTCTAGAATCAATCCTTCGACATGTTTTCGATCGAGTTGCTTTCTAATCTTCCTGTATTCCTTTGACTTAAAAATGATATCAAAATCGTAATCCTCAGGATAAAGCTCTTTAGCCGGGATATGAAGTTTCAAACGTTTATGATTGTACGTCCGCTTTTCTCCTTTGACTTGAACGACATAGTTACCTTTTTCATCCGGCCCTGTATAAACAATCCCCATTTCCTCCTCTGATGGAATCATAACGTTATCTCCCATCTGGTATTTAGATGATGCGGCAGGTTTTTTCTTTAGAACAGCTTTATTTCTTGCGTAACGATTGACTGTGATTTGCTTCCGGAAATCTTCCTGTTTCAATCTCTCTTGATCAATATCAAAGTCCGCCTCCTGTTTATAGGTGATTTTATACGCATGCTTTAAAATCTCAGGATGCAAACCAAGTTTGTGGGCGATGTCAAACGCCTGGCTCTTCCCTGAAGTTCCTAATAACAGTTTGTACGTCGGTTTTAGTGTCTCTACATCAAACTCCATTGCTCCGTTAATAAATCCAGGTTTCTCTCGTGCATATTCCTTCATCTCACTATAGTGAGTCGTGGCCAGAATGGTCGAACCTTTTTCCGCCAGTTGATCCAAGATGGCTGTTGCCAATCCCATCCCTTCTCCAGGGTCTGTACCCGATCCAATTTCATCTAACAATAAAAGAGAATGGTCATTGGCTTCTTTAAGAATATCAATCAGATTTACAAGTCTTGAACTGAATGTACTTAGATTTTCCTCGATGCTTTGCCCATCTCCGATATCAACAAAGATATGTTGGAAAATCGGCAGTACCGTGCCTGCGTTCACCGGGATCGGGAGACCCGTCTGTGCCATCAGACAAAGCAATCCGATTGTTTTTAGCGTAACGGTCTTTCCTCCTGTATTCGGACCAGTGATTAAAAGGGCCTGCTCCGTTTCCATCAGCTGCACGGAAAGCGGAACCGCTTTTTCGCCAAGCAGCGGGTGCCTTGCTTCCTTCACATTCACGGAAAACCCTTCTGAAAAGATTGGTGCATTTCCTTTGATCGAGCGGCTATACTTCGCTTTAGCAAAAATCACATCGTAATGATGCATCGTTTCTATCGCAATATTCAGTTCATGCTCATGGCCGATTACTTCAGCTGTCAGCGTGTAGAGAATCTGCTCGACCTCATGTTCTTCATTCATTTTCAACAGGTGAAGTTCTTCCTGGAGCTTTGTCATCTCATCAGGCTCGATAAAAACAGTCGCGCCAGAAGAAGATTGATCGATGATGGACCCTTTCACCTTATTGCGATTCTCTCTCTTGATTGGCAATGTGTACCTTCCATTCTTCTCCACAGGCTGGGATTCCTGCATATAAGACTTATACTTTTTCGCTTGTGCTTCCAGTCTTTCTTTAAGCCGTGACTGTTTGACACTGATTTGTTTTCTGATTTTAGTTAAGTTTTTCGAAGCATGATCATCGACTTGTCCGTGCCTGATCGTTTGTAGAATGTCTTCTTCCAATTGGCTTAAATCGGCAATCGAAGAAGCATACAAATGAATGGTCGGCGCTGGAATGGCTTTATCAGCCATGAAACGCTTCAGCTTTGAGCAATGATCAAGAAACGAAATAAGGCCGGCAAACTGATTCGCTCTGATGTACAATCCCTTTTTCCCCTGCTCGATCATATACGTCACATCATCCAGTGTATGAATCGGCACATTTCCACTAATATTCAAAATGGCATTCGCTTCCTTCACTTCTTCATGCTGACGCTCCAGCAATTTCCGGTCTCTTGAAGGAGTTGAGCTTCGGATCGTCTCTTTTCCTTCTTTTGTTAACGCGTATCGGCTTACTTCTTCAAGTATTTCGATAAATTCTAATGTTTGATAGGTCCGTTGATTCATTGTAAGAATCCTCCTTTAATAATAGAGTCTGTTAAGGTTGTTGTTGATTTTTTCAAAAAGCTGTCTTCCACTAAGGGCAGTTATCCTGTAGAAACAGTTTCGAGACTATTAGGCTGGAAAGGGGACTCCAGCGAACGGCTCGCTTTCCGCGGGCGTTTGCTGAGCCTCCTCAGGCTAACGCCTTCCGGGGTCTCATCTAAACAGCTTCTCCCGCAGGAGTCTCACCGTTCACCTCCGCCCCTTGTTAGAAATTGATCTTTAAATTACGTAGCTCCGTGCGTCCTATGAAGAACTTTTCTTCTACAGGAGGGACCGTTCACAAGTGACCGTTGGTTTGGTTGGGAAATGACGAGACTCCCGTGGGAGAAGGAACTAGGCGAGACCCCACAGGGAGTGATAACTCCCGAGGAGGCTTGCCGTTCCCCCACAGGAAAGCGAGTTATTTCCCAACCAAACCTAGCCCTTATATACGGAACGGACCCAATTATCTCGCAACTGTGCCCTACACAATCAGGAGCATATCTGTAATCATCAACAAAGAGATTTAACAGAGCTAAAAATAAAAAAAGCCGCGACAAGCTGGAATAAGCTTGTCGCGGCTTGATGAACAGAAACACACGACTCCTCTGTAAGCCGCGGTGGATCTTTCCTCGCCACTAAAAACCATATAAAAAAGCTATGACTGAATAAGCAGCCATAGCTAATTAATTACGGTTCAACTACGCTTATGCTTGTTCTTAACTGCTCTTGTAAAACGTCACAGCAAACTAGACATGCCGATTGCACGTCTTTTTACTCGTTTAACAAGAAGTTATCCAATTGATGGATTAGTTAAGAACAACCACACTCATAAATCATTCTCCTCTTTAAATAAGGATCTTTAGTGGCGAACCACCGTCTGTTCATACCACTAATATATGTGAATCAGGTGTAAAAAGTCAATAGGAGAATATTTCTTTTACATCCACCTGATTGCTTTCTCTTGTATCCACAGACAGCGACCGCTCCATAATGCTAAGGGCGCTGCTATTGCCTGCTTCTGATTCAGAAGCAATACAGTCGGATGGAACCCATAAGTTATATTCTCGCATGTACGCATCATTGGCTGTGAATAATACACAAATGTCCCCAGCAATACCCGTTAAGATTAAATTTTTTACTCCTAGCTGATTTAAGAGGATTCCCAACTGTGTACCAAAAAAGCCTGAATGTTTAGGTTTTATAATAAAATAATCATCTTCATCAGGAAGAATTTTTTCGATCAGCGGCTCTCCTGGTCCTTTTCTACACTCATCGATTAAATCAGAGACATTGTCCTGCCAAAGTCCAAAGTTATCATTCACATAGATAACAGGATAGCCTTCCTCCTTTATCACTTTCTTAAGCCCCTGGAGATTCTCAGACATCGGCAAAGAATTTTCCAACAAGTCTTCTCCCCCGCTAAAGTCCAATTTATTAATCATATCTATAATAATCAGGGCTGTGTCTTGCTGCTGCATGACCTTCACTCTCCTTTGAATTTCTCAGGTGCGGCAGGGATTTGACGCTTATGCTCGGTTTTCTTATGAAGCTGACGTAAGTGCTCTTCATCTTCTTGATCAATTTTTTCTCCTCGTAAAAAGGCGTCGATGGTGTCGTAAGAAATACCAAGCTCCTCTTCATCTGACTGCCCTTCCCACAATTCTGCGCTCGGTTTTTTATGAATGATGGAGTCAGTCACATCTAATGCTTTGGCCATTTCACGCACTTCTTCTTTTCTCATGTGTAACAATGGCACTAAATCCACACCGCCATCTCCATACTTTGTAAAATAACCTGTGTAATCTTCTGCAGCATTGTCGGTTCCTACAACTAGATAATTGTAATTATTTCCGACCGCATATAACGTACTCATCCGCAGCCTTGCTTGTAAGTTGGCTCCGCCGAGTTGAGACTTCTCTTCGTTCCAGTCTCCTTTTTCCTCTAACTGCTTTTGGATGGTAGAATACGTTTCTTTATAGGCATCTGTCAGTTCAATACCTACGTAGTCCAGATCCGCTCCTTCGACAACCGCTAACGCATCTTCCTGATCCTCTACACGCTTATTAATAGGCAGAATCACGCCAAGAGATTTTTCTGGGAAAGCTCGTTTAATTAGATAGGAAACGACTGCAGAATCAATGCCTCCGCTAATCCCTACAAGCAGGCCGTCTGCCCTCGCTTCCTTTACTTTATCCTGTAACCAATTCGTTAAATAGTCGATTCTCTCCTGCATTGTCCATGACTCCCTTCTTATTTTACACTATATGGATGTTGTTCCTTATCACACAAAATATAAACCTATCCTTTTTGAAAAAAGAAGCAAGGATCCCCCTGCCGCTATAAACATATAGCTTTAATTTTGTATAAAATTAAGTAATAATGTAAAAATAGAAAGCCTGTCGAAGGAGTGAATCCAATGATTGAACAAGAACGTCATGTCCTCGTGATCTTTCCGCATCCGGATGATGAAGCTTTCGGAGTATCCGGGACAATTACTTCATATATAAAACAAGGCACACCCCTTACGTATGCCTGCCTGACCCTTGGAGAGATGGGAAGGAATTTAGGAAAACCAGCTTTCGCTACAAGGGAAACCTTGCCCGAGATCCGTAGAAAAGAACTCATTAAAGCTGCCGAAGCAATGGGGATACAGGACTTGAGAATGATGGGGCTTCGTGATAAAACGTTAGAGTTCGAAGACGATTTTCAAATGAAAAACATGGTGAAGGACTTAATTGATGAGCTTAATCCTTCCCTTGTGATCAGCTTCTATCCTGGGTACGCGGTTCACCCTGACCATGAAGCAACCGCTCGAGCAGTTGTAAGAGCACTCAGAGATATGAAGCCTGAAAGCCGTCCTAAATTCCACGCTGTAGCTTTTGCCAATAACACCGAGGAAGAGCTTGGACAGCCTGATGTCATTAACGATATTCAATCCGTTCAGGAAGAAAAGTTGAATGCGATGCGCGCTCACATCTCTCAAACAGCAAGGATGCTTGAAATGCTCGAGGAGGGTATAAAAGCCAAGGATCCCGAAGCAATGAAGTGGATAACAAATGAAAGGTTCTACACGTACAACTGGGATCAAGATCAGGTCACGTAAGTTAATAGAAACTGAACTCATAACGAGTTCAGTTTTTTTTATATAAAATGATCCTTTTAAGATATCTGTATAAAGTGTCATGACATCTTCAAAAAATGTCTAATTTTGCGCTCGTTTGTCTAAGATGAAAATGATATTCTATGGAAGGAGCCCATTTGAAAGGAGTATTCCATGAAAAAAACATACATGTTTATGATTACCGTACTCATTTTGTTATTAGCCGCTTGCGGCACATCTGAAGGAGAGCAAGACACAACTCAAGGGGAGGAAACAACAGAAGATTCCCTTACACCACCTGAAGTGGAAGTCCAATTTGAAGAACCACTTCCAGTGAACGAAGAAACGACGATTAAGGCAGTCGTAACTCAAGGAGATAAAAAGGTCGGAGATGCGGAATACGTTGAATTCGAAATTTGGAACGACGCAAATGGGGAAGACAGCTCAGAGAAAGTAAAAGCTTCTCATACTAGTGATGGTGTGTATGAAGCCTCTTATACTTTTAAAGAAGAAGGAACCTACCAGGTTATTGCCCATACTCAAGTAGGCGACCTTCATACAATGCCACAGAAGGAAGTTACCGTGGGTGAAGCGAGTACAGATAATACTCATGATGAGGCCACTGGAAAAGAGAGCTCACATGACCACGGCAAAGGGGAATTCATGGCTCACCTGATGACGGACGATGTCTTTAAGGCAGGAACGGAATCTACATTAACCACTCATATCAGCCGAATGGAATCTCCATTTGAAGGTGCTATCGTACGTTTTGAAATCAGTTCAGACAAGATGGATAAACACATGTTCGTTGATGCAGAAGAGGCTGAACCTGGAGAATATATAGCTACTCACACATTCCCTTCAGCAGGTAATTATACGATTAATGTCCACTATGAGAAACCAGATGAAGAAATACACGGTCATAAGAAAGAAACGATCGAAGTTACAGAATAAAAAAAACGCCTGAACCTCTGAGTAGGTTCAGGCGTTTTCAATATCTTTAAAACTTTGGCCCCAGTACTGCTCGTTAAGGCTGAGCTGGTGGCTTTTGTTTTAGTAGTTTAAATGTCTGCGTTTTGAAGTTTTTTCTTCTTAGCCATTTTTTCGCGTTCGTTTTTGTTGAGATATTTCTTACGAAGGCGTACACTTTCTGGCGTTACTTCACAATACTCATCATCATCAAGATACTCAATCGCTTCTTCAAGCGTCATCTTACGAGTCTTCTTGATTGTGTTCGTCGTATCTTTCGTTGCAGAACGAATGTTAGTTAAGTGTTTTTCTTTAGTGATGTTTACAGTCAGATCATTCTCACGGTTGTGCTCTCCAACGATCATTCCTTCATAAACCTCTGTACCCGGTTCTACGAAAATCGTTCCGCGATCTTCAAGGTTCATGATTCCGTAAGTGGATGCTTTACCTTTTTCAAGAGCAACCAGTACACCTTCACGACGACCGCCGACTTGACCTTTTGTAAGAGGAGCATAGCCATCAAACGTGTGGTTCAAGATTCCGTAACCGCGTGTCTGTGTCATGAACTCTGTGGAATAACCGATCAGTCCACGAGATGGCACAAGGAATTCCAGGCGCACTTGCCCGTTTCCATCGTTCACCATGTCTTGCATTTCACCTTTACGATAACCAATGGATTCCATAATCGCACCCTGGAACTCTTCTGGTGTATCAATTTGAACGCGCTCTACCGGTTCACAAATCTCCCCGTCAATTTCTTTCAAGATGACTTGTGGTTTGGATAGCTGCAGTTCAAACCCTTCACGACGCATGTTCTCAACGAGGATAGACAGGTGAAGTTCACCACGACCGGAAACTGTGAAAGCATCCGGAGAATCTGTAGGGTCCACACGAAGACTTACATCTGTTTCCAATTGAGTCAACAGGCGCTCTTCAATTTGACGAGCTGTAACATATTTTCCTTCACGTCCAGCAAACGGACTGTTGTTAACAAGGAACGTCATTTGAAGGGTAGGTTCGTCGATACGTGGGATTTCCATAGCTTCCTGATGGTCAGGCAGACATACGGTTTCCCCCACGTTAATATCTTCCAATCCAGCAAGAGCAATGATATCGCCAGCCTGCGCTTCTTGAATCTCAATTCGCTTAAGTCCAATAAAGCCGAACAACTTGCTAACGCGGAAGTTTTTGACAGAACCGTCTTTCTTCATCAAGGATACTTGCTGACCGACTTTAATCTTACCTTGGAAGACACGGCCAATTCCGATACGTCCTAAATAGTCGTTATAATCCAGCAAGGTGACTTGGAACTGAAGCGGATCTTCCTGAGTATCTACAGGTGCAGGAATGTTGTTCATGATCAATTTGAAGATCGGGTCCATTGTTTCCTGCTGATCTTCTGGTTCATCACCAGATGTACCATTCAGAGCAGAAGCATAAACGACAGGGAACTCAAGCTGTTCATCATCCGCACCAAGCTCGATGAACAGGTCAAGAACTTCATCCACTACTTCGTCTGGGCGGGCATTTGGACGATCAATCTTGTTCAGGACTACAACTGGTGTCAATTTTTGTTCTAATGCTTTTTTCAGCACAAAGCGAGTTTGCGGCATGCATCCTTCGTAAGCGTCTACGACTAGAAGGACACCGTCTACCATTTTAAGAATTCGCTCTACCTCTCCCCCGAAGTCTGCGTGACCCGGAGTATCAAGGATATTGATTCTTGCATCATTATAATTAATCGCGGTATTCTTCGCTAAGATCGTAATGCCGCGCTCTTTTTCCAAGTCATTCGAGTCCATTGCACGTTCATCAACATGCTCGTTATCACGGAATGTACCAGAATAGTGAAGCATTTGGTCCACTAACGTCGTTTTACCGTGGTCAACGTGGGCGATGATGGCAATATTTCGAATATCGTTTCTGTGTTGCATGTAGCACACACCTCTTTCGTCTCACATTTTATTCAACTTATCCATTATAACATAGATCGAAGTCCGTCGATACCAGCCGTACTCTCTTTACATTTTCTTAAAGGAAAGGTCGGTTTGTAGTATCGGTACCAGTTACCACATTTATGAATCCCCTCTCTATTGCGTAACAGGTACGGGACAGGTAGAATAAATTCAGCGAAACGGATACTGGGCTGAACGACTCCGTTATGGTGTCAGGAACAACAGACCAGCACACCGATTGAGAGGAGGCTGAGAGCGTGGAGACAAAGAGAGAAGGAGAATGGCTGAAAGTGGAAGTCCCCGCTAAATGGGATGGTTATTCTGTCTACAAAATCATGAAGAAACAATGGTTTGTCCCCAGAAAGCTGATGCACCGATTTAGATCCAACCGTGAATTAACCATTAATCATAAAGACGTCCATTGGAAAGACACGAAAGTAAAGGCCGGAGATATCTTGCATATTCGATTGTTCAAGCCGCTCCCTTTAGAGGTTAGTCCTGCTCCAATGGAAATTGACGTGATTTATGAGGATGACCACCTTCTAGTAGTCAATAAACCATCAGGTGTTTTTACTCACCCGAACACACCTTTTGAAACAGACACCCTTGTGAACGGAGTTGCGGCTTATTTTGAAGAAAACGTGATTCACTCTACTCCCAAGTATGTCCACAGGTTGGACCGCGACACATCTGGTGCCATTCTTTTTGCAAAGCATGAGCTCGCCATTGCGATGCTTGGGAAAGAATTGCAAAAAAGAACGATTAAACGCACTTATCTAGCATGGGCTCATGGAAGGATTCAACCTGAGGAGGGAATCATTACAGCACCAATTGGAAAAGATTTGACTCATCCTGTACGCAGGTGTGTGTCTTCTGAAGGGCAATATGCGGAAACTCACTATAAAGTACTGGAGTATGATAAAGAAAGCCATTCCTCTCTTCTCTCGCTTCAGCTGCAAACAGGCAGGACCCACCAAATTCGGGTTCATCTGAGCCATAAAGGTCATCCGCTTGTTGGTGATGAGATGTATGGAGGAGAAGGAAGGATGGATTTTAAACAGGCTCTTCATGCAGCAGTCTTGACTTTTCGACATCCTTTCACAGAAAAGACCATTAAATGCTTTGCATTACCTCCATCAAATTCACCACTTTTCTCTGAGCGGCACTTGGATTTATTGGGAAAAACGTAATCTAATTGTCATAGAATCTGCCAATTAGTTGTGGTAATCTGTAACTGTTAGCCCTTTCATAAAATAAGAGAGTACCTATATAGAGAAATAGAAAAAGATTCGACGAGACGCCAAGGGTTGACAATAAATCATACACAGAGAAAGCCGCTGTTCTTAAACAGCGGCTTTCATAATGAAATTTTTTCAAGATATTGTGTGATCAATCAAAGATTTCAAATCTGTTGTCCGATTTGGTCCATTTTCCTTTTGGTTAAGCATGCTGCAAAGCCCAACCAGATCATAAAGCTACGCGATTTCTTTCCATTCGCTGGCAGGGGGATTCACATTATTCAACGAGAGATTTGTACAACTCATCATATTTTTTAGCGCAGCTCAAATCCAGAGCAGTTAATCCTTTGGCATTCCATGATGTGAGCTTCATCGTCACCATTTTGTAGTCAATGCTGATGAATGGATGGTGCTGGATATCCTCTGAGTATTCCGCTACATGATTCACAAATTGGATTCCTGCCAGAAAGTCTTTAAATCGATATCGCTTTACAATGAACTTTTCATCCTGCAGCTTCCAGCCATCTAATTCAGCCACACGCTTCTCTTTTTCTTCCTCAGGAATTCTTTGCTCATCCATTGATAGCCCTCCTTTTTTTGGTGTCAGGTATCGAATTTGGGTCCTGACCCCTTATTCCAAACTTCGGTATTTGGTATCACCATTCCCTTTTGCGTTGACAGATACTCCTTCCCTTGCGGCGGGACCTGACATCTTCGACCGACACCAGTTATCTGAACATTACGAACTCAATTTCATAAATTCTTCAAGATCACGCATGCACAGTTCAAGAGCGTGTCGCCAAAAATCAGGTTTTTCGAGATCCACATCCAAATGTTTCTTCGCCAATTCTTCCACTGTCATGCGCCCTGTATCTTGTAATAACGCGACATACTGATTTTCAAAGTCCGGTCCGATCTCGACCGCTTTTGCATAGATCCCCATACTGAATAAGTATCCAAAGGTGTACGGGAAATTATAAAAAGGTACATCCGTGATATGGAAATGGAGTTTTGACGCCCAGAATGTTGGGTCGTATTCATCCAGGCTGTCCATATAGGCTTCTTTTTGAGCTTCAGTCATTAATTCATTCAAACGTTCTGACGTGACAACGCCTTGATTTCGTTCTTCATAAAACCGTGTTTCGAATAAGAACCGCGCGTGGATATTCATGAAAAAGGCTACGCTTCGTTGAACCTTATCTTCAAGCAGGGCAAGTTTTTCTTCTTCACTTGCCGCCTGTTTGACTGCTGCATCTGCGACGATCATTTCAGCAAAAGTTGATGCCGTTTCTGCTACATTCATCGCGTACCCCTGATTCAGTACCGGGAGCTCATTCATGACATGCTGATGATAAGCATGGCCTAGTTCATGAGCAAGCGTAGCTACGTTTGAAGGTGTTCCTGAATAAGTCATGAAAATCCTGGTCTGTTCACTATCAGGAAAACTTGTGCAGAATCCACCCGGCTGCTTTCCTGCTCTGTCCTCGGCCTCAATCCAGCCTTTTTCAAAAGCCATTTCTGCAAAGTCAGCCATCTTTGGGCTGAATTGGCGGAATTGTTTAATGATGAATTCTGCTCCTTCTTGATAACTCATCGTCTGCTCAGTTTTAGCTACAGGTGCTTCTACATCGTAAAAGCTTAACTTGTCGATGCCTAACAGCTCAGCCTTTTTATTCATATACGGAGTGTAGTGTTTTTTATATTCAACGATGGTGTCCCACATCGCATTCAGTGTATTTGCACTCATGCGATTATAGTCAAGCGGCTCCTTTAATACGTTCTCCCAATTACGGTGCTTATACGTTTGCAGGCGGAAACCTGAGAGGTGGTTCAACGTTTCGCTGAATAGATCTTCTTGATCACTCCAAGCCTCTTGAAGTTTATTAAATACATTTTTCCTAATCTTACGGTTTGAAGAACTGAGCCGGTTTGATGCTTGTCCAACAGATAATGTATCCCCTTCCACCTCAACACTCATTTTTCCGACCAACGTATCGTACATGTGGCCCCAGGCGTGATAACCATCGACACCGAGATCATTGATAATGGATTCCTGACGAAGGTCCAACTTGTCCATAGCCAGGTGCCGTCTCTCATCAAGAATAAAAGACAAATCTTTAAAAGGGTGCTGACTGATTAAGGAATTCCATACATCTTTATCGACTTGAACGAGCTTCTGATCAAATTGTGTCATTGTATTGTCAAAACGCGCTCCAAGTTCATGCTGCTTTGACTGCCACAGACCAGCTTTTTTATCATTGACATCCTGCGCACTTAAGCAGCTGACAAAAGCACCGAATTCGGAAAGCTCTTTGATGATTGTTTGAATATGAGGCACGATTTCTGAAAGCTCCTCGATTTGATCGGTGTGTCTTGGTGGTGAGAACGATTCGACCATGGTCTCTAACTCTGAAATATGATGTTCTGTATTTTTTACGTACTTCTTCAGTTGTTCGGATTGACTTCCACCTTCAAAGATGGAATCCAAATCCCACGTTAACGGATAGGTTGTCATCTAAATTCACTTCCTTTTTTATGTAATCCACCTTCTCAGTATATCAAAATCTACTAACAGTCATCGGAATTGCCTAATCTTACCTTCACACGTATTACTTTTTATCGAAATTTGATATTTCCATGAAAAGGACTGCGTATTCTAGAAAAACTTCATCAGAACGTTCTACATAAACGCAATAACCCCTGTTTCTTATCGAAACAGGGGTTTTGTCTTTTAGCCAAGGTGCTTTTCTACTGCTTGGACAAGTTGATGGTCCTTGTCTAAATCTGCTATTTCACAAAAAGCACCGACTTTTCCTTTTTTACTGATCAATTCCTGGAGTTCGACCGCTTCTGGATCCGCATCATTCTTATAATCCAATGCAGCTGCAATCACTTCGGCCAGGTGAGCAGGTTCCTCTTTTTTCAGTCGAATAAATTCTAGCGCAGGACGCACAAGACGATCTTTAGGTCCCAATTTTCGAATCGGTCCACGTCCTACACGTGTGACTTCATCGGACAAGTCAGGGTTTTCAAATCTGCTGATAATTGTATCAATGTAGTCCTGGTGTTCATCAGGATTAAAGCCATATTTCTCGATTAGGACTCCACCGGACTCACCTAGAGCGCCTTGAATTTTATTTTTGATCTTGGAATCATTCATAGCTTCTTTAATAGTAAGATAGTCATTATATTTTCCAAGATAGGCCGCTACAGCATGTCCGGTATTAACCGTAAACAGTTTTCTTTCAATGTAAGGGGTCAGATCATCAACGTAAGTAATGCCTTGAATGTCAGGGAGTTCGCTATTAACCGATGACGTCTCCACCACCCACTCATAGTAAGGCTCTACCATTACACTCAGAGGATCTTTTTGATTTTGATTCGGAACAATTCGATCAACTGCAGCATTCGGAAAACTAATCCTATCAGAAATCCATTCATTTTGCTTTTCATCTAAGTTTTCAACTACGTGGTTTTTGAGTATTTCCGTACCCCCGACCATATTCTCGCACGCAATAACAATAGCGGTGCTCTTCTTCTCCAACAATCCTTTAGCTAGCACAGGGGCGATCATTGGCAAAACATTCGGACCAACGGCCGTTGTGATGACTTCTGCCTCAGCAATGGCTTCGATAACTTTTGCTTCATCTTCAAGGCTGTTTAATCCTGATACGTTGGTTACATCAATGTAATCATCCGTACCAGCAAGTTCAACGCGATAAGCCCCTTTATTATTCAATTCATTAATGAGTTCAGCATTAACATCAACAAAAATGGTTTCATAATTTGATTGAGACAGGAGTGCACCTATAAATCCTCTCCCAATATTTCCGGCTCCAAAATGAACAGCCTTCATCATTAATTCACCTCGTTGAAAATACTGATGATTTCTTCTTTAGAGTTTGCATTCAAAATCGTATCAATGTTCTCTTCCTCTGAACATACAATTGCGATTTTAGAAAGGATTTCTAAATGTTCATCCCCTTTTCCAGCAATCCCGATAAGCAATTTAACAATGTTCCCATTACCGAATTCCACACCTTCTGGAACAGTCACTACAGCAATGCCAGTCTCAAGGACAGCTTTTTTCGCATCCTCTGTTCCATGTGGGATCGCTACATAATTCCCCATAAAGGTTGAAGTGACTTTCTCTCGCTCAAGCATCTGATCGATGTATTCTTCATTCACATATCCATTGTCACGGAGAAGTGCACCTGTATATTGGATCGCATCCTCTTTTGAATCAAAACTCTGCTTCATTTCAATTGTTTTTGCCGTTAAAATATTTTCAGACATATTTATTCTCCTCTTCTTTTATAATTTCTTTTTAAAAAACTGATGAATCTGATTGGACACATATTTTTTTATGAGGCCTTCATCTCTTGATTGAAATGTTTCGGTACTGACAGGATCCTCAATGAGTAAAGTACTTAGGAAACTTAATACTTCAAGCCCTTCTTTACTTATATCCCTCGGAGCGAGCATTAAAATAAATACATTTGATTCCATTGGCTCGCCATCCATGCCCTGAATAGATAAGGGTCCGTCAAGCAGGATCACTGTAAAAGAAGGCACAGGAATATAATCCTGACGTGTGTGGTAGAGAGCTAGCCCGGTATCCGGAATCCCAAGGCCACCAACCTTTTCTCTATCAAGTAAATATTTCGTGATAGACTCCGTACCCTTTAATGCACCTTCAGTAACGAGCTGCTGACAAGCTTCGTCTAAAATCCCTTTTTTATCCTGCAATGAGCTGTTCAATACATAAAGCCTATTCAGGATTTGACTGACCATCGTGGCGTATCGCTGGACACTGCTTACGGAATCTTGAATTGTTTGGAGTGTTTCATCTTCGATCGGTGCAGAGTTGGAGTGATTAACCGTCTTCAATGTCTCCATGATCTTGACTTTCCTGATTCTATGCTGGAGTCGATGAACATCTGCGGTTGGCAGCATCGGATTTACAAGTACAAAGTCTTCAACTTTTTCAAGTGGAATCGTTGAAACAATCAGATCATAATCGGTTAATTCAAGTTCTTTCAAATCAAAGAGCGACTGATGGTCAACTTCTTCAATTTCCTGAAATTGACGCTGAAGCTTAGCTGATAAGATTTTTGCTGTTCCGATTCCGCTCGAACAAACAACTAACACCCTCAGTCCTCTGACTCCTTCCATGTTCAATAAAGAGCTGGCAAAATGCATAACGAGAAAAGCTGTTTCCTCTTTAGGAAATTTCAAGGAAGGGAATACATGCTTTACTGCTCTTTCTAAAACGGTAAAAAGTTCAGGGTAATCTTCTTCAATCTGTTCCATTAATGGATTAGAAATATCCATCCCTTGTTGAATTCGGTAAAGACTCGGCTTTAGATGAACGACAAGGTCGTTGAGCAGTTGTTGAGATTCGTGCAAATTTCTCTGAATGGCATTCGAAACAAATTCAATTATTTGCTTGGCCTTGAAAGCTACACTTAAACTGCTATCTTCAAGGATAAAATCTTCGTTATACCTTACTTTAGCTCCCATTAAGTGCATCGTAATATATCCGGTTTCAGCTTCAGGAATGTCTAGATCAAATTGCTGCTCAAGTTTTTCTATGAGCTTTTCTGCTGTTTCAAACTCATGCGTACCTTTTAAATCTGAAAGGTATTCATTTTCCATTTGTATGAATTCCCCCTGCTGAAGCCGTTCAATCGCAAGGGCGAGGTGAATAACCAATCCAATGTAAGCACTATCTGCCAAAGGATAGGTCAGTTCTCCACGAATAGAATCTACGGTCTGTTCAATCAATGAAATTTTCTCCTTGTTCACAAGACCAAGAAGGTGATCGGATACGGAATCCAGCATAGGAGAGTCCGCCTGAATATTGTTTCGAAGCAGACGCAAAAAGTCGTGTTCGTCCATATGTTGCATAATAATAAACCGAATCGCTTCTCTAATATTGGTTTCTTCTCCCTGAACCTCAACGCCATACCCACGTTTTCGAATCAGTTGAAGCTGAAAACTATCAAGTACTTCTTCAATTTTGTCTAGATCATGACTGGTTGTTGCAACAGTTACCCCTAATTCATTCGCAAAAGTGAGCAGCTTTACAGGTTCTTTTACCTCAAGCAGTCGGGAAAGAATCAATACTTGTCTTTCTTCAGGTGTGTAATCCAACAAATCATGATCATAAATCGCTGCCTTCAAGGCTTCTTGATCTTCCTCTTTACCGAGAATAGCCAGTCCGCTTCCTGATTTTTTCTGAAGCGTCAAGCCATGATTGCTTAATATAGATTCCACGCCCTTCAAGTCACGGTGAACTGTCCGAGTACTGACATCAAGGGCATCTGCGACCTCTTTCACAGGTAGATCCTGATGGGCTTCGAGCAGCATCTGGATGACTTTTCTTTCTCTTGCTGATATATACACGTAGTTCCCTCCCTTCTTTTCAAAGCTAAGACTCAAGAGATAGCCAGAAAAGAGTCTGAGCTGACTCTTTTCTGGTAATGGATTAACCGTTCTTTAGTTCTTCTACCAGTTCATCATATTTAGGACTGTTTAAGAAGTTTTCTACGGAAATGTGATGAGCGTTTGGTACTTTTTGCATCGCACGTTCTGTTAAATCTTTGTGTGTAATGACTACATCCACATCCTGAGGTAAGTCATTGATCGCCATGTTCGTGACATTAATATCAATATTTGATTTTTTGAATTTATTTTTTAGTAAGGAAGCTCCCATTGCGCTTGAGCCCATCCCTGCATCGCAAGCAAAAATGATTTTATCAACTTTGGAATGATTTATAGTTGGAATCTCTTCTGTATTTACATCTTCCTCATTTTCACTTGAGTCATTCGTTAATTCTGCAACCAACTCATCATATTTAGGGCTATTCAGGAAATTCTCTACAGAAATGTGTTTAGCATTAGGCACCTTTTGCATCGCACGTTCTGTTAAATCTTTGTGCGTAATGACTACATCCACATCCTGAGGTAAGTCATTGATTGCCATGTTGGTAACCTCAATAGTAAGGTCAGCTTTTTTGAATTTATTTTTCAGTAAAGAGGCGCCCATTGCGCTTGAGCCCATCCCTGCGTCACACGCAAAAATGATTTTATCAACTTTGGAGTAGTCGAGTTCAGGAACTTTTTCTGTGTTGCTAGTTTCATTTGTAGCTTTCGTTTCTTGTCTACCTGATAATTGGTCAGATACTCGACTCTTCTTCCCTTTCATACCTTCCATCTTAGCTGTCGCTTCTTCCATATCCCCATCGCCTTCGTCTTTACTCGCTTTCAAAATAATGGAGGATACGATGAATGATACTGTTGCAGCTACGACTACACCTGCTATTACTCCAAGATAGCTTCCTCTTGGTGTCATACCTAATACTGCAATGATACTTCCAGGTGAAGCAGCTGCTGTCAGTCCTGCGTTAAAGAACGCAAAGGTTGCTGTACCTGAAACACCGCCAGCTATGGCACCAAGGATAACTAAAGGCTTAGATAAGATATACGGGAAGTAAATTTCATGAATACCACCAAGGAACTGAATAACCGCTGCACCTGGAGCCGTTTGTTGAGACGTTCCTTTTCCAAAGAACATAAAGGCAAGTAAGACACCAAATCCAGGACCAGGGTTTGCTTCAAGTAAGAACAGAATCGACTTTCCTGTTTCTACTGATTGTTCTGTACCAAGAGGTGTTAAGATGCCGTGGTTGATGGCATTGTTTAGAAACACCACTTTGGCAGGTTCGATAAATAAGTTTGCTAAAGGCAATAAGCCAGCAGAGATTAAGACATCGACCCCAACACCGAGAAGATCGGTAATACTTGAGAACAGCGGACTTAACGTGTAAAAAGCAAGAATAGCTAATACTGCTCCCAGAATCCCTGCTGAGAAGTTATTAACAAGCATTTCAAAGCCCTGGCGAACTTTTCCTTCGAGCGCTTCGTCTACTTTTTTCATTAAATAACCAGCGATCGGACCAGCGACCATCGCGCCAAGGAACATCGGTGTATCCGGTGAACCGACAATAACACCCATGGTAGCAGTCGCAGCAACAACTCCTCCACGTAATCCATGAATCAAACGTCCACCTGTAAAAGCAATTAATAATGGCAATAGATACGTGATCATTGGCCCTACCATACCGGCAAGGTTTTCATTCGGTAACCATCCATCTGGAATAAATAGAGCGGTGATAATTCCCCAAGCAATAAACGCGGCAATGTTCGGCATAATCATACTACTGAGAAAACTACCGAACTTCTGAACTCTGGCTCTTACACCGGATTTCTCATTAGCCATGTAAAATTCCTCCTTCGTCTCTTTCGTTTTGTTTTTGTCTGTAAGTTAATTTTAAAGCGGTTACAAGTGTGGATTCAATGAAATCTAAATGCATGTTTGTCAGAAGCATTGTTGACATTTTTAAATTGAGACAATTCTAATAGAAGAAACTTGCCAGACGCGAAATAAAATTGATACATTTTTGTAATATAAATGAAACCTTTCTGACTATTCATTCGTCTATATAGGTAGAAAAGGAAATTATTAGCTATTTTATTTACCCAATTATGATATTTTAGGAGGATTTCATTATGAAAAAACGAATTGAGTATGATGTTACTGAAATCATTAGTGTGGCAGGAGGTTCTGCTTTCTTAACAGGAGTCCTCTACCTTGCAATTTATATACTTTAATTAATAACCAAAGGCCTTTCAAGCTTCTTGAATGGCCTTTTTTGTTTGGGGAGAATCCTATGGTTAGAAGTTCTTGTTTGTCGTCATTATAATAGGAGGTATCAATTTTATTTAGGAGGAAACCGTTTGTTTGAGAATCATAAAGGATATCAGATCATGTTTAGAGAAAATCACCTTTCCTTCGGTCTCACCATACCGATCGAAAATTACGATAAAGAGACACCAACGATGAAACATCAAGTTGAACGGGCTCAGCTAGCTGAAGAACTCGGTTTTCAATCGTTATGGCTGCAAGATGTGGTTTTAGAAGATCCTACTTTTGAAGATCCAGCGACAGGGCAGATCTACGATAGTCTGATTTACTTAACATATTTAGCTTCTCATACATCGGAGATTCAATTAGGCACGGCAGCCCTTGTCATGCCTTTACGTCATCCATTACGTACGGCCAAAGAACTGGCAAGTATCGAGCTTCTGTTTCCTGAGCGGATTATGCTCGGCATATCCTCAGGTGATCGACGGAAAGATTTTGAGGGACTAGGCATTCCCATTATGGAGCGAAGCGAATGGTTCAGAAAAGCATTCGCTTATTTTAAGCATGCGCTCTACCGTGAATATCCAGAAGTGGAATCCGATTTTGGAAAGCTACACAAGTCTAACCTTGTGCCAAAACCGACCTTAAGAATACCGACATTTATGACGGGATATTGCCAGCAAACTTTAGATTGGGTAGCTGAACATGGTGATGGATGGATGTTTTATCCACAACGACCTGAACAGCAAGAGAAAACAATCCAAGAGTACCGGGAGAAAGTGAAGCAATATCACGGAAACGTCTTCCGTCCTTTCTTCATGCCGCTCCCTCTGGAGTTGACTGAAAACCCTGATCATCAGGCTGAAAAAATCCCAGCCGGCTATCGAATCGGGAGAAAACCTTTAATTGAGCTACTTGATAACTATCGAGGTATCGGAGTTAACCACATAATGTTGGGGCTCTCCAAAAATAAGCGGCCGGTAACAGAAATCATGCAAGAACTAGGAGAAGAAGTGCTCCCCCACTTCTCGTTTTAATTGAAACCGATCCCACCTCAGGTCATCCAGATATTGAATGACCTGAGGTGGGGAAAATATCCAACAAAGGAAGAGATACATATGAGTAAGGCTGTCATTTTGCTTATGGGAACTTTCCATATGGCTATGGACCCTAATAAAATTAATGAATACCAGGATCAGATTCAGAGCATAGTCCATCATTTAAAAGACTTCAAACCGACAAAGATTGCTGTAGAGAAATCATTCTTCATTGAAGAGGAGCTTGATCGAAAATATAAGGAGTTTCTAAACGGGAATTTAGTGCCCGCTTATGATGAAGTAGAGCAGTTCGCTTTTCGATTAGCTTCTCACTTTGATCATCCTAAGGTTTATCCCGTTGATGAAATTGTTGATATGTCCTCCCCTTCTCTTGAGCAGGTGTTTGAATGGACAAAAGAGCATCAGCCAGCTCTTTTTCAAGAGATTTTGAAAGTGCAGAGTAGTCTTCAAACCTTTGTAAACGAAGTAGATGTGTATAGCACTCTTCAGTACTTGAACGATCCCCAGTACAGTCAGGAATTACAGAGGGTTTATATGAAACTCAGCCGGGTTGGTGACCGCCAGCATCAGGTCGGAGTAAGCTGGCTCACCCAATGGCACAAAAGAGATTTGGCAATGGCTGCAAATATTGCGAGGCTGGCTAATTCTAAAGATCGTGTTCTCGTATTAGTTGGAGGCGATCACCTCCACCTTCTTGAACGTTTTTTAAAAGACAGTGGTGACTTTGAACTTGAGTCCGTTCTCCCATATTTGCAAAAACCAGAATAATCGCTGTCCATTCTTACGAAAGTGACCGATGCTCCTTTACTTTTTTAATAACGTAACTAACAAACTTATGAGTTCACAAAAAAGAGACCTTCATAAAAGTGAAGGTCTCTTTCCATTCATTATTTATCATCCGTATCTTTTTCTTCTAAAACTTCAAGCGCAGAACGCTTTCTCTTTTTCCCTTTACGGTTTTTCCAGCGTTCAATATGAATCGTACTTGGCTCATAATCATCTGAAGCTCTTATATCTGTATTGGAAGCTTTCATAAATGACCACGCTAGTAAGAACATAATAAAGATTAACGGAAAGCCACCTACGATACTCGCCGTTTGCAAGGTGTCTAGACCACCTAGGAACATGAGTGCTAAAGGCATTAAGCATAGCGCAAATGCCCAGAACAGACGGTTCCAGCGGAGTGGTTCGCCTTCTACCTTCTTTTGCACAACAGAGGCAAGAATGTAGGAAGAAGAATCGAATGTCGTCGCCAAGAAAATGATTGCTAGAACAGTAAAGACTAGAATCATGAATTTGGCAAGCGGCAACTGGTTAATGATTTCAATAATTGTAGCGGGTGCCCCGTTATCATTCATAAATGAAATAACATCAAATTCACCAGTAAGCTGCAGGTACAGGCCGAAGTTCCCCATAATACCAAAGAACAATACACATCCAACCGTACCATAAATGATCGTACCTAAAATCATCTGACGAATCGTACGGCCTCTTGAAATCCTCGCAACGAATAATCCAACAAACGGAGCATAAACAAGCCACCATGCCCAGTAGAAGATCGTCCAGGATTCTGGGAAATTCGTCTGTTCAAATTCTGCAAAATTACCGAATGGCTCCATCCACGTTGCCATCTTAAAGAAATTATCAGCCATGATTCCAAGACCATTGATTGTAGTCTCGCTGATGAATAAAGTTGGCCCAAACACGAAGACGAAAGCAAGAATAAACAGGGCCAGCCAAATATTGATATCACTGAGTACTTTGATCCCCCGTTTTAGCCCGGAATAAGCACTTATAGCAAAGATCAATGTACATAGAAGCATGATCACTGCTTTCATTCCTAAGTTTGCCGGTAGACCTGTCAGGTCCTTAACGCCCTCTGCAATCATTGGAGTACCAAGAGCTAGCGTCGTTCCAGCTCCGCCTAATAAACCGAACATAAAGAGTACATCAATTATGTTTCCTAATGGACCGTCTACCGATTTACCAAGTACAGGCCGAACTGCTTCACTGACTTTAAGTACTGGTTTTTTTCGAACATAATAGAAATACGCAATCGGCAGTGCCGGTAATGTATAAATTGCCCAGGCAATCGGTCCCCAGTGGAATATTCCGTATGCAGTTGACCAACGAATAGCCTCTTTAGATTCTGGAGTCAATCCGAATGGTGGTCCTTGGTAATAGTAAGCCCACTCAATCACACCCCAGTAAAGGATACTAGAACCAATTCCTGCAGCAAATAACATCGCTGCCCATGAAAAAGTATTGAATTCAGGTTTTTCTCCTTCGTCACCTAATTTAATCGAACCATTTTTACTAAAGGCAACAAAGAGTAGAAAAGCAAGAATGACGATTCCCATGACCATGTAAAGCGCTCCAAAATTCCCCGTCATAAACGTATTAGCTTGAGAAACGAATTCCTTTCCTGCATCAGGGAAAAGAATTAAAGGTAATGTTACGCCTAAAAGTAAGATTAATGCACCGATAAACGTAGGCCAGTCAATCATTTTTGTCTTCAATTTTAGAACCATCCTTTCTTCCACGTACGACTTTTTTAGTTTGTTCTTTTTTTCTAGGTAAATGCAAAAATTGAGGATTTAAATCAGAGGGCGTCCATATGCACAAAAGTTATTTTAACAATTGTATAGACAGGGGACAAATCGTCTATGTATAGGTGATACCCTATTTAGTATGAAATAATATCTATTGTATAAATTAAATCGCATATTCTGTCATATATCGACAAATTACTAGGGATCTGCCCAATTTGCTTTGAAAACGACAAAAAAGTAGTAAAGCTTCCAAAAAACAAAGAAAAACCGCGAGCAATGGAATTTCTTTGCTCCCGGCTTTCTCTTCTTTTGATACTATTCAATTTTTATATAAAGAAAAGCCAAGGTAAAATCATGGGAATCAATATAATAATGGTAAAAATGAGCCAGGCGCTGGGGTTCTCGCTCTTCAGTTGTTTCCAATAAGACATTCCCCAGGCTAAGAACAGCAGGATGGTCATAATAATGCTCCGCAAGTGGAGCTCTCCATCTTTGTTGTTCATAAAGATGTACACGGCACCTTCAGCTATAATTAAAATTCCGACTAATATGTTGAATATGTGAGTAAATAATTTATTCATGTTTCCACTCCTCTGAGCGTTGGCTGATCTTGCATGACTATCCTTTCCCACTATAGTATATTTCAATCTTTCTATTAAGAAAAGCATTGTTCTCGAACGTAAACCTCATTAGCCTGAAGACTCATTTTTGAGTTATTTGTAAAAATCTGATTGTTTCCGTTACAAAAAGAACACTGGTATTATATTGAAGAAAGTATAAAATACAAAAAACTCAGCCCATTTTAATGGACTGAGCTAATACTGGCTAATCAACTTTTCAAGATGTGTCGTCATTTTATGAATATGACTCTCACCTTTCAACACTCTCCAATGATCGTCGTATATGTACACTTCCAGCAAGGTCGAGCTACTGTTAGATAACTTCAATGCTCCCTCCACGTCACTCGATACCTGTACAGCTTCTGCCTTAGGAGATTCTTTCAGAGCATCAATTATATTACGTATTTCTCTTTCTTCCTCGATTCGTGTGGTCTTTCTAGACTCATCCACATCAACATAGGTCATGATTAAAGGCCGTTCGTAATCCAGCCAATCATAGGGAGTTACGGCATCCTTACTAAATACAACAGGATTAAAAAAGTAACGCTGATCTATGTAAATAATCGAAGTCAAGAGGATCAAACCTATCCCAAGAATGTAAATCATTTTTTTTCCCATCTTCTCCACCTCATTAATCTCTTTCATTTCAACTGAAATAAGTATTAATTGAATGAATGATAGATAATATTTGCTTAAAGTTTATAACAAATCAGTTATAAAATCCTTCTACATTACTATACGAACGAAAAGTGGGAATAGTTTCATAATTATTCAAAAAATGTTTATTTGACTTTTTTCAAGGATATGTTTTAAGAGAGAAGAAAGAGGAAGGTGATTATGTTATGAACGATACATTTGAAAGTTATGTTTTTGAAGATGATGGGTATTTCCCCAACCACCCTTATTTACCTGCATTAATTTATCGGAAAGTGTTAGAAGGAAACGCTGAGGATTGTGAAAAACTGCTACATGATCATCAGTGGTCTAATACATGGGTTGGTGACGTGTTTCATTATCACCACTATCATAGTCGAACTCACGAAACACTGGCTGTCCTGAACGGAGCAGCTACGCTTACTCTTGGCGGCCCTAATGGAAAAGCCATAGATGTAGAGAAAGGGGATCTTTTGATTCTTCCCGCTGGAGTAGGCCATAAAAATGAAGGAGCTACGGAAGATTTTCAAATCATGGGCGCATATCCATTCGGTGAATCGTTTGACTTGAAAACAGGAGAGAAACACGGACCTCTCATGGAGTTCTGGAATTCCTAACTTCTATAGATCAATAAATCAAGCTGCCTGTACACACTTAGGTACAGGCAGCTTTTTATAGGCTTTTATAGAATCCAGTAGCTCGGCCATGAAATCCATAGTGCTTATAAATTTCGTGGGTTTCTTTTCTTTCATTACGGTTCCCGCTATTTAACATGATCGTTTTTGCATTTCTACTTTTCCCCCATGCTTCTGCTTTCTCCATCAAAGATCTCCCTATTCCTCTTCCTTGTTTGCTTTCTTCAACTACGAAGGCAATTACGCGCACATGAGGGGCGTCTGTGTGGTAAGCAACACTATAAGTCATTCCGATCATTCCTGCACATTCCCCATGTTCTTCATAGACATAGGTCATATAATCATTTTTTGAGAGGATATTGTTCATCCGCTGTGACATCTCTTCTTCAGAGGAAGGATATCCGAGTGTATTCATTAGACTTGATAAATCCTTCACATCTTTAAATTTTGCTTCTCTGATCATATTCTTTCTCCTTAAAAAGAACTTACAGGGAGACGCTCCCTGCAAGTTTTTGAATGTTCATTATTTAGTTGCTTTTTCTTGTTTACGCAGCTCAACTCTGCGAATCTTACCTGATGTTGTTTTAGGCAGTTCAGTAATGAATTCAATCTTTCTAGGATATTTATACGGAGCCGTCAGTTCTTTTACATGATTCTGTAATTCTTTTACAAGTTCTTCACTCTCTTGATAGCCCTCCTGAAGCACGATGAAAGCTTTCACGATATTGCCTCTTACTTCATCAGGGCTCGCTACGACCGCACATTCTTGAACAGCGGTGTGCTTTACTAAAGCATCTTCAACCTCAAATGGACCGATGGTGTAGCCTGAACTGATGATGATATCATCGCTTCTTCCCTCAAACCAGAAATAACCGTCTTCATCTTTCGTTGCTTGATCACCTGTAACATAATAGTTTCCACGATGCGCCATCTTCGTTCGTTCTGGATCTTTATAGTACTCTTTAAATAACGCTGGAGTGTCTAAGTGGACAGCAATATCTCCTACTTCTCCAGGTTCCACAGGAGATCCCATTTCATCAACAATATCCACTTGATTGCCCGGTGTCGGACGTCCCATTGAACCAGGACGTACCTCCATATCTTTCATTATTCCTACGAGCAATGTATTTTCTGTTTGTCCATAACCGTCTCTAACTGTAACATTAAAGTGATTTCTGAAAGTGTCAATCACTTCTCTGTTCAATGGTTCTCCAGCAGAAACAGCACTATGAAGACCAGTAAGTTTGTATTCCTCCAGATTATCAACTTTGGCCATCAAACGATATTCTGTAGGTGTACAGCAGAGCACATTTACATCGTGTTCGTCCATAAGACTCAAATATTTCTTAGGATCAAATTTCCCTTGATATACAAGACCTTTGGCGCCTGTCCCTAATACAGATAAGAAAGGACTCCAAATCCACTTCTGCCAGCCAGGCCCTGCCGTAGCCCATACAGTGTCTCCATCCTGGATAGCCAGCCATTTATCTGCCGCAGTTTTCAAGTGGGCGAAACCCCAACCGTGGGTATGAACGACCCCTTTTGGATTTCCTGTTGTGCCAGAAGTATAAGATAAAAACGCCATATCTTCCCTTGAAGTGTCCGCTAACTCTAACCGATCATCATAATCATCCATTAGTGCATCAAGATCCTTCCAGCCTTCTTTAGCACCGCCTACAGAGTAAGTTTGCAGTCTTTCAAGCTCTTTAACTCCTTCAAACTGATCCGTAAAAGGATGATAACTAACTACAGCACTGACTTCTCCGTGGTTAATCCGATACTGTAAATCCTTTGTTCTCAACATTTCAGAACTAGGGATAACGACTAATCCTGCTTTCAGAGCGGCAATATATACTTGATAAGCTTTAATTAAACGAGGGATCATCACAAGTACTTTATTACCTTTTTGAAGTCCGCTATCTAAGAAAGCGTTTCCAATTTTATTCGCTTCACTAATTAATTCATCATATGTAACTTCCGCTTGCTCACCTGCTTCGTTCATCCATAACAGGGCTTTTCGATTCCCATCTCCGATGTACTTTTCTACTTCAGACATCACATTATACTTTTCGGGAGCAATCAATTCTTCTCGATTCATTACTATTCCTCCTCTTCAAATGAGCGACTGTTCAGTTTGTAGCAAACTAAGTATAACAAATTTTCTAAATAATTTAAATGTTTTTTGTTTCATAAGGGCAATACTATTGAATAATGTAAATTGACAGATAATTTAACCTTCATGTAAGATGAAGAAAATAAACGTTTAGGAAGTGTTCTCATGCTTAGAACAAAAGCTTTACCCAATCTCCTATTGTACGTCTCATTCCTAATTTTGCTTTTGTTCCTGTCGGTTTCATTTGTTACAAGTAACTTTAATTATTTTTTAGCGTCTCTTGTTACAATTGGTCTAATCAATACTTCGATATGGTTCGATCCATTACCTTTCAAATATGCTCAGAGAAATAAGAAAAAAGCCATCAGAATCCGTAAATTCTGATGGCTTTCTTCATTATTCGTACATTTCATCCAAGGGTAAACTGCCTATCATAGGTAAACTAAGCGAGTCGTTTAAAGTTTTGACCAAGTATCTCGTTCATAGAATGCACAGTTATGAACGCCCTACGGTCTACATCTGTCATATATCTCTTTAGTCGAGTATAATCTTTACGATTCAAGATCGTTGTGATAACCTCTTTATCTTCTTGATTAAATGCGCCTTTGGCATGGTGGATGGTAGCTCCACGCCCTAATTGATGAACAATAAAATTCCGTACTTGTTCACTTTCCTGGCTGATGATAACAATTTCTTTATTATTATCGAATTGCTGCAGTGTATAATCGATCACTAATCCGTTTAGGATGACACCAAAGAAGGCGTACATACCTACAGCTGGACCGAAAATGAAAATGGAAGACACAGCAATGGCAATGTCAGAGAATAAGACACCTTTTCCTACATCGACAGAAAAGTATTTATGAAGGATCATTGCAATAATATCTGTGCCGCCTGTAGAGGCTCCCTGATGAAAGACAATGGCCATACCGGAGGCTGCGATGATTTGACCTATAATCAGCTGAATAAGAATGTCATTACTTAAAGCCTCTTGCATAGGAAAATAAGCTTCAAGCCCCCAAACCATAAAGGATAATGCAAAGCTCGCATAAATCGTTTTAGCACCAAATTGGAACCCTAAAAAGATAATACCGACGACAAACAAGATAATGTTCAATATAAGCATGATCAACCCTAAGGATAGATCAGGAAGTACTTTATTCATAACAATGGAAAGACCGCTGACTCCACCAGTAGCTAGATCGTTGGGAGATAGAAAGAAATGAACATTCACTGCCACCGCCAGAGCTCCGATATTCATTAATAGAAATGACCATAATTTCTTAAGCATCAGAAAAACCTCCTTCGTTCAAAAATTGCAAGATTTTGTCGAACAAATTTTTAGTACAATCGGGATTATAGAGCCCTTATAACCGTTTGTAAACAGGTTTGCATGTAAAAAAACAATTTATTTTTTGTAAGCGATTGAAGCCTCAATTTTCACAAAAATAGAAAGATTCATAGATGGTAGATGTCTGTTTAATAGTTAAATTTTTCACAAAATATATTAAACTCTGTCAGAAATTTGTCGATAAATAGAGCATAGAGTCAAATTTTCTCCTCTATAAAATCGTTAGCCGGGCATAGGAAAAAAGAAATAGGGCTACAAAAAAAGAGTCACTGCTCTTTAGCAGTGACTCACGGATTGAATGATTTATCTCAAGGCTGTCGAGGTAATTTGACCGTGACTGTGGTCCCTTCACCTTTTTTACTTTTATAGGAAATTGTACCGTTCAAGTCAGCAACAATTTTTTTCGTTACCATCACGCCTAAACCGGTCCCTTTTTCTTTTGTAGTAAAGAATGGTTCTCCAATTTTAGCAAGTTCTTGAGCTGATAATCCGGGACCATTATCACTAACGGAAAGCGTTAGCTCATTTCTCAAAACTTCAGAATTTACAACGACTTCCCCGCCAACGTCCACCGCATCAATCGCGTTCTTCACTAGATTGATCAGAATCTGATTCAAGCGTTTAGGTTCTGTTAGAATCGTCTCTTCCAAATGCATTTTCTCACTTCTGAGGAAGACGTTTTTGTCTTGTGCTTCAGGCTCAAGGAGTCTCAGGACATAAGACAGTACCTCATCCGCTTCGACCTCTTCCATTTGAATGGATGACTTAGGTTTTGAAAGCATCATAAAATCCTGAACGATAGCTTCTATACGGTTCACTTCATCTAAAATGATTTCCTGATAATTATCCCTTAATTCAGGATTGGCAGCACCAATTTGTAAAAATCCTTTAATAGCTGTTAGTGGATTTTTAATTTCGTGAGCAATACCTGCTGACATTTGCGTAATGGTAGAAAGCTGCTGAGATTTTTCTTTTAGCTTATTCATCTCTCTGCATTCAGTAATGTCTTCATGAATACCTAAAACATATAATGTTCCAGCATTTTCTACAGGAAACCCTCTTGTTCTTATCCACTTCTGTTCCCCTTGAACGGTCTTAATGCGGTACTCAACCTGATGGCGCTGCTTCTTCATCAGAGATAAAGAGACTTTAACTTTTTCCAAGTCCTCCTCATGGATAACCTGGTCGAGGGAGTCCGGATTTGATAGTGCATCTCTTCTAGAGACTCCGAACATATTTTGAAAAGAGGGACTGATGTATTGAAACTCCTCAAAATGCGGATCTGCAATCCAAAAAACGTCTTTAATATTATTAGCAAGGATAGCAAAACGTTCTTCGGAATCTTTAAGTGCTTGAAGGTGTTTTTTGTATTGAGTCACATCCTGGAGAAATACGGTGACTCCTAAGTCTGTAGGGTAAACCGTGACATGGACAACGCATCTCGTCTCCTTGATAAACCCTTCAAATTCAACAGTTTCTTTATTTTCCATTGCTCTTAGATAATTCTGAAAGAAATTATAGTACTCATCAATTGGGAAAATATCCCACAACCGTTCGTTACGGGCATATTCAAAATCGATACCTGTGACCTTTTCCATCATTGCATTCGCATAGGTAATTTCCCATTCTTGATTGATAATAGCTAACCCATGCGGGAACTTGTCTATAATGTCAGACATACGTTGTCTAAGTTGAGGGTCCTGTGGTGTGCTAAGCTGCGCACTTCGCTGTTTAGACTCGTCAGGGATCGGCCTGCGAAAAGAATAAGAATGTGTTTGTCCTGTTTTATCGATAATGTTTGTATAACTGCTTCGTTTAGTATAGTTGGGATTAGTAAACGTTTCTTCTAGAGGCTTAAATGAAAAGGCGATTTGTCCATTCGTCAGATGCACCAATTTACAGTGATACTTCCGGGAGTTATTCTGGTCCGTCAACTGAACTGATGTCTCGCGTAACCCTTCAGTCAAAAGGCGATGTAAAACTTGCTGAAGTCCACTCTGTGCTGTAGAGTTGAATGCTTGAATCCACGCTGCAAAAGACAAATCATCTTCTTCAATGTGAAGAGTGCCTTGCATTTCCTGATTCAGCGTAACTCTTTGCATACGCAAATCCAGTAAACATGCTGGAGTCCCATTCATACTTAGAACATCTAAGATTTCCCCGCTATGAACTTGGTCAGAATACCTCTCTCTTATCACCAATATTATGACCTCTTTCCTTTACCGTTCAATATTTTCCAGTACGTGTTTTATTATAACGTAATAATGGTTAATTTTGAATATTTTCAAACAATTTATTGGTAAAATTATTATTTATTCATTTCTACATCCTACGAGTTCATTATAAATAATATGACACTTTCTTTACTTATCCTTCTATACTTCGCCAAAGAGTTAAAGAAGCATAGCTTCTGTAGGGGTTCCACTCTTGGCTCCATTTCGTCATTTGTTCCATAGTAGGTTTATTATCTAACTGAAAATAGAACTTCAAAGCATTTTGTATACCAATGTCTGCTTTTGGCAATAAATCATCTCTGCCTAATCCGAACATCAGCCAATTTTCTGCAGTCCAAGGACCGATGCCGCGTACTTTTGTTAACTGTTTCATCACATCTTCGTCAGATTGCTTCGCTAACTCCTCTAAATTCAATTCACCTTCAACAATCTTTCTTGATGTATCCACCACATATTCCGCTTTCCGCTGGCTAAATTGAAGTTTCCTCAGAGAATCGTATGGAATTTCTGCCACTTGACTTGCTGTAGGGTAAAACCAAACGCCATTTTTTTGGGTGCCAAATTGATGAACAAACCTTGTGCTCAGCGTATGAGCAAATTTCATGTTCAACTGCTGATGAATAATCACTTTCATTAGACAGTCAAATAAGTGAAAGTCTTTGACTATAGGTGTACCTGGATGAGCTAGAAACAGTTGTTCCAAATTGGTTTCAAGAAAGTGTTCGTGAACTTTATTTAAATCTTTGTCCCACTGAAAAAGATCCTCAATGTGATGAAGTAGCTGAGGTTTAGACTCAATACTATCCCCTATGACTTCAAAATAAGGTTCCGTTATTGTGCCGTAACTTTGAACTCGAACGATATGCTGCTCCCCTTCCAGCTTGACAGGGACGTCCACCCATCGCTCCACTCGGTCTAAATGGCTCAATGGATCAAATTTCCATCGCAAAAGTGTATAATCAAAATCATAAAAACTATTTGCTTTATAAGTTTCTCTCCACAAACCAAAAATCCTCCCTTTAACGACTACTTCTCCGAACTTTATATTTAAACATTTTTTTGTGTAATCATAAAACTGTATACTTTCCTATTTAAGAGGTTTTCCTTAATTAGTCTTTGATAAACACGTTCACTCCTAAGGCGAAGTTTACATTCTTCTCATCCATTCGCTAAATGTGCTGGGGGTTCCTTCTTAAATCGACAAATTTCACAAGAAAAAAACCGCTTTCAAAAGCGGTTTTTTATCAGAGACTCCAAATGGGATATGGGAGAAGTTTTTTCACCATTAAATCATTCAGGCTTCCGAAATGATAACCTCTCTTTCTTAGCTCATCAATCAATTGATCCAAAGCCTCTGCGTTATCCTGGGAAACCGAATGAAGAAGAATAACTGCTCCAGGGTGAACTTGATCGATTACACTGCGGTAGGCATATTCCCAGCCCTTTTGATTGTTCGTCTCCCAGTCCTTAAATGCGACCGACCAAAACGCATGGGTATACCCGAACTCTTTCGCCCATTTTAATGTCTGCTCGTTGAATGTTCCTCGTGGAGGACGGACAAACGTCATCGTTTCTTGACCCGTTATTTTCTTAACCGAATTGTGGACGCGATCCAATTCTTTCTTCATTTTTTGTTTTGAAACTTGTGTAAAATCAGGGTGGCTCCAAGAATGATTTCCAATTAGATGTCCTTCATCTACCATACGCTTTAATAAGTCAGGAGCACTTTCAATATAATGTCCTGTGACAAAAAAGGTCGCGGGAACATTTTTTTCCTTTAAGACATCAAGCACCTGCCCTGTGTATCCTTGCTCATATCCATTATCAAACGTTAAATAAACGACTTTATCACCTGAGTCATCTACATAAAAACCGTCCTGTTTTTCCAACATTGGTCCGTATCGTCCGACATCCGGAGTGTCTCCGTTATTGCTTTTCTTATACCCCCAGCCTTCTGCATGCATTACTATAGGTGATATCAGGCCCAGCAAAGCCATGATAATAAAGACGATCATTGCTTTTTTCATTTGTACCACTCACTTTTTTCTTAGTATGCGTGAAGGAGAAGATAATATAAAAAAGAGCAAGTGGGAAAATTCCCCACTTGCCTAATTATAAGATAAGAGCTGCTGCCCATCCGAAAATGAATAAAGGAATATTATAGTGCAGGAATGTCGGTACACAGGTATCCCAAATGTGGTTGTGCTTTCCGTCTGCATTCAAGCCTGATGTTGGCCCTAGAGTACTGTCTGATGCTGGGGAGCCTGCGTCCCCAAGTGCACCCGCTGTACCGATCAGTGCAGCCGTTGCCATTGGTGAGAAACCAGCACTTACACATATCGGAACGAAAAGCGCAGCTAAAATAGGAACAGTCGCAAAGGAAGATCCAATTCCCATTGTAACGACTAATCCAACTAAGAGAAGGATAAAGGCAATAAACGCCTGGTTATTTCCGATATAATCTGAACTGATCTCAACAAGTGCTGATACAGATTCTGTTTCCGTTAAGACGTTAGCATAACCTGCTGCTACAAGCATGACAAAAGCAATGAAACCCATCATGCCAATACCGTCGTTGACAACTTTATCCCCTTTTTTGTAAGGAACAACGCGAAAGATAAACATGATAATGAGTCCTGCTAGCGCGGCAAGGACCAGGTTGGACCAAATCGCTTGAATGATTAAAGTAACTAAAATCGCAGCCAGCGTAAATACATGGTTGCGGTTAAACCCTTCGCTGGCTAGACCGAATCCAGTCTCTTCAAGCTCATTTTCCTGTGTATTCGCTTTTGGTTCTCGCGGTTTACGGTAGGAAACCATAATCGCGATCACTAACCCTACAATCATTCCAGACCCTGGAATTAGAAGGGACTGTGCGATTGAACCAATGCCAACTTCTACACCATTGGATTCCATTGCTTTTTGAATCGTTTCGTGGAAAATAAAGCCGAAACCAACCGGTATCATGACATATGGTGCTTTTAGCCCGAATGTTAAGGCGGCAGCTACCGCACGACGATCCAATTTCATTTGATCAAATAATTTTAATAAAGGCGGAATTAAAATGGGAATAAATGCGATGTGAACAGGGATCACGTTTTGAGATAGACTCGCTACAAACGCGATCACAAACACGATCATTGTACGTTTATCCTTCAAAACACGTAACAGATAACTGACGAGTAATGAAGTAATTCCAGAATAACTGATTGCTACAGCAAAAGCCCCTAATAATATATAACTTAAAGCCACACTTGCTTGATTGCCCATACCACTAACTAGTATATCCAGTGAGCTCATAAGCGACTCACCATTCATCAATCCTGCTGTTAATCCAGCGGCAAGAATGGCAATGATGACATTGACACGTAATAAACTCAAAATTGTCATCACGAGGACAGAAATAACGACTGCCCATGCCATATTGCATACCCCTTTCCTGTTGTTTATATTTTCATACATTAGCGATTTACCATGATAAAGGATGATTACAAAAAAATCAACCCTCAATTTTTTTAGAGAGTCAAATAAAACTTACATAAGCAAGAATGCCTGCCATAACGAGGAAAGAACCTACGAGCAGTTTTTTATGATTTTGCTGTACGGGACGCCCTGCGGCCATCCGAACAAATGCCATAATTAAAGTCAGCATAAAAACAAAGCCTATGACAGGTGACGAGTAAAAAATCAATGCTTCCAATGGAAGTCTCCTCCCCCAGAGAAGAATTAATTAGTCCATCTTACGCTCTAATTCCTCTAACATAGAAATTAAACGGTCGATGTCCTCTACTGATGTTTCTTCTGGATCCAATTGTTCTATTCGTACCATAAAGTCTGAAAGTCTTGTCTTTAAATCCTGAAGTCGCTCTTGTTGTGCCATAAATTGTTAACTCCTTTTTTCAATCATCTCTGGCCATTGTTATCATAGTATATCTCATCCTATGTGTCTATCCTAAGATGTGCAGAAACTGGACATGCTATAATATTAAGGACGGACGGGAGGCATTCATATGGATTTTTTCGATAATATCGATTTTGTTGAAATCGTTACAAATAGTATCACCATTAAAATCATTACTACTGCAATATTACTGTTTATTGCGGTTGTTTTGCTTAGAAAAATGATCCACTCTTTTTTCAAAAGAACAGATTTTATTGAAGAACGCAGTGAGCGGACATTAGAGTCTATGCTGAATTCCATAATTAGCTACGCAGCTATCATTACTTTTATTTTTATTGTGTTATCAGAATTCACTTCAGTTGGACGACTCCTGGCAGGGGCGGGAGTTATCGGCATCATTGTAGGATTTGGCGCTCAAAGCTTAATCAAGGATTTTTTTGCAGGGTTGTTTCTATTATATGAAAAGCAACTCCATAAAGGGGATTTTATCACCCTAAACAACACCTTCCACGGTACTGTCGAGGACATCGGTCTCCGCTTTCTTAAAATCAGAGAATGGAGCGGAAAGCTTTTGACAATCAGCAACGGACAAATTCAGACGATAGAAAATTATAATTTCGAACATATGCGAGTGATCGAAGAAGTGACGACGAACTTTAGAGAAGATCCCAAAAAAGTGTTTGCAGCCCTTGAAGAGGCCTGTGCTCGTATGAACGAAGAGATAGGCGAATACTTAAAAAAAGATTTGAAAGGAGATCCTGTGGAGCCGTTTCAAGTCTATGGCATGACTTCTTTGAATGACCATTACCGGGGATATCAGTACACTGTGACTGGTTTGGTACACGATCTCGTTTACTGGACCGCTGCAAAAGAAACGCGCCGTATAATCGCCGAGACAATGTACAAACATGACATTGCGATGGCTGAACAGCGCGTTGAAGTGGATGCTCGCTCCTCTCAAAAAGAGGAGTAAGCCATTTATTTTAATTCAAATGAAAAGCTGACATGATCTTGAATTGGAATCCAGGCCCCAATCCCTTGTCGGGTAACATTTTTGACACTCAACGTTTTTTTAGACCCTTTTAGTTTGATGTAAACATCTCCAAATGCCACTTCTCCTTTTTCATTAACAGCTGGAGCATAAGCATGCAGGATGCCAACTTTATTCGTTGGTACGGCATAACTGTTGTTCTGTTTTGTACCTCTCCCAATGACTGTATTGAAGGAAAGCGGAAGTTTCGTATTCTTTTGAGCTTCAAGAAGAATCAGTTTTAACATTTGATCGCTGTGGCTGATTCTTGAAGTCAAGCCACCCTTGATCGACTTTTCTTCTTTCTGGACGTAATTGATCTTCTCAGTAGCCTCTCCACCGTGGTTACTCAGTTCATTGACATTAATCTCCTGATATTCCCAATTAATGTTCGTTTCTTTGGACTCATAAGCCAACGGCCATCGCCCTAGAAAAATTTCACCACGATACCCAATTGCAAACGGAGACGGTTTCAACGTCGTCTCGTTCAACATTTCAATTAATTGTGGATTCGTAATACGGACATCCGTATCCTCCATCAGTTCTTTAGTTATCTCCTCCGCTTCCAACAGCTCTTGATCATCCGTCGAATTTGGATAGGTATTATCTTTGGAGATATTCAAGACGTGGCTTGGAATCCCTTCCTCCTTTTTGCCGCTTTCCTTTTCGTCAGCAGCTATGGAAGTGCCACTCAATAGTGTATATAACCCAATAAGTATGATTAGTCCTAACCATTTCATTTTCACAGCATGGACCACCCTTTCTTTTTTTCTTATTCTGTGAAAGATGGCCCATCCCTATTCAATAATTCAAGAGAGCATTTTGTCCATAACACGTCTTGCTTTTGGATCGAAAAATTGGATCGCTGGCCCGATACAAAGAAGAATAATCAGGGTCCCTAAACCGATAGGGCCACCTAAAGCTAATGCTAGAACGAGCGCAAAAACTTCTGTTAACGTTTTAGCAGTGGTTAAACTAAAACCAAATCTTTTTTGCAGAGCAACCATGAACCCATCGATTGGATTTAACGTAAATTTAGGCTGTAAGTAAAGCGAAACACCGAAGGCAATGATTATGATGCCTCCCAATAAAATAAGGAGCTGCTTCCAGAATATATTTACCACAAATGAATCAAAAACTGTAAGCAGCCAAAAATCAATCACTTTACCGACAACAAGAATTGTAAAGACAGCTAAAAGGTCAGGACGTTCTTTTGCAATCAAGGCGTTGGTTAAAATGAGAATCGCCCCAATAATGATTACCCAGTTTCCCACTGTTAAACCAACTGTCTCAGTTAAACCGACGTTCATTGCGTCCCACGCTCCTGCTCCTAGATCCGCCTTGATCGTCAGGGTAATGCCAAGAGCAATCGTAATCAGCCCTGCTATGTAGAAAAAAGCTTTAATGCTGTAGTTTTTCATGTTTCTATCCCCTCTTTCATATATCCCCTAATAGAAAATATTTTTGATATTGCTTAGTTAGATTGCATTTATATTTAATGAAAACAAGGTTTTATCCAAAAAAAAGAGCGCTTATCCAAATTCAGGATAAGGCTCTCTTCATTTTACTTAGAAAGCTCGATGCACTCAAGTGTTTCTTCAACTTCAATGCTATTTTGAACCGATTGAACCATAGAACAATTATTTCTCGATACGTCTAAATTTTTCAAGAGCTTGTCTTGATTCAAGTGGTAGCCTTTAATGACATAATGCAAATGAACCTTTTCAATTCGGTTAGCCTCATCAGCGTTCCGCTTTACGTCTGCTGAAATTTTAATATCTTCGTAGTCCACACGCTGTTTATCAAGAATCTTGCGAAATACACCGATGCTGCAGCCAGCGATGGAAGCAACCATCAATTGATAGGGGCGGAAGCCGTATGTCTCGTCTCCTGAGATGTTCAATTGTCCATATTCAAATGAAGTACGGACACCGTTGTCTTTTAAATAAAAATCCATTTCTATCCACTCCTTTTAAATAAGCTGGGCCTTTAGTTATATAATAACCGTTTTCGAAAGGGAAATAACCTGCACTGCGAAAGACTTGCCTCGTTTCTTCCTATTGTTTACGATAATGAAGGTGAATTCAACAGGAAGGGGGGAAGATTTATCGTTTCCTCACATACACGATTTTGGATATTAATTGGTCTCGTGACGATTTCAGGTTTTTCTCAAGGTATGCTTCTCCCATTAATTGCTGTCATCCTTGAACAGAATGGCATCTCATCATCCATCAACGGATTGCACGCCACAGGCCTTTACATAGGTATTTTGATTTCTTCACCTTTTATGGAAAGACCTCTTCAAAAATATGGCTATAAACCTGTGATCATGGTTGGAGGCGCATTAGTCTTTGTATCGTTACTGTTATTCCCTTTTTGGCAGGCACTCTGGTTTTGGTTCATCTTACGAGTAACTATAGGCATCGGAGATCAAATCCTCCACTTTGGAACTCAGACGTGGATTACCGCTACCTCGGCTAAGCATTCGCGGGGAAAAAGCATTGCTTACTACGGACTTTTTTTCAGCCTGGGATTTACGGCCGGTCCGCTGATGACGAATTTGCTAGAGTGGAGTCTCTATGCTCCATTCTTAATCTCATCTTTATTAAGTATGCTTGTCTGGCTCTTTATGATTTGGGTCAGAAATGACTCTCCCGCGAAAGACCTTACCACAGCTTATGGAACAAGTTCAATAAAAAGGTTTGCAAAAGCGCTCAAGAAAGGCTGGGTCGCTTTTCTTCCGCCATTAGCTTATGGATTCTTGGAAGCTACCCTGCACGGGATCTTCCCTGTATACGGTCTTAGAATCGGTCACGATGTAAATATTTTATCACTGATCATTCCATGCTTTGCTTTCGCAAGTCTATTTTCTCAAATCCCTCTTGGTGCTTTGAGTGATCGTGTTGGTCGAAGAAAAGTGATAGTAACTGTCGTCGTAGGTGGCATCCTGTCGTTTTTGGCTGCAGCGTTATTTGAGGATTCCGTGCTCATGTTATTCATTACATTTGCACTTGCAGGCTTATGCGTGGGTTCGCTTTTTTCCTTAGGTATTTCCTATATGACAGACTTGCTTCCTAAAGAGCTGCTTCCTGCCGGCAATATCCTGTGCGGGATGTCTTTTAGTATAGGGAGTATACTGGGCCCCTTTCTCTCTGGTACATTTTTAGACCTCGTCCCTGGACTCTCATTCTTTTATGTCATTGTTGCACTACTTCTCATCGTATTGGCATCGACTATGATTGCAAAAGGACCGCAAAAACAAACAGCTGCGAACGCATAGGTTCGCAGCTGTTTTATTATTCGGATAAAGCTTCACTTAATACGTCTAAATTCTGTCGCATTAAAGTAAAGTAATCCTCTTCATTTTTTATATCTTCTTTAGTCAACACAGACAAGTTGTGCACTCGAAGCGCTTCTGCGTCTATTTCTTTTTGAACAACTTTAGAGACTTTAGGCGTCACATTCTGCTCGAATAGGACATGACTGATCTTATACTCTTCAGCTTTTTTAATAATTTCTTCCAGTTCTCTTTGAGAAGGTTCGCTTGTCGCGCTTATACCTGATATTGCTACTTGCTCAATTCCATAAGCTTGCTCCCAATATCCATAAGCAGCATGGGAAACAATGATTTTGTTTTTAGGCTTACTTTCCAGCTGTTTATGAAATTCCTTATCAAGCGTTTCTAACTTCTTCTTTAGCTGCTTAAAGTTTTCATTAAATTGGTCCTTTTTTTCTGGTTCCAACTCAATAAGCTGATCTTTAATGTTTTCTGCTAATTGAACCGAACGAATAGGATCGAGCCAAATGTGCGGATCTTGTTCGCCATGGTTATGGCCTTCGTGATCTTCCTCCTTGGCTTCAATGTGGTGTTCTTCTTCATCAGCGTGTTCTTCTCCGGAGTGCCCATGCGCATGTTCTTCTAATTGTAATCCATGTGAAGCTTCAAGTATCTCGACTCCTTCAGGCTTGATCGCTTCTGAAATGGTTTCTGCATATCCTTCAAGTCCGGCGCCACTATAAATGAACGCGTCTGCTTCAGCCATTTTCACCATCTCTTTTGTTGTAGGCTCATAAGTATGCGGGTCAGAACCTGGGGGTAAGATAGAGTCTACTTCTGCAGCTTCCCCTGCAATTTGCTCCGTAAAATATTTAAGTGGGTAAACCGTTGTATGGATCTTCAATAGTTGGTCATCTCCTGACGATGAGTCACCCTCTTGGTTTACTTGTTCACTCGCACAAGCTGTGAGTAAGAATGTTAATAAAATTAATGATATCAATGCTGTGTACTTTTTCATACTGTTCCTCCCTATCCATATGGATTATAGCGTAACGATTACTATCTGTAAACAGTAATCATTACTTTTTGTTATTTTCAAAAAGATGAGCCTGTGTACAAGCCACAGGCCTTAATGACATTCAGGACATTTTCCGTAAATCTCAAATTTATGATTTTCTATATCATATCCATTCAAATTCTCACTAATGCTGTCCATTGGGCAAAACTGAATGGATTTTGTTTTTCCGCAAGCCGTGCAAATAAAGTGGTGGTGATGACCATGCGTATCACAGCCTAAGCGAAAGTGCTTCTCACCACCTAATTCAGTTGCTTCCAAAATCTCTTCATCTGTTAGTAAGTACAGATTACGATAAATCGTATCATAACTGACTCCAGGGAAATCCTCCTGAATTGCCTTGATGATATCCTTTGCGGGAATGTATTGATCCTGTTTTATAAAAATATCTAAGATACTTTCTCTTTGCTTCGTTCTCTTATACCCTTTTTCCTTTAATTTTTGTAAAGCTGTCTCAACGTTCATCCTACCTCACCCTTTGTCTATTGTTGAGTTCTAACTTTTTTATACAAAATCGACATTAGCAATATCACTACCGCTGTCATGACAATGGTACCGCCTGGCGGAACACTCAAATGATAAGCGGAGAACAATCCTAGGATTACAGAAGTTTCACCAAAAGCAATCGAAAGTCCTATCGTCTGCTTGAAACTTCTGGATATACGTAATGCTGAAGCCACAGGAAGCGTCATTAATGCAGAGACGAGTAAAATACCAACGACTTGCATAGAGGATGCAATGACAAGTGCGACCATCACAATAAACAGGAGGTGTATCCAGCGGCCATTTACTCCTGAAATCGAAGCATGCTCTTCATCAAAGGAAAGCACAAACAGTTCTTTATAAAAGATAATAACAATGGCTACTACCATTATTGTAATGAAAAGCACCGTCCACACACTCGAGCGGTCAACAGCTGTGACACTTCCGAATAAATAACTGAATAAATCCGTGTTAAATCCATCCGCAAGAGAAATTAGGATGACGCCAAGCCCGATCCCACCAGAAAGAATAATCGGAATCGCTAATTCTTCATAATGCTTATAAACCTTTCTCAACCGCTCAATTAAGACTGCGCCTATGACGGAAAAGACCATGCCCATGTATACAGGATTCCAATCATTGATACCCGAGACTTTCTTTTCTAATAGTAAACTTGCCGCAATACCTGTCAAAGTGATGTGGGATAGAGCATCCGCAATCAACGAAAGTCTCCTGACCACAATAAAAACTCCAAGTAATGGAGCGACAATCCCTATAAGCAACCCTGTAACGGCTGCATTCTGTAAAAATTCAAACTGAATAAAACTCTCAATCATGCGTATTCACCCCGTGATGCTCGTGGTTATGTGTGAGCTGATGAACGGAGTGTCCATACAAACGGTTCAAATCCTGCTCACTGAATTCCCCGTACTCCTCAGATCCCCCGTGGAAATGAACCGTTTTATTCATGCAGACGACATGTGTCGCATGTTCCGTTATTGTTCCAATATCGTGGGTAACCATTAATAATGTGATTCCTTCTTGTTTATTCAAGCGCCCCAACAAGTTATAGAACTCTGTCACATGTTCGGCATCTACACCTACCGTTGGTTCATCAAGAATGAGAAGGGAGGGATCACTAACAAGCGCTCTCGCAATGAAGACACGCTGCTGCTGACCGCCTGAAAGATCTCCGATATTTTCACTGGAAAACTGCTCCATTCCAACTGTCTTCAGTGCGTGTATCGCTTTATCTCTATGTTTGCGATTAAAAAATTTAAATGTTCCAATTCGAGAAACGAGACCGCTCATCACAACCTCTAACACTGTCGCAGGAAATCCTGAATTAAAGCTGTTGGCTTTTTGGGAGACAAACCCGACTTCCTGCCAATTTTTAAACTGCTTGATCGGCTGACCAAACAAGCGAATCGATCCTCGTCCAGGTTTCACCAGCCCGAGCATCAACTTAATCAGTGTTGATTTCCCTGATCCATTAGGTCCGACTAATCCGAGGAACTGGCCCTCTTCAATGGTGAGGTTAACATCCTGGACGACCCATTCTCGCTCATATTTATATGATACGTTTTCTATTTCTACAATTGTTTGTTTACTCATGAGTATCCCTCTTCAAATAATAATCATTACGATTTAAATTTCACACTCTATCATAAAGGAGGATTGGTTTAGACGCAAGTTTTATTATTTTTTTGTAGTGTCTTTTTGCCTTGTCAGTTACAGGGTACCACCAATCATTTGTATAGTGCCTGACACCACCAAAAAAGCGCTAGAGCTTTAAGCTCCAGCGCATTCTTTCACAAATATTTATTGTAGCGTTTCTCTAAATAATCTTGTAGCGCTGAAAAGATCATAGTCAAGGGCCAGTAAATAAGCGCCGCTGTTATATACATCGTCATCGAATCTACCGTTCGGCCAGCAGCAATTTGAGCTTTGTTCAGTATTTCAGGAACGGAAATCATGGCCGCCAGTGATGTAGCTTTCAACAGGTCTAGAAAAACATTTCCCAAAGGAGGAATAGCAATTCTTGTGGCTTGAGGCATGATGATCCTCCTAACCGTCTTCCAATAAGTGAAGCCTAAAGCCCTCGCAGATTCCCACTGGCCATAAGCTACGCTGTTTAAAGAAGCACGGTTAATCTCGGCAATGTAAGCGGCACTATTTGTACCAAATCCGATGACTGCTGCGACAGTCGCAGGCATTTTAATTCCTACAACAGGCAAACCGAAATACAAAACGAACAGATAAACAAGAATTGGCGTACCGCGCATGAAAGAAATATACAAACGGGCCGGCCACCTTAACCACAGTTTATCTGATCCTCTCATAAGAGCTAAAAAGAAACCAAGAATAAGACCAATCAACATTCCAAGAACAGCAACGAATAAAGTTAGAGGAACCCCTTCCAGGATAAAAGGAAGGTTTTCCCACGCACGTTCCGTGTTGAATAACTTTTCAACCTGTATGTCTCTGAATTCTATTCCAAGCATAGCTGATCCCTTACAAGTCTAGTCCTTCAAGCTCACGGATATCCTCTTCAGGTTTTTTGGAGGCGTCTTTGCCGCCAAAGAATTCTTTAGATATTTTAGTCAATGTGCCATCTTCGCGCATTTCCTGAAGAGTAGCATCGATTTTTTCTTTCATTGTTTGTGCATCTTTTGGCATAACGATTGCAGAATTTGTCGGGTGGAACTTCAAGTCTGGGTGAAGTTTGACATCTATATCTGGCAATGCTTTAAGAGCTAGAGACTGAAGGTAATAATCATTGATGATGAAATCTGTATTTCCATTTTCTACGTCACGCAGGTAAACATCATTTGTAACATTGCCGTACGTTTTCGTTTCAGCTCCAAAATGCTCGGCGATTTTGGAGAACACAGTCGTCGCTCCTCCGCCATGCTTTTTTCCTTCCAAATCTTCTAGTTTTTTAATCCCGGATAGATCTGACTCACGGACAATCATAGTTGAATAAGAATATTTGTATGGTTCACTGAATGAAAATTGTTCCTGGCGCGCTTTTGTCACTTCCATGTCATTGATGACGGCATCAACACGTCCACTATTGATGGCTGTAAGCAGCCCGTCTACACCGTACTCTTCAAATTTCAAATCAAGATCGAGACGCTTTGCTACCTCTCTCATAACTTCGACATCGTAACCTGTCAACTTATCAGAACCCTCTGGATAATAAGAAGCTGGGAAGAGAGTTCCGGAAGTACCAACAACGATTTCTCCTCTTTCTTTAAGTTCATTCCACTTCTGGCCAGAAGCTTCTTCTGAAGTATTATTATCGGAGCTTTCCTCACTGCTGTCGCTTGATCCACAGGCCACTAGAGTGAAGGAAAGTATAAGCATAAGTATAAATAAAAGTCCTTTACGCATTTTATATCCACCTTTCTTTTGTTGTATTCACACCTATCCAATATAGCAACTTAACACCTGTAATATCAACTGTATTGCTTTGTTTTTTTAGAGGAAATGATTGACTGGTGGCGAAATTAACAAATATATCTTGACTGAGCACATTTCCATGCTATCATAATAACATATACTAAATTATAATTATTTTAATCTAAGTGATAACGACTTTCAAATAGCAAACTTTATTAAACATCATTATGTAATTGATCATGGTTATCATTATCAATTACAAATAGGAGTTGAGAATAATGACTTCAGAAACTCAATCAATTCATAATCGCTCTCTGCCATCATGGCCAAAATGGATGAGCCTAATCAAAGGGCATGCCGAGTTAATCGCCGCTCTTCTCAGCGGCCTACTCGTTTTGATCGCCTGGATGGGAGAAAGCTTTTTTGCCCCAAGTACTTATGTAACCCTTCATATTATAGCGTTTGTCATTGGAGGATTTGCTAAAGCAAAAGAAGGACTGGAAGAAACGGTCAAAGAAAAAGAATTGAATGTTGAATTACTTATGATTCTCGCTGCGATTGGTTCAGCTTCCATTGGATATTGGACGGAAGGTGCAATCCTCATCTTTATTTTCGCATTGAGCGGAGCACTTGAAACGTACACGATGAACAAAAGTCAAAAAGAGCTTTCCTCTTTAATGAGCTTACAGCCAGAGGAAGCTTTGAAAGTTACAGAAGAGGGGTACGAAACCACTTCTGTTGCTTCACTGCAAATTTCTGATCTTATCTTAGTTAAACCTGGAGAACGTGTTCCTGCAGATGGTGTCATAACTAAAGGAGAAACCTCTATTGATGAAAGTGCCATTACAGGAGAATCTGTCCCCGTTACAAAAGGATCAAGTAAAGAAGTTTTTGCAGGCACCGTAAACTTAAATGGCAGCATTGTAGTAGAAGTAACGAAAAAATCGAATGAAACACTGTTTCAGAAAATCATCACGATGGTACAGTCGGCACAAAGTGAAAAAACACCCTCACAGCTATTCATTGAACGTTTTGAAAGCACGTATGTGAAAGTTGTCCTTCTCGTAGTGGGGGTTATGCTCTTTCTCCCCCACCTCCTGTTCGGATGGAGCTGGATGGATACCATTTACCGAGCGATGATTTTACTTGTCGTAGCTTCCCCATGTGCTTTGGTTGCTTCGATCATGCCAGCGACACTTTCAGCTATTTCAAATGGCGCAAGAAACGGACTACTCTTCAAGGGCGGAGTTCATCTCGAAAACCTTGCCCACCTGCAAGCGATCGCTTTTGACAAAACAGGCACATTGACAAAAGGCAAACCTGAGGTGACGGATGCCGTCTATGCTGAAGGTGAAGATGAAAAAAGTGTCTTGAGTGTTGCTGCTTCTATTGAACAACAATCGAACCACCCGCTTGCCAGAGCAATCGTTGATTTTGCCCATCAGGCCAACGTACCCTTATTGGATATAGATGATATGAAAGATGTTAGCGGGAACGGTGTGTCTGCTACATTTAATGAAGAGAATTGGAAGATTGGGAAAGCTGATTTTGTTGGAAAACAACAAGCCGCTGCATTTCAAAATGGGCTAGCAGAAGAGCTGCAAAAGGAAGGAAAAACGGTGATTTTCGTTCAAAGGAACGAATCTATCGCAGCGATTTTCGCCTTGAAAGATACGGTTCGAAAGGAAACAAAGCAAGCAATCAAAACCTTGAAGAAGCGCGGGGTTTATACAATTATGCTTACAGGAGATAATCCCACGACAGCGAACGCTATAGCTAAAGAGGCCGGTGTCGATCACTATATAGCAGAACTTCTGCCGGAAGAGAAAGTGAAAGAGTTGAAGACATTAAAAGAGCATTTTGAACAAGTTGGCATGGTTGGAGATGGAATTAACGATGCACCAGCCCTTGCTACAGCAAATGTAGGAATTGCCATGGGCGAAGGCACAGACGTTGCTCTTGAAACAGCTGACGTTGTACTAATGAAAAATGACCTTCCCAGGATTTCACAAGCGATTCACCTTTCTACAAGAATGAATCGTATTGTAAAACAGAACGTCGTTTTCTCCATTAGTGTCATCATGCTCCTGATCATCAGTAACTTCTTACAAGTTCTAGATCTTCCTCTAGGAGTCATCGGCCACGAAGGAAGCACCATTCTTGTGATCTTAAATGGTCTTCGCCTGTTAAAATCTTAAAATAAAACCCGAAAGCAGGTGCTTTCGGGTTCTTTATATTATACAGAACTCCTCTTACGATTGTGGTGAATGATGGCATTAATCTCTCCACCTGCAATAATCACGATACCCGATAAATAAAACCAGATCATTAATACAATCACACCACCCAGACTTCCGTATGTGGCTGAAAAATTACCTAAGCTACTTACATAGAAAGAGAATAATAAGGAGACTAGCTGCCACCCGACCGTTGCAAACAGCGCTCCAATTACTGTGTCTCTATACTTCACGGGTTTGTTGGGTGCCATGACGAACAGAAAAGATAACACTATGAAGAAAATTATCGAAGAAATAACCCAGCGTAGGGCGTTCCATATGGAAAGAAAGCCTTCGGACAAACCAAAAAAAGAAAAAACATATACCCCAATCGCATGTCCCATAACCGGCAGTAAAAAGGCGATGGCGATGACAAATACCATAGCGATTGTCAAAATAATAGCAATAAAACGGGACACCAAAAATGGGCGGTCCTCTTCTACATCATGCGCACGATTGAACGCCCTCATAATTGCGTTAACACCATTTGATGCCGCCCACAGGGTCCCTATCAACCCAATCGATAACAAGCTGCCATTCTCGTCCTTCAACAGTGACGTCACGTTTTCCGTAATCATATCGAAGGTTTCAGGAGGAGCATATGTTTGAATTATGGCCAGTACCCGATCTTCATCAATATGTAAATATCCAAGTAAGGTAGCTAGGAAAATCATGAAAGGAAATAACGATAATAGAAAAAAATAGGCGAGTTGAGCTGCCATCCCCGCGACATCATCTTCTCCAAACCGGGTAAACAACTCTTTGCCGAACGCTATTACATTCTTCATGACATTCCTTCACCTCTATACATCAAGAAGCTTCTTTTGGATCATCGACAGCTTTTAATTGCTGCTCCACCTCTTGGTTGATTTCACCTACTCGATTCAACATCTCTTCAGCTTTGTTCAGAATTTCCAGCAGGTCTTCTATACCTTTATTAATTCGATTGGACAAATATTCATAATTCACTCTAATTGAATGAATTGCCTCAGAAGGATGCGTCACATAGCCCTTACAAGATGATCCGACTGATCGTGACTTATTACCTACATATTCTCTCGTGTCTCTATCCAAAAGCATGAGGGCTCCTCCAACCACTGCTCCCAGAACTACACCTCTCCATAGTTTATTCTGTCCCATAAAAAATTCCTCCTTATAAGTAATGGTCTGCTTTAATTTTCTCAAGCAGCTGCTTGCATCCGCTGCTAACTAATTCATACACATATTCGAAGTTGCCAGTAAAGTAAGGATCCGGTACATCCGTTTCGTTTACTTCTGGCACAAAATCCAGAAGCTTACCAACGAAAACGTCATTTTTCTCACGAATGGAATTTAGATCATTAATATTCTTTTCATCCATAGCAATAAGATAATCAAAGTCGTCCCAGTCAGATTCTTTTACCTGTCGGGCAGTTATTCCTTCATAAGAAATTTGATACTCGTCCAAAATTTTTCTCGTACCTTCATGAGGTTCGGATCCTGTATGCCAATGACCAATTCCCGCAGAATCTACAGAGATCTGTTGGCTCAAACCTTCTTTCTTTACTAAATCCTTAAATATGGCTTCTGCCATAGGTGACCTGCAAATATTACCGAGACATACAAATAAAACGCGGATCATTTACCTTCCTCCATCTATAGTATTTCATCATTACTAAATTCTATGAACAGCTTAAAAATCCTGCTCTCGCGAAAAGTTATAATGAATATTTTCCCCGAACTTGTCGAATTAAACAAAGATCTGACTTTTAATATTTGTAAAATCCCTTGACTTTTATATTAAATTTTCGGAATATTTTATATATAGATAAAATTCTACAAATCAGCAAAGGGGGATATCATGGGTGAAGGAAGTGCATTATACAATTTTTTAAGCAATTTAAGTGGAATTGTCTGGGGACCTCTTTTACTAACTTTATTAGTAGGTACTGGTATCTATTTGACATTAAGGTTGGGATTTCTACAATTCAAAACCCTTCCTTACGCGCTTAAATTAGCTTTCAAACCAAGTAAGAAGAAAAACAAGAAGGAAAAAGGGGACATCTCTCATTACCAGGCTCTCACCACAGCCCTGGCGGCTACAATCGGAACTGGGAATATCGCGGGTGTTGCAACCGCAGTAGTTTTGGGCGGACCAGGTGCTGTATTCTGGATGTGGATCACCGCGGTATTCGGGATGGCGACTAAGTATGCGGAAGCGGTCTTAGCCGTCAAATATCGAATTACCGACCCAAATGGTGAAATGGCCGGAGGGCCAATGTACTATCTTTCACGCGGGCTAAAGTGGAAAAAGCTCGGAAGACCACTTGGACTATTGTTCGCTATTTTTGGAGCCGTAGCAGCGTTCGGTATCGGAAATATGGTACAGTCGAATTCTGTTTCTGATGTTATGGAAACAACCTTCAGTGTACCGACCTGGGTGACAGCAACGATTCTTACAGTTGGAGCTGCGTTAGTACTTTTAGGCGGAATTAAGAGTATCGGTCGAGTAACAGCATACTTTGTACCGATCATGGCAATCTTTTATGTTATAGGTGCTTTAATCATTATCATTATGAATAGTAATATGGTATTGCCTGCATTTGGTACGATCTTTAGTGATGCCTTTACCGCAAACGCTGTTGGTGGAGGTATTTTAGGTACTGTAATTCGTTACGGAGTTGCTCGAGGTGTATTCTCAAACGAAGCCGGTTTAGGTTCTGCACCGATTGCAGCAGCCGCCGCTCGTACGGACTATGCCGGCCGTCAGGCTCTAGTCTCCATGACACAGGTATTTATTGATACAATCATTGTCTGTACAATGACAGGATTGACTATTGTCATGGCAGGTCAGTATAGAGGAAACAGCGAATTAGATGGTGCTGACCTCACGTCCAGGTCTTTTGAGATCTTCCTCGGAGATGTTGGGGCGTATATTGTAACCATTGGCTTGATCTTCTTTGCGTTCTCTACCATTGTAGGATGGTCTTACTATGGCGAAAAATGCTTTGGCTATCTGACAGGTCAACGCGGATTGGGCATTTATAAGATTGTCTTTGTACTCTTCGTGTTCGTTGGCGCCATTTCTCAGTTGGATACTGTTTGGGTCTTTGCCGACGTTATGAACGGTTTAATGGCATTCCCGAACTTAATTGGACTCCTGCTCCTCTCTGGAGTTGTAGCTGCTGAAACGAATAAATTCCTTAAAGTAGCCAAACAAGAACGACAGCAAGAGAAAGAAGCGAAATATACAAGTTCATAAACAAACAAAAGCTTTACTAAGGAAGGAAGGATCACTCTCTCGAAGAGTGGTCCTTCTTTCATTCAATGGGTTCAATGCATGTTGGCCCTTCATTCTTTGCCGCATTCACATACTCACTGACTTCATAGGCTTCCAGATCTTCCATGCTTAATTGATGGACAAAATCATAAGCTTGGTCAGGCTTCCATTTCACAGGTTCGATCCAATGCTCCAGTTGGCTTTTGGGCAGAATGACAGGCATACGATGATGAATATTTTCCATAAAAGAATTGGCTTCTTGAGTTAAAATCGTACAGGTGAAGCGTTCTTCCTCATCCTTTTTCCACTGATCCCATAACCCGGCAAAAGCAAACAGCCTTCTATTCTCTAAAGAAATTCTCAACGGCTTCTTCCCAGAATCTGTTTTTCTCCATTCGTAAAAACTATCCGCAATAATTAAGCAGCGTTTTTTACTCATCAAATTCTTGAAACTGGGCTTCTCATGAGCCGTTTCGCTTCTGGCATTGATCATTTTGTAACCAATCTTCGGATCCTTTGCCCATGAAGGAACGAGTCCCCAATACATATACCCGGCTCTCTTCTTTTGTCCATCGTGAATGACGGCTAGCACTTTTTGTCCAGGAGCGATATTATATCGTGGTTCGTAATCCCGAAGCGGATGGTCTAAATCGAATTCTTCTACGATTTCCTTCTCGTCAGTAAATAGAGTAAATCTGCCACACATGTTAACCCCTCCTTGAAATGTCCTAACGCGAGACGACGATCAACTAGTAACTAATGTAACCACTGCCTCGTCCTTTAAGACCCTAAAATTAACTTAAGGGCAATCTCTACTAATAGATATAGCAAAAAGTGCCAGAGCTAAAATCTGGCACTCTCTCCTACTTCGATAAACCATGCATGATGAAATGAATGGTACGGTCTATTTCTTCCTCATCGTCCCACTCCAGTTCTGGAACTATAATAAAACGGGTGACAAGAAATCCTATAATTGAGGACATAATCATCCGAATCATGGATGCGTTCGGAAAGTCAACTACCTTATCTTTTACTTTCAATTCATTAAGCGCTTCTTCAAATCTAGGAATAACTTCTTTCGTAAACACTTCTTGAAACTGCTCTTGGAGTTCAGGATGAAAGGCGATCTCCTGAAGTACAATTCGTAATAAAGGTGAATTTTCCTTCGCAAAGTGAAACCTGTTCCTAACTAAAGTTCTCAGCAGTTCTTCAAATTCTTCAGGCAGCTGGCTAAATACATTTTTGGCAAAATGAGTAGCAAAAAATGGAAGAGTAAATTTTGTCATAAACGGCGTGACAATAGATATGAGCAAATCTTTTTTCGTTTTATAATGACGGAAGATCGTTCCTTCAGCAACGTTAGCCCTCGCAGCAATTTCACTTGTAGAAGAAGAAGCGTATCCTTTTTCAGCAAAAATTTCTACTGCTGCCTGGAGAATCTGGGCCTGTTTAGGCGTGAGATCTTCTTCTTTGGCATCCTGCTCTAATTGTTCCAAAATGTTCTCTAATTCCTTCATATGCTTGCCTCCTAGGCATCTTCTATCTCCATTATAAACTGCGATGACGCTTCAATGCGAATATATTGAGAATGGTGAATAAGAGCGCAAACCCGACAAGGATATAAAGTTGAATCTGAAAATCCATCCATCCTTCTCCCCGAAGCATAATCCCCCTCAAAGCTTCCGCCCCATAGGTCAAAGGCATGACTTTTCCTATACCTTGCAGCCAGTAAGAAAGTCCTTCAATCGGAAAGAGCCCTGAGAAGAATACTTGTGGAACAATGACAAGCGGGATGAATTGGATCATTTGGAACTCATTTTTAGCAAATGCCGACAAAAGTGTCCCGAGGCTTAAAGCTGTTAATGCTAATAGAAAAGTCACTAGTAGCACATATAAGAATTCTCCTGTCATAAATAAGTCCAAAACGTATATGGAGTAGGCTGCGATCAACAAGGATTGAAGCACAGTAAACAGACCAAACCCTCCTAAATAGCCAAGTACAAGCTCTCCTCGTTTAATCGGTGTCGACAAAAGGCGTTCCAAAGTACCTTGAGTACGCTCTCTCAAAAAGGAGACGCCTCCAACAATAAACACAAAGAAAAATACAAAAAATCCTATGAGCACCGGACCAATATAATCAAACAAGTCCATATCGTCCGAGCCATGCCAGAAGTCAATTTCAAACGGCTGCTCTGTTCCTGCATTGAAAGCACTCTTCAATTCCTTTTGAACTGCGCTCGCTGTGTTAGGATCACTTCCCTCAAGAGTAATCACTGGCTGTTTTTGATTCCATTGAATCATGCCGTCTATCTCTGCATCGTCCAAAGCGCTTTCTGCTTCAGTCAATGACATTGCGGTTAGTTCAATATCCACACTCTCTAACTTCTCAATGAAAGGATCTGGAACATCGACTACAGCTACTTCAAGCGTAGAACTATCACTATCAAGCACGAGCCACATTAATGTGAGGACAAAGATAGGAGCTACGATCATCAAAGCCATGCTTCTTTTATCTCGTTTAAATTGAATTAAAATTCTTTTCATTACCGTAATCGTGTTCATTCTTCTGCACCTCCATAATAAAGAAATACTTCTTCTATATTGGCTGCACCTATTTCCTCTTTTAGCTGCATTGGAGAATTCAAAGCGATCACTTTACCTGAACGTAACATGGCTAATCGATCACACTTTTCTGCTTCATCCATTACGTGGGTCGTAACGATGATGGTAACTCCCTTATTTTTCAACCGATTTAACTCATCCCAGATAGATTGCCTTAGTACAGGATCAATTCCCACTGTCGGTTCATCAAGGATGATCAGTTCAGGTTCGTGGACAAGCGCAGCAGCTAGAGAAAGCCTGCGTTTCATCCCACCAGAGTAAGTTTCAACAGTTTGATCTAAATGATTAGTTAAATCGACCATCTCCATCACTTCTTTAATTCTTTCTTTTTTGTGTGCTTTAGGCATTTTATATAAAGAAGCGAAGAAATCGAGATTTTCTCTTGCTGTCAGTTCTTGGTATAGGGCGTCTGCCTGGGCCATAAACCCATATTGCTTCATTTGGTTAAGTGAAGGCATTTTCTCTCCATTTAGAAAAACCTCGCCTTCAGTCGGACTCAGAATTCCTGTCATCATTTTTACAAGGGTCGTTTTCCCAGCACCAGAAGGACCGAGCAGTCCGAAGATTTCTCCTTTTTCAATGGATAAATTTACATCTTTGATGATTGTGGTTTTACCAAATTGATGAGAAATCTGATTCATTTGAACAATACTCATTGAAATTACCTCCATCTTATGTGAGTGATTACTCACTTATATTATTACTCTTTTCAAACAAAAAGTAAAGTGAGTAATCACTCATTATAAAAATAAAAAAATACAACCCGAAGGTCGTATAGTTAAAAACCAAAGTGGCTGTTAATTTTATTTTGATATTGTCTGAAAGCTCCCGATTGATTCAACCTGCGCTTTTCCATCATCAAATTAAAGCGGATTCGTTTCTCTGACAGCTCCTTTCTTACATAAGCAGAGCGTTCCGGATCTTTGATTTCTTCAAGTAATTCTTCTAGATTAACAATCTCTTTCTTAAGCTGCATCTCTTCGGGGAGCATATTCGCGTTTTTTAAAATTCGGTAGCTATTCCGCATCTCATCAGGAACGTATGCAAGTTCATCTTTAGGTAGAGGTTTTCCTTTTCCAGGGAGGTTCTCGAAATCTCCATTTTTAATCGACTGTTTAATCTTCTCTTCAATCAAATGGCCAAAATCCATATTGCCCTCTCCTTTTAATATTTCAATTGAACCTACACTTATAGTCAATAGGTTAAGCTTTTTCGAGCATTTTCTCCAACGTCTCCCTGAGGCTTCCGGATAGTGCATCGACTTTAAGAATTCGTTTGATTCGATCTTGATTTTTTCTATCATGATAACGGACATTATTCACTTCACTTACTGAAATTTGATCAGGATGACGTTCGATTAATGTCATCATGTCTCCAGGAGTTACATCCCCCTCTTTAAGCACACGGAGGTAGAACCCTGTATAGCCGCTGGCTGTCACTTGAGCAGGAAAGTCATCGATTCCATGGGTCCTGGCAATGATGTAGCAAGGTTTCCTTGGTTCGGTAATCTGGACAATTGCTTCCCCCAACTGAAAAATATCCCCGATATGGACATCCGATTCTTCTATGCCTTCAACGGTAATGTTCTCTCCAAATGCAGGAAAGGGAAACGGCTGACTATAATGATTCTCCCAATGCCGATAATGCTGGGCCGGGTAAAGGCAAACTGCCTTGTCACGCCCGCCATGATTTTTTTTATCAGCTTGTTCATCTCCATCGAAATTAAGAAAGGACAAAAATGTCGTGGATTGGACTGGCTTTTTACGGTAGGCACTCTCCAAATCACCTTTATCTGTTTGATAGACTTCCGGTCGCCCTACATTCAAAGATAACAGCTTATACTTCATCTAACGTCCCCTCTCTCCATTTTAACACCCAGGCCGGAAGGTAGTCATAGCTCCAGGCATCCATCGGATAATCGACAAATACTTCTTCACCGTTCTCATATAAAGCTTGGATGAGTTCATTTATAGCACCAAAGTAGTACGTGTATAGAAATTCGTAGCTGAACGGTTCTTTCGGCATATGGTTCTCTGCACATACTTGAGGGTCACTATAGTTCAAGTACGTTCGGCACGGAACCGGTCGAACTTCATAGGCCATACATAACTGATTCTCAGGATCTAACATCGGACAAGGCAAATTAAGCTTCTTATACTCCAATTTTGTTTCTGGATCTTCTGGATCCATGGTAAAAGCATGATCCAGCTTATCCTTTTGAGCGGAATAGTATTTCTCCCAGTGGTCAAAAATTGCATTTTTTCTCTCTTCAGTGAATCGTTCAATCGACTTGAAAAGTATTTTCGCCTCCATCCGGCTGACTACAATTGGAAAATAACAACAAAAAGCACAGCCTTTGAAACAGTTTGGTTTCATATTACTGAATGATTCCATTCTCTCAATTTCGTTGTCAATTTCAGTCAATAAGGTTTGGAAACCTTCAAGAATGACGTCTTCTGTATCTAATTCACTATTTAAAAGGTCATCGACAATTTTATCGAAGAATACTGGATCAATTTCGTATTCTTCGTTGATTCGTTCGCATTTATTCAGTATTTCCTGGTGTTTTAGAAAACGTGTCATGACGAAAACTCCCCTATTTATCGTTGCCTCTATTATACATGTTTCTCCAACCATTTAACTACTCAGGATTCTCCACCAATTTCCTCTTGTTAGACCCCCAAAAAAATCATATCATGTTACAATGACATATATTATGAGAAATCTGTTCATCTTTGGAGGTACGTCTAAATGCTAGCAAATGCTGAAATTGGTATCGATCTTGGTACAGCAAATATATTAATCTATTCTAAGTCAAAAGGAATTCTATTAAATGAGCCATCAGTCGTAGCTTATAATACGGAAACGAAGAATGTTGTCGCTGTCGGTAAAGAAGCTAAAGAAATGGTCGGAAAAACCCCAAGAAATATTATCCCAGTAAGACCTTTGAGAGACGGAGTCATCGCAGATTATGATATGACTGCACAAATGTTGAAAGAACTACTTAAGAAGGTTTCTAAGAAGTCTGGCCTATCGATGCGTAAGCCAACGGTCGTCATCTGTACTCCATCCGGATCCACTTCTGTTGAACGCCGCGCAATCCATAATGCAGTGAAAAGCTACGGAGCTAAACAAGTTCACCTTATCGAAGAGCCAATCGCTGCTGCTATTGGTGCAGACCTGCCTGTAGACGAGCCAGTTGCTAACGTGATCGTTGATGTCGGCGGAGGTACAAGTGAAGTAGCAATTATCTCCTTCGGTGGAGTTGTTTCCTGTAAATCTATTCGTACAGGCGGAGACGTTATGGATGAAGAAATCATTCAATATGTCCGCAAAGCTTATAATGTATTGATCGGAGAACGCACAGCGGAACAAATTAAAATGGAAATCGGTTATGCGTTAATCGACCACCCTGAACTAACTATGGATGTTCGTGGACGTGATATGGTTACAGGCTTACCAAAAACGATTGAGTTGAAATCTACAGAGATTCAGTCTGCTTTAAAAGAATCATTGGAACAACTGCTTGAAACAATCCGCGCAACTCTTGAAGAATGTCCTCCGGAATTGAGCGGAGATATTGTTGACCACGGTGTCATCTTGACTGGAGGCGGCTCACTGTTGAATGGTATGCAGGACTGGCTTTCCCAGGAGATCTCCGTTCCTGTCCATATGGCCCCAAGCCCATTAGAATCCGTAGCCATTGGAACAGGCCGCTCGCTTAAAATGATTCAAAAACTGCAAAAAGCCTCAAAATAAGTTTTAGTGCGAAATCGCCCGGCCAGCCCTGACAATCATAAGAACAACAGTGCAGTGAAATGTTTTTACTCCACGGAACTGTTAGACTTAAGGCCTCTAAGGGTGAGGCGATATGAACCGGCTCACATAACAAAACCCGCTCAGGACAATCCCTGAAGCGGGTTTTTTAAATAAGCAGACATTCATGATCAAAAATAAAGGAGTACCGGATATCGATAAATAGAAAATACTGATCAGATACAGGCATACTAAACGTACGAATCATTTCTTTTGTATCAATATCAGAATAATTGTCCGATAAAATTCCTTTTCCAGTCGATTTCATCTGCACTACATTTTCTAAAAAGTATGGACGGAACGCCCAGTTCGAACCTCTCTGCTCTGGTTCAAGTTCCCAACTATTAACTCTTTTTCGAAAGTTTGAGGAGATCTGTTGGCCGTCGCTGTTACAGACGAACATCCGAAAGCTTTCTTGATGAAAACGGTCTTTCACTAAATCAATAAACGCGTCAACTTTCTTAGGTCCTTCCCACTTTGGCAGCAGTTCCCGAACTTTATTTTCCCATTGGGTTATAAGGTGGAGCCTTTGTTCCACTAGCGACTTCTCCCTAGTAATATAGGCGGCAATTTTCTGGGTGAGGTTCAAGGTCAAAGCCTCTTTTGTTACAAGATAATCGGAAGGCTTCGCCAGAAAGAACCCTTGATAGAATCTTCCCCCATGTTTCCACGCAAAGTGAAGCTGGAAATCGTCTTCTATATTCTCGAATAAAAGAGCCGCTCCAATTCTTCTCGCAAGCATGGACAGGGAGTACATGACGTCATGAAAACCATCTGCATTTTGATTTCGGATAATCGTCGTATCAATTTTCAATATATGAGGTTCAAGCTGACGGATTCGGTCAATATTCGAGCTTTTTGCCCCGACATGGTCGACAGCAATTTGAATGCCATATGTCTTATAATATTGCAGCAAATGACTGAGGACTTCGAATTCTTCATCAAAATCATGCTCTGTCACTTCAATTACAATCCGGCCCATTGAAAAACCCTTCTGTTCAAACAAAAGCAATGTCTGCAGCAAGTCTTCTCCGTTGTTTACCATCAGCTGTTTAGCATTACGGTTGATAAATAAACTCCCTTCCGTCTTTGACTGCAGCATTTCTGTCATCGCTATTTTTAATAAATGCTGATCTACTTCAACTTTAAATTCATCAGGCACTTCTTCATCATGAAAGAACGGACCAAGACTCATCCAGCTGCCTTCATTGTTATAACGCCCCAACACCTCATAACCAATCACATCATGTTTTATGGCGCTGACTATCGGCTGGTATACTGGCTTTACGTAATGTAAGTCACTTACGATATCTAATGGATCCATAGGTATCCCTCCTCCATTAATAAGTTTATTCATTATAATTTCACCTAATGGTTCACTGGAACAAGTATTTTGAGGAATTTTCTTACAGGTTTGTGAAGAAGCATACCACCTTAATATTAATTCTCTGTCACCCTGTAAATCCCCTCTTCCTGGAGGAGTTCCAAGTATTTCTTCCTTTTGGAGGAATTTCACTGTAAATGTCGAATTCTATTTTAGAGAAGAGTAAAGGGAAAGTCTAAAAAAGTAGCTTCCTTTCCCAGACATTTGATAAAATATCGTAGGGATCCCACTCTCAAGGCACGCGGTTGGAAGACCGCTTTACGTCTTGCACATTGTTGTAAATAAGGAGTTATATCTAATGAAAATCTCTACATGGTTAAAGTGGATAACAGGAATTTGTGAAGCCTTTCTTGCCATTCCTATTGCTGGTGGTGCGTTTATTTTAAGCACAGGATGGCAGGCACTGATCTTTATGTTTATTTTTCACCTGGTAGCCTTAGTTTTCTCTGTAAAAGAAAGTCGCTCCTTTGCAGGAAGCGTTCTCGGCTTAATCACTAACGCTATCGGGGCTTTGCCTTTCGTAGGCTGGATCATGCATACGATTACAGCTATTGTCCTGCTTGTCGATGCAGGCGTATCAACAAGGACTGACAAAGCTGCAACATCCTAAACCTGAAAAACAAAACAAATTAGAATGGATGACCAAAAGAGTAAAGGGAGGGAGAAAATATGTACACAGTCATTTGTTTCTTTAGAGTAAAGCAATCAGACGTGGAGGAATTTGTAAAGTTGACCAAACAGTCAGGAGAGCTTTTAAAAGCCCACGGAACCCTGGAACATCATATGTTCTATGCAAATGAACTCACAGGACGCCAAGGATCCATGGGTATTCTCAATTTTATTGAGGTGGACGAAGATGAAGAACTTCTGCTTGGACAATCCATTTTCGAAAGTAGAGAGGATTACTATAAAGTAATGGAACAAATCGGCTGTAATGACATTATTCAATATTTGAATCAACACATTAAAGACATCGTTGAAATGAGTCGTGTTGTCACTTCAAGCTTTACTACAGAAATCCCTCAATAATTTGAGGGATTTCTTCATAAAGCGGATGGCTGGTGTCCACAACGGAAGATGGTATGATAAGAGTAGACATTACTTGGAGGTGGGATAGATGAAAATAGTTGTACTAGGCGCCGGTGCTCTTGGCGCTTACTTCGGAGGCCGCTGGCAGGAAGCTGGTCATGAAGTGGTCAATTTAGTTCGAGATGGTCGTGCGGAACAAATTCAGAAGCACGGATTGCAGTTACATAGTGAAATGGGTGACTATCAAGTTTCCGAACCCAAAGTTGCAACTTCTCCAGAAGAAATTGAAGATCCTGATTTAGTATTTTTAGCCGTGAAAGGCTACCATCTTCACGGAACAATTGACTGGCTGAAAAATCTTGTTGAAAAAGGCGCCAAAGTCTTTCCCGTATTGAATGGTATGGAGCATATCAATATTTTAAGAGAAGAACTAGGCGAAGAAGCTGTCATTGGAGGCCTGTCCTTTATCATTGCAACACTGGATGAAAATGGCCACGTCGTTCATACGAGCCAATTCCATGATCTCGTGTTTGGTCCTTTGCATCCTTCACAACAGCAAATTTGCGAAGAACTTGCTCTCGCCTGTAATCAAGCAAACATAAACGGCACATTAAGTCCTAATATTTTTGAAGAAATGTGGAGAAAGTATATGTTCATCTCTTCTTTTTCCGGAATTACTACGGCCGTAAACCAGCCGATCGGAGAAGTACGCAGTTATCCTCAAACCTTCAGAATCGCAGAACGAATTCTTGAGGAGATGAGGCAGCTAGCTAATGCCCACCAGGTCAATTTAACTGAAGAGGATGTAGCAACTGCATTCGAACGCCTTCGAGGCCTTGACCATGAAATGACTTCCTCGATGCATCAGGATCGAAGAAAAGGACTCCCGTTAGAAGTGGAGCATCTTCATGGCGGTGCCCTTCGCCTCGCCAGTGAAGTTGACCTCTCTATGCCTTATACAGAAACCATTCATGCAATGATCAAACCCTATGAAGCTTACCAAGCGTAAAGGTAAAAGGAAGGCGTCTCATAATCTGAGACGCCTTTTTTTATTCTTCAGCATATTGGTCCACTTTCGGGCGTTTTCCATATTGTAATTCACGAATTGATAAACCAAAATCCATTTGTAAATGAGGATAATCTTTAAAATTGGAAAAGTCACCGCCCCACTCAAACCCCATATCCTTTGCGATGGCCACGACTTCCATCCAATCAGACTCCCCATTTTTATTATCATCACGCCTCATATCCCATACGACATCACCGTTGTCTAGTTTAAGCGCGAAGTCTATCGCTAAGCCATAGTTGTGGAACGATTCACCACCTTTAGCATAGGTGACAATTCTTCCATCTGTTGAGCGCCCGCGTTCATAAAGGTTATTTTGTCGTTCCACAGAACGATGGCCTTCTGTAATAAAGATATCAATCCCTTTGCTTTTAGAAGTCGCAATCAATTCATTTTTGTATTCTTCAACCTTAGGATGGAGTGTGGTTGGCATCGGCACATCCTTTTTCTGAAACGGTAGCATTATAGAATTATCCAACTTTGGCCAGAGAACAAAAAAGATCAATCCGATACTTAGCAGAAAAAAACTGAAGGCTAGCATATTGGATAGGATTCTCATCTCACCGACAACCCTCTCTCATTTATGTTGATTTAATTAGAGAATACCACATAGATAGAAAAAAGAGGAATAGAAGGATTCTATGGAAGTTTCCACAAATGGATCAATTTGGTATATTGATAGATACATAAAAAGTATCTCTCCTTTCCTTTTTCTTAAATTTTGTCAAAGTGCAAGCGAAGTCAAAAGTGCTCGGCCTTTATAAAAAAGAAGGGCGCGTTTACTAATTTCACAATGGGTTTATTAAACTAAAAAAAGCCGAACGAATGTACACATATCGTTCGGCTTTTTCCTTCTGATAGGATTCTTCTGTTCCAGCATCGCTATTCGAATGTTCCTTTAACAACAGCTTCTCCGTTTTTGACCATTTCCCTCCCTAAAGCAACCACGGTTTCAATAGAAAGGGTTTCTTCATCGAGTAGAACAAGATCTGCATCCATCCCTTTTTTTACTTCTCCTTTCGCTTTTAATCCGAGGATATGAGCAGGGTTGGACGTAATGACTTGCAGGGCATTATCTAAAGGTACGTTAAATTGCTTTACCGCTTCGACAAATGCTTCATACATGGAACGAATCTTGCCAACCTTCATGCCAGTCAAATTCCCACCTGCATCAAAATCAGGCAGGCTGCCTTGCGCATCCGAGGTGAAGGTCATTCGTTCGATTGGCACACCTGCTTCAAGCATTCTCTTCAAAGCTTCACTGCTTTTCACTTCTCCATCCTCAATAAACTTAGGAATGGTACTTGTGGTGAAATCAACATTCCCACCTCTTTTAGCGTAATCGATGCCTGCTTCAAATAATTCGGAATTACGATTAATATGCGTAGGGTAAAACTGGGTAATAGGTATGTCCGTATTTGCGACCACTTCTTCGATGATAGTAAGGCGGTCTTCACTGTCTCCTACATGAACATTCACCACACCTTTTTTCCCAGAAAGCATCCCTCCAATTCTTGCTTGTGAAGCAATCTTCGCTAATTCCTCTACAGTAGGCTGAGAGGATCTATGATCGGCGATGGCGATTTCGCCTGCTCCTATAATGAGATCAATCAGAAGGATATCATCTTCTATTTTCCCCGTCAGTGTTCGTACAGGAACTTGATAAGATCCCGTATGAGCGTAACAGGATATCCCTTCTTCCTGGAGGGCCTTAGCCTTTGCTACCAAGTTCGTCATGGTTCTCGTTGTCCCATCAGTGCCGATTACTCCTACGACGGTCGTTACACCGCTTGTCGTTGCATCTGTCAGTTTCAATTCAGGGGTTCTGGAGCGAAAACTCCCCTCTCCACCTCCCCCTGTAATATGCACATGACCATCGATGAAACCCGGAGCTAATATTTTTCCATCAGCTTCAATTACATCAATAAAATCATTGGATAGTTCAATAGAATCCTCTATGCGGGCTATTTTCCTACCTGCAATCAGTACATCTTTCTTTCCTAAAGGGTGAGGATTATAGACGGTTGCGTTTTTTATAAGTGTAATCACTTGTCCTTCCTCCTTTATACCAAGTTAACTAAAGTTAATCAGAACTGCGGCGATAATAAACACACTCGCCAGTCCGAATAAGAGCAATTGAAATTTAATAATAAAAGCGAACCATTTTCCCCAGTCCAGTCGAGCTGCTCCAAGTGTACCCATTAGTGCAGCTGACGTCGGTACAATGATATTCGTAAGACCGTCTCCAAGCTGAAACGCCAGAACAGCGACCTGCCGGGTAACACCTGCAATATCAGCTAGCGGAGCCATCAATGGCATCGTAAGTGCCGCCTGCCCCGATCCAGATACAACGAAGAAGTTGAAGATGGACTGAAAAACAAACATGAACCATGCCGAGATCACTTCCGGCACACCTTCAAACAATTGTCCAGCCGAGTGAAGGATCGTGTTTAATACGGAAGCTGACGTCGGATCGTCTCCTCCAAGAATGATTACTATACCTTTTGCCATACCAACGACTAAAGCTGCAGGAAGCAAGTCCTTCGCCCCTTGAGCAAACCCTTCGGCGATATCATTGACTTTCATATTATTTAATCGGAATAGGACACCGATAATCCCGGCTACAAGTCCAATCGTGAAAAATTGACTTGCAATCTCTGGGATATAATAAGCATGCTGCACGACGCCCCAAATAATCCAGGCCACACCAAGTACTACTGTCAAAATGACGAGCATGTGTCCTGTTCTGAAGTTTACTTTCATCTCTTTATGATCAAAGTCGTCTCTAAAATATTGGTCCGACTCGTAGGATAAGGATTGGGTCGGATCCCTTCTAATTTTGCTTGCATATTTCCACGTGTAAAATGTACCAACAGCCGTAAACACAAGCCACATCGTCATTCTAAACGGAGTCCCGGACAATACAGGGACATCGGATACCCCTTGAGCAATGGCCACACCGAAAGGATTCATCCATGAGGTACCAAAACCAATTTGTGTAGCTACATAGGTAATCATAATTCCGGTAATCGCATCATAACCAAGAGCAATAACTAATGGAACTAGAATCATAGCAAAAGCTATTGCCTCTTCTCCCATTCCAAATACAGCTCCACCTAAAGAAAATAGAAAGAACATAACAGGAATGATGAGAACTTCTCTACCCTTTGTACGATCAATGACAGATAGAATTCCTTCTTCTACTGCCCTTGTGCGCATAATAATTCCAAATGCCCCTCCAATAATAAGAATGAAGGCAACGACTCCTACCGCAGAGCCCCATTTGTCACCAGAAACCAACCCTTCAAAAACATAGTTTAAAAGACCGGCTCCTCCTCCAGGCTCAAATAGACTTGTCCCTTCTCTTGCTCCTTCTTCTGCTGTAGTAAAACTTTCTGGTATTAAAACTGTACGGGATTCTTCAGCACCCGAATGTTCATATGTCACTTCTTTCGTCTCGAACATACCAGCTGGAACCAGATAAGTTAACAGGGCAGCGAATAATACGACAAAGAAAATGATGACGTACGTATGTGGCATTTGAATGCCTTTCTTTTTCTCTTTCATCTTACTCCTCCTATTATTTATTTCCTCACCTTCTTATACATGCAAGAACCGTGCCATTTTATATTTCTGAATATTCCGGCGTTCTTTTTTTAAAAAACATCATAAAGGTTTTTATTGGGTGTTATAATTAAAACCAAAAACAAACTAAAAAGGATGATGAAGCGGCTATGAAAAATCGATTAACTCTGATTACGGGAACACCCGAAACAAAAGAAACGCTGCATCAGCAGCTAGAAGATATTTTAGGAGAGTATATCTTAATCAACAGCTACGCTGTAGATGAGGCGATCCCAGAACAAGTTTCAGATGAGCTCATAATTTTTTCGTCTTACCTGATTGAAGAAGAGGCATCTCATCTTGTATCCAGTGGATGCAAACGAATGACAGCAAAAAGAACTATTAATTATCAAATGATTAACGAATTATTTGAAATCAACAGCGGAACAGAAGTTTTATGCGTAAACGATGCACCACAAATGGCGCAGGAAACCATAGAAACGTTGGAAAAAATCGGGATGACTAACCTTGCTTACACCCCGTACTCCCCTGGCAAAAAAGCTCCTACCCACATTAAAACAGCCATCACACCTGGAGAAGCAAAAATCGTCCCTAAATCCATCGATCAAGTCATAGATATCGGTGTACGACTGATCGATATGACAACGTTAATTGAAGTTCTTGAACATTTCCACCTGAAGGAAAAGCTGGGATGGACGATTTCCAATCGCTACACAGGAAGAATCATAGAATTAAGTCAAAGACTTGCCGAAGTGAATCGTCAAACCAAGTTATTGAACCAGCACCTGCAGCAAGTGGTTGACGGAGTTAATGATGGGGTTATGGCCATTGACCGTCACCAGAGGGTTACAGTTTTCAATCCTTTTATAGAAGAATATAGCGGACTGTCTCACGTCCATGCCATTGGAAGAACATTGACTCAGCTGTTTAAAGAACCAGAGTTACTCTCATACATGTCATCTCCTCAAGATCAAGGGAAATATTTCACGATGAACGGATACAATTTAATGATTTATAGAATTCAATGGGAAGAAAGCGACAACGTGCTTTTTATATTTAAAAATACGGATGAAACGATAACGATGGAAAAAGCTGCTAGAAAACAACTCATGAAGACAGGCTATATGTCCAAATACAGTTTTGACGATATTATTGGGAAAAGTCCCGAGATCCTACATACCAAAAAAATTGCGAGCAAACTAGCTAAAACCGAGCTTCCAGTCTTAATCCAAGGCGAAAGCGGTACAGGCAAAGAGCTTTTTGCTCACTCCATCCATAATCAGTCTAATCGTGTACTTGAGCCTTTTCTTGCTGTCAATTTCAGCGCTCTTCCTGAAGACCTGCTGGAAAGTGAATTATTCGGCTATGAAGAGGGAGCTTTTACAGGAGCTAAAAAAGGCGGAAAGAAAGGTCTCTTTGAGCAAGCTGATGGAGGTACAATTTTCTTGGATGAGATTGGAGACAGCAGTTTAAAGCTTCAAGCAAGACTCTTAAGGGTCATACAGGAAATGGAGTTAAGAAAGATTGGTGGCACTAAAACGATTCCGATTAACGTTCGAATTATTGCAGCTACAAACAAAGACCTGCTCGAGTTAATTGAAGAAGGAAAATTCAGAGAAGATTTATATCACAGGTTAAAAGTTCTATTTTTACCGATTCCTCCACTTCGCAAAAGAAAGATGGATATCCCCTTGCTTATTGAACAATTTTCAATTGAAAACAACATTCCAGAACATAAATGGGAGCATGATCTGATAGAGACATTAACGTACTTTGACTGGTACGGAAATATACGAGAACTGAAAAATACTGTATCCTATTTGTCTATTGTAGCTGATGGCGAAACAATTACCGTCCATGACCTCCCAGGAAAAGACTATTTCCAAATGCCAAAGGTCGAACCTGAGAGTCTTGTCGATCACCAATTAAATACGGAAGTTTTGACGGCAGTAAAAGAACTCAATGACGCGTCTAAAAACGCGAGCCGCAAGAAAATAACCGAAATTCTTTCAAGTGGGGGAAGTCCTTTGACAGAACAGCAGATTCGGAGAGTACTAGAAAACTTAAAAAAATCAGGATATGTAACGATCCGACGGGGAAGATCCGGCACGCAAATTACTCATGAAGGCGCTCATTATTTACAAAGCTCGATAAAATAATTAGGTTCATGCCCTGTCAGAATATAGGCCAAATGGTATAATAAGAGTATCTTTTGTCGGTAAAGGAGGGATTTAATCATGAAGCTTTTGGAACGGAAAAAGAGCAAAACCTTCTATGAAATCTTCATGATCACCCTCGCTGGCCTCTCCATTGCAACCATTTGGCAAAAAACAGGCTATAACAGTTTCATTGTCTGGGGGACGTGGAGTATATTTTTCCTGGACTTTCTATACAGACTTTTTAAAAGCAGGAATAAATGGGAGTTCGTTAAGCAAAACCCTTTTATCGTGATTGCAGCTATTCCACTCGATGCTATCTTTCAGTTTGCACGAGTAGCTCGCATCCTTCACCTTCTAAGGCTAAAGTCCATTACTAAATACTATACGATGCCGTTCATCCGCTTCTTAAAGAAACAACACCTGTTATTTGTTTCCGGTGTGACCTTCTTTTTAGTCTTTCTACTAATCATCCCTCTTAACCTTATTGAAAATGAAATTGAAACTTATAGTGATGCATGGGTAAGCGCCATCCTGTCCCTCACTTTTTTCGGTCGCTCCGGCTTTGAACCCGAGACGTCAGCCGGGCATATCATCATCGTCATTTTCACCATTCTTGGAGTCATCATCCATGGCTTGATCATCAGTACAGCCTTTGACTTTCTATTCAAATCTTCCTTTATAAAGTCCATTAAAAATAAACTTACTAAATCCTAAGTTTCAACGTCCTTATGAGGGCGTTTTTTATTTTTCTCTACCAATCTACTAGTTTAACATTTCCATAAAAAAGGAATCGTATTCGGTAATATCATTCACAGGAGGTGAAACTGTGGCAGATAAAAAGGAACAAAGAAAACAAAACGACAATGAAAGTTTTAAAGAGAAATTTAAAAAAGAACAGCTTATAGACGATATCCCAAATGAAGATGTAAAAAAGGAAGAACGCGAACAAGAAAAAGGTGAAAAATCTAAAAATGATTCTTCTACTGAAGAGAAATACAATGAAGATCTACGACCATAAATAAAATGAGGTGCTTTTATGACATCCTTTAAAGCTTTTAGAATCACAAAGTCTGAGGATTCAATTACGTCGAATATAGAAACTTTATCTCAAAAAAGTCTCCCTTCCAGTGATGTACTTATCCACGTCCATTATTCCAGCGTTAATTATAAAGACGGCATGGTTTCGCATCCGAACAACGCTCTGGTAAAAGACTATCCGATCATTCCCGGGATTGACCTTGCTGGTGAAGTCGTCTCATCTAGAGATCCCAGGTTCAAAGAGGGAGATCGAGTTATTGCCACCAGCTACGAAATAGGTGTCTCTCACCACGGTGGGTATAGTGAATATGCGAGTATACCTGCAGATTGGGTTGTCCCTCTGCCTGATGGGCTAACACTAGAACAATCCATGATTTTCGGAACCGCTGGATTCACTGCTGCCTTATCCCTACACAGGCTGGAACAGAATGGTTTAAAACCGGAAGATGGACCAGTCCTTGTGGCCGGAGCAACTGGCGGTGTCGGGAGTATGGCAGTAGCTCTTCTTAATAAACGCGGGTACACTATAGAGGCAAGTACAGGTAGTCCAGAGCATAAGGCTTACTTAAAAGAATTAGGTGCAAATAAAGTTATCTCTCGCGAAGATGTTTACGATGGAGATCTCAAACCATTATCTAGTCAAAAATGGGCTGCTGCCATTGATCCGGTCGGAGGAGAACAGCTCGCTTCCATCTTAGGAAAACTTCACTATAATGGGGCGGCAGCTGTCAGCGGTTTGACAGGTGGAACAAAAATCCCCGCACAGGTTTACCCATTCATCCTCCGGGGTATTAGTCTTATTGGCATCGACTCTGTCTACTGTCCGATGGAAACAAGGAAAAAAGTATGGCACCGTTTAGCCAATGATTTGAAGATCAAGGATGCATTGGATCAAATGAAAACGACCATTACCCTTCAAGAAATTCCAGACACTTTAGAGCAGATCCTTGCTGGTGAAACGCGCGGGCGTACGATTGTACAGTTATAATTAGCATTGCGGTAGTTGAACGATCAAAACATAGAGTTGACAATGGCGATTGACCATACTATAATAATCTATTAGTGCCTTCGCTATAAAGGTAACTCGGGATATGAATTAAATAAGAAAAGAGTGATTTGTATGAGACTGGCATTCTGCTATGTTTTGATACAACTTAATCACACTGGATCAGCTTCGGAGCTGTAAGGATGCAATAGAGGTAGGGATTGCGTCGTTTAAGTTGCCAAAAACTACCATGTAGAATTTGAACCGCGGCAAGTGGATGATTCACATAACATCCGATACTTGTTTGTAAAAAGTAACAAGTAGAATTTCATATTTTCCGAAATATAACCAAAAGCGAGTCGGACGACGGTCTGACTCGCTTTTTCCAATTTAAAAAACGTTTATACTTTCCGCTGCATGGTAATATAAGTCGTAGAAGCCATGAAGGGGGACCCATGCTATGTCACAATACTTAAATCGCATAGAACCAGAAGATGTCCGTTTTTTGATGGACATCTCTGAGTTTAAAGAATATGTTGTTGAAATGCTTGGTGAAGCTAAAGATCTTGTTCAGGTTGAGATCAGTTACGAACAATTCGCAGACGCCTATGATACGACCGTCACCAGGCCGATGATAAAGTTAGAGGAAATCAGTGATTTTACGGAAGAAAATCGTCACACTCTCCTATCTACAGGTTTTTCGATTGATCGCGAGCCTTTTGATAATGGAGATTATGCTATGGAACAAATCTTTGGTCAAGAATATACGATCGTTGATGTGAACGATGATGCTGACGGAGCCTTTTTCACGATTGAGATGCCTTACCATCATTATGTGAGCCAAAAAGAATCATAATAAGAGTGATTCCTTAAAGAGAACGACCTTTACGTTCACTGTTCCATATGAAAAAAGCCTGACAAAACTCGATTGTCAGGCTTTTCCCTACTTATAGATGTTTTTTACACGACCGACTTGTCCATCTTCTAAACGGACTTTAATTCCATGGGGGTGAGTCGGTGAATTGGTCAGAATATCTTTCACCACTCCATTTGTCAGCTTTCCAGTACGCTGGTCCTTTTTCAATACAATATCTACGTTAAGCCCCTGCTCTATATTCTTACGCTTTTGTCCATCCATCGCTCTTCCTCCTTAATAATCTGCTTTTCATCATACCATACAAGGACATAGAAAAAGCACCCGCTAAGGGTGCTTTTTCTATGTCCAAATTAATTTTGACTTCCTTTTGCATATTTACCTTGTCGACCGTATTCCTTATTTGTTGCTTCACTACGGTTTTCTCAGCTTTTACCTTGGCTGCTGTTATTGCTGTTGTCTCCATAGGAATGCTGATTCTGGATTGTACCGTCCTTCTTATGGATGACTGCGGATGTTCCTTTGTTCTCAGCGATTTCCTTCGCACGATCAATTGCATCCTGCTTGTTGTCATAAACTTTAGTCGGCTGCTCTGCACCTTCAGCTTTCACTGCCCAGCCTTCTTCGTGGGCTACGACGTGCTCTGCTTTATTTCTAGAATCTGCCATGTTTCTTCCCCTCCTAAGTTGATTTATATTTGCTATATATCCATCTTGCAAAATTTGTAAACATCATTTTTCGTTGTTCTTATAGGAAATCTTATCTTGGATATTTCCGTCCCTTTTATGGATGACGACTTGTGTCCCTTTATTTTGAGCAATTTCTTCCGCTCTTTCGACAGCATCTTCCTTTTTCTCATAAACGTTAGAAGGCTGCTTTGCATCTTCCGCCTGGACGGCCCACCCATCTTCATGTGAAACCACATGTTCTCCTTTGTCAAGAAGCTCTGGACGGTTTTCATACTGCTGGTCTTCAGGGTCACGACCTTTGAGCTCCGAATCACTCATTTGTTTAACTCGATTGATCTCTTTTTCATCTGCATTGTCATACCATTCTTTTGCCTGCTCTGTTGCGATTGGAATCGCTCGCCCTTCTTCGTACCCTTCATCAATCATGGCGTTAGCGATATCTATCGCTTTTTTTCTAACCGCGGTATCCAGGTTTTTAAATGAACTTGGATAATCATTACTATCCCAAGGCATCATCTGATCCTCCTTAACCATCTTTGTAAGTGTAATAACCGAGTTTTTCTAAACCTAAACAAGGGAAACTCTTTTATAGAAATAATTTTACCTAAATCAAAACACCTATAAACATAAGGGTAAATTTAAGGACTAATACACCGGTTTGAAAGGATTTAGAAAATAGGATAGCATTAAAAGAAGTTATTTATAGAAAACATTCAACAAATATTATGATTCTTCTTAAAGAAGGAGGCACCGTGAAGTGAAAGCGCATTATTACCCTTTAGGTGATCAAGCAGTCGTCATTGAGCTAGGAACCACTATTGATCTTACCGTCCACCAGCAGGTTAAACAGGTTTGTGAAAAGCTTGAATCCCTTGATGCTGACTGGATAGTTGAATACATACCCGCGTTTACGACAGTAACAGTCGTTTATGACCCTGTTACGATACAAAAACAAAACACTCAATCTGACCTCCTCCCCTATGAGTGGGCATGCCAGCAGCTGAAAAAGAGAATTTCAAGACTTAAGGTTAAAAAATCCCAAAAACCACGAGTCGTGGAAATACCCGTATGCTATGGCGGAGAGTTCGGTCCGGACTTAGCCCATGTAGCAGAAAAAAATGAATTAAGTGAAAAAGAAGTCATTGACATTCATACAAACGGAGATTATTTGGTCTATATGATCGGTTTCGCACCAGGCTTTCCTTATATCGGAGGCATGGATGAAAGGATTGCAGCTTCACGAAGAGACGATCCGAGACTTGAAATCCCTGCTGGTTCGGTAGGTATTGCTGGGAAGCAAACCGGAGTCTATCCAATAGAAACTCCAGGAGGATGGCAGCTCATTGGCCGGACTCCCTTACAGCTTTTCCAGCCTGAAAATGAAACTCCTTCCCTTCTGCAGGCCGGCGATAAGATCAAGTTCACCTCTATTACTAAGGAAGAGTATCAATCTGTCAAGGAGGAGGAATCATGATCCACGTCGTAAAAGCAGGTCTACTAACAACCATTCAAGATCTCGGACGTTATGGAAACCAAAAGCATGGTGTCATTGCAAGCGGGGTGATGGACAGCGAATCCCATAGAATCGCCAACCTCCTTGTAGGCAATAGTCCGGACTTGGCTACCATAGAGATTACGTTAATGGGGCCCGTCCTTGAATTTCAGGAGGATGCACTAATTTCCATCTGCGGTGGCAGCCTATCTCCTATGATTGACGGAGAGAGCGTGCCTATGTGGAGACCGATTCTTGTTAAGAAAGAAAGCGAACTAAGATTCGGAAATCCTAAGCAAGGGTTTAGGGCATATTTAGCCGTGTCTGGAGGATTTGATGTACCACTTGTTATGGAGAGCCGCTCTACTTATCTTCGAGCAGGAATAGGGGGTTTTAAAGGGAGAGCCTTAGAAAAAGGAGACGAATTAAGATTAAACCCGCCTAAAGACTCTGTAACTAATTTATTTGAAGGTTTAAGACAGAAAACAGGAAAAAATTCTTATGCAATTCCCAATTGGTTTGTGGCTCATGAATTCACTCCAGTTATCCAGTCGGGAGAAACCATACGTATTACAGAAGGCAGAGAATTTGATCAATTTTCAAAAGAAAGTCAAAAAGCTTTGATAGAGGAAAGTTTCAAAATAGACTCAAAATCCGACCGAATGGGCTATCGTTTAAACGGCCCTCGCCTTGAAAGAAAAGACGATAGAGATATGATTTCTGAGGCTGTCGCTTTTGGAACCATTCAAGTTCCTTCAGAAGGAAACCCAATCATTTTGTTAGCGGACCGGCAAACAACTGGCGGTTATCCAAAAATTGCTCAAGTCGCAAGTATCGATCTGCCTAAAGTTGCTCAGATGAAACCAGGTGAACATATTCACTTTGAATGGATTAGTCTTGAAGAAGCTCAGAAACTTTACCTTGAACGAGAAAAAGCTCTCGCTCAATTGCGAAGAGGCGTTGCATTTAAAATGAGATAGGAGGTTATTTTATGAATATCGTTGATTTAAATTGTGACATGGGAGAAAGTTTTGGTTCTTACAAAATCGGTCGTGATGAGGAAATTTTAAAATATGTCACTTCCGCCAATATTGCTTGCGGATTCCACGCAGGTGATCCATCCACGATGAAGCGGACAGTAAACATGGCAATCGAAAATAACGTTGGGATCGGAGCCCATCCAGGACTGCAGGACCTTGTCGGCTTCGGGCGCAGACCGATGGATATCTCACCTGAAGAAGCCTATGACCTTGTCATTTACCAAATTGGTGCCTTGGAAGGTTTCGTAAAGGCTGAAGGCGGAGCCCTTCAACATGTGAAGCCGCACGGTGCTCTATTTAACATGGCCGCTAAGCAAAAAGAACTTGCAGATGCCATTGCTAAAGCTGTAAAAGACATAAATCCTGAACTCGTGTTATTCGGTCTTGCTAACAGTGAACTAGTCAAAGCCGGAAAAGAAGCTGGACTGAGAACAGCCAGTGAAGTATTTTCTGACCGTACTTATCAAAAAGATGGGTCCCTTACTTCACGTCGTGAGGCGAATGCTTTGATCACTGATCATGAACAAGCAGTCAGCCAAGTCATCCGTATGATCAAAGAAGAAAAAGTCCTTACGTTACAGGACGTGGATATCGATATTGAAGCTCAAACTATTTGCATCCATGGAGATGGAGAACATGCTGTCGACTTCGCCTCCTACATTACCAATGCATTAAATGAAGCAGATATTCAACTAGATAAAATAGGGAATTTTCTAACAAGATAAAAGAATAGGAGTTACATCATGAATCAACAATCTACTCGGAGTTTACTTCTAGGAGCTGCTTTTCTTATGGCAACATCCGCCATAGGCCCAGGTTTCCTCACTCAAACTACACACTTTACAGAACAACTTGCCGCAAGCTTCGGTTTTGTCATTTTAATTTCCATCATCATAGATATCGGAGCGCAGCTCAATATATGGAGAATCATTGCAATCTCCGAGAAACCTGCCCAGGATATTGCGAACAGCCTGCTCCCTGGACTTGGGGTCCTCCTCTCTCTTCTTATTGTCGCTGGAGGTCTTGCCTTTAACATTGGGAACATCGCAGGGGCAGGTTTAGGTACAAACGTCCTTTTTGGGATTTCCCCTGAAATGGGAGCCTTGTTCAGTGGTATCGTAGCCGTCGCCGTTTTCCTTGTAAGAGAAGCAGGAAAAGTGATGGACCGCTTCGCACAAACGGCAGGATTTATTATGATCGCCTTAACGATTTTTGTTATGTTTTCAGCAGAGCCTCCTGTTGGGGAAGCTGTAGCAAAAACTGTTGCCCCTGATACGGTTGATTTTCTTGCAATCATTACGCTTGTAGGAGGAACCGTCGGTGGGTATATTACATTTGCTGGTGGGCACCGTTTATTGGATGCAGGAGTAAAAGGAAAAGAATCTCTTGGGCAAGTAACCAAAAGCTCGGTCTCAGCAATTGGTATCGCATCGATCATGCGTATTTTCCTTTTCCTTGCCGCGTTAGGGGTCGTTTCATCCGGAGTAGCGCTTGATCCGTCTAACCCGCCTGCCTCTGTCTTTCAAGCAGCTGCTGGAAACATCGGATACAAAATATTTGGAGTTATTATGTGGGCGGCCGCGGTTACATCCGTAGTCGGTGCTGCCTACACCTCAGTCTCGTTTATACGTACGTTTAGTAAAACGATCGACCGATATCATAAATGGTTTATTGTTGGATTCATCGTCATTTCAACAGCCGTGTTCGTTACCGTTGGGCGTCCTGTAAAAGTGCTTATCCTTGTAGGCTCATTGAATGGACTAATCCTGCCAATCGCGCTCGGAGTTATGCTAATTGCTGCTTATAAAACGAAAATTGTCGGTGATTATAAGCACCCACTATGGTTGACCATTTTTGGTGCGATTATCGTTGTCGCCATGGCCTATATGGGAGGCGTTTCTTTAATCGAAGGAATTCCTCAATTATTTAAATAGGAGTGAAGTCCATTGAAGCTATCCAGTTTAAGTCCTGAAGAAGCAAGAGAAATGATCCGTAAAGGAGAATGGGACCGTCCTACAGCAGGACTTTCCAACGGATATATTCAAGCCAACCTTGTTGTCCTGCCTAAAGAAATGGCTTATGATTTCCTGCTTTTTTGCCAGCGTAATCCAAAGCCTTGTCCAGTACTTGATGTTACAGACTTAAATGCTTACTATCCTCCTTCGGTTGCGCCAAAAGCTGATTTAAGGACAGACTTGCCTAAATATTTGGTGTACCGAAATGGCAAAAAAACAGAAGAACGAACGGACCTTACGGATGTTTGGACGGAAGATATGGTCGGTTTTTTGCTCGGCTGCAGCTTCACGTTCGAACAAGCCCTGCTTGAGAATGACATTCCCATTCGCCATATCGAAGAAGGTTTGAATGTCCCTATGTTTAAAACGAATCTCTCTTGTCAGCCTGCCGGACAGTTTCACGGGCCAATGGTTGTAAGCATGAGACCGATGAAATCAAAAGACGTGATCAGATCCATCCAAGTAACAAGCCGCTTCCCTTCTGTTCACGGGGCTCCTGTCCATATCGGTGATCCTGAGAAAATTGGTATACATGATCTTCACTCTCCTGATTTTGGCGACGCAGTTCCTGTTAAAGATGATGAAGTACCTGTTTTTTGGGCGTGTGGGGTCACTCCCCAGGCGATTGCCATGCACATGAAACCAAAACTAATGTTAACCCATGCTCCTGGTCATATGTTTATTACCGATCAGAAAAATGAGGCTTTTGGAGTTCTATAAGTACTAATAGCGTCTCTTTAGGAGGCGCTTTTATATTACTTCCAATACTGGGAAATTAATCGTAAACTAAACGCATAGAAAAACAAAAGGAGGAGTGTAGTTGAGTAAAGAAATGTGGAAACATGTCGATCAATATTTCAGTGATCATCTAATGCAATCAGATTTAGTAATGGAAAATTTATTATCATCTAATGCTGCTGCCGGTCTTCCTGCCATCGATGTATCAGAAAGTCAAGGAAAGCTGTTAAATCTCCTTATCCGTTTAAAATCCGCTAAACGAATACTCGAGTTTGGAACCTTGGGCGGGTATAGCACTTTATGGATGGCCAGAGCCTTGCCAGAAGGCGGTAAAATTACGACTTTAGAGTATAGTGAGAAACATGCTCAAGTTGCTGAGAAAAATATGGAAGAAGCAGGTGTTAAAGATAAAGTAGAAATTCTTACAGGGCCAGCGATTAAAACGCTCCCCACCCTTGCATCCAAAGAAAATACCTACGATTTCTTTTTTATAGATGCAGATAAAAAGAATAATCCTGCCTATATAAAGTGGGCCATTGAATTAGCTGAACCGGGGGCCTGCTTAATTGTAGACAACGTTGTACGTGAAGGAGCTATCTTAAATGAACAGGAAGACGAAGAGGTAAGTGGGATCAAAGAGATGTTTGAAATGCTGTCTAACGAGCCTCGGATTGATTCTACCGCAATTCAAACAGTTGGCTCCAAAGGATATGACGGTCTATTGTTCGCTCTTATCAACTAAAAGAAGTAAAAAGAGAGCCAGAAGCTTTTCTAGCTCTCTTGCTTTTATGTAGAATATTCCTCTTCAAGGATGGCGTAATAAAATTCATCCCACCACCCTTCTTCCATCGGTATGCACTTTTTGAAAAAACCTTCTTTTCTCATTCCGATCTTCTCCATTACTCTGTGCGAAGAATAATTTTCAGGCTGACAAGTAGCGATAATTCTATGTAACTGAATAGTTTCAAAACCATATTTCAGCAAAGCTTGTGCTGCTTCAGAGGCATATCCTTTATTGTGATGATCTCTATGAAAAACCCAGCCGATCTCATATGTATGATCTCCAAAGTATTTATGAAAAGTCATATGTCCGATCAGTTGATTGTTTTCTAACGTAATGACAGGAAAATGTTTCGCTACTCCATCGCAATTTTGATTGACGAAAGCTTTCGAATCTTTTTCGGTATGCACACCTTCAGGTAGAAATCTCATGACTTCTCGATCCGAAGTGTAGGAATAAACTGCTCTCCAATCGGTTGGTTTGAACTTTCTGATCCATAGCCTTTCTGTGTTTAAATCCATTTCTCTTCCTCTACTTTAGCTAGAAGGATGAAATCTATGGGACCTCATCCTCCTGTAACACCTATGAATTTTTATTGACCACTTTTAAAGATGTTAAAAATGATTCAATGAGTCTATTAAATTTTTCAGGTTCCTCTAAGAAAGGACAGTGGCAGCTTTGTTCAAAGATTTCAAGTTGACTGTTGGCAATAGATTTCTTTAAATGCTCTCCCGCAGCGACAGGAATTAACTTCTCTTCTCTACCAAAGCATAATAGCGTTGGACATTGGATAGAGTTCAAGTATGGACGGCAATCAATGATGGACTGATCGAACAAAATGGCACTCGCAATGCTCGCAGGAACTTTCATCGTCTCTTCCAGCATCCAACATAGATGCTCCTCAGAAACATCTTTCTTAAACATTAACGGTAGAAAACCTCTGAGAAGCCCTTTTTGATCATGCTGAAGTCCCTGCATCATAGAGGTTAAGGCAGCTAGATCGAAAGCTCCAATTTCAAAGTCCGGCCATTTAAAATCAGATGCCAGCTCATCTACAATCACGGTTGAAAGGACACCTTTGTCACCGAACTGGTGAAGGTATTCCCAGATGACAAAAGCTCCCATCGACCACCCCACCAAAGTCACATCCTGCAGATCTAAATGACGGACTAGGTCTCTTAGATCCCGGGCATATTGGGCAACCGTATGGCCAGCATTCGTTTTAGCAGAAGCCCCGTGTCCACGAAGATCCAAAGTAATAACACGAAACTTTTTCTCAAAGTAGCTAACCTGTTTATGAAAAAAACGACTGCTCATCCATACTCCATGAATGAACACAAGAGGCTTACCTTCTCCTTTATCTTCATAGAATAATTCAGCCCCATCAGACAGTTGATAAAAGGCCACCTCACCACCTCCTTATCATCCTAAAAAATATATGAGCATCCTGTTCTCTATAGAACCTAAAAAGTGACCCAGACGGCTGTTCGATCATCCACTCGTAAATCGTTGGTCTGATAATGCTCTGTCACTTGATTGATATAGCTTATCAAGCCAAATTCCCGAACTCGTCTATAAGTATCATGTAACGTATGCTCGGGATGAAACAATCCGTCTGAAAAAATAAAAACGTCTCGTATATTATCCAATGAGACAACCCCCGACTGAATGTAAGGTTCAATGTATTTCATTCCATTTGCTACTGTGTAGCCGTTCTCTCTATTCGCCATAGATCGGTTATACCGTAAGCGATTTAAAGGTTCTCTGTAATAAGTCTCTTCAGGTATCTTTTTCCCTGACTTACGGTCTTTTTCTCTTTGTCGGCTAGCCCGCTCACTGATACCTTCTACAGTATCTTTCGTCAATACCTTTGATGTTCCGTCTTCATAACTTATCATAATCATCGAGTCCCCTAATTGGGCATAATGAAGCTCATTCTCCTTTATTTTTACAACGGCTACACAAGTAGACCACCGCTCATATCCTTCTTCAACGTTGACCTTATAAGCGAGCATTTCTTGCTGAAGCTTAGTGTTTGCTTTCACCACTTCTTTTGATAATTCAGCAGTCTCTGAAAGATTCAGGAAATGTCTTTTAAAGAGCTGAGCTGCGAGATAGGCTCCATTATGGCCATCCTCATCCCTAAAATTCGTGAGCGGGGTAGCTCCATCTAGTACACCAAAAATCCCGGCCGACTCATGAACGATGAATGCATCCTCACTTTCCCTTTTCGTAGGACTTGTAATATTCACTTGTTGGATTGAATGAATCCTTTTTCTCATATAAGGACCTCCTCTAAGAAGCTTTTCGTCAAGCTTTTGCCTTCCATTCCCTTGCAAGCATTCCATATAAGACGTGGTTCACATAATTTCCATACATATCGGCTGCATCGCGAATGATACCTTCCTGCACGAATCCAAGTCGTTCAGGTACAGCCCGGCTTTTAAGGTTTTCTTCCGCTGCTCTTATCTCAATTCGATTCAACCCAAGTTGATTGAATGCATAATCGAACAGTACTTCACATGAGCGGGTTAGCAGACCCAGACCCTTATAATTCACTCCCATCCAATATCCAATACTTGTTCTCTTATGAGACCAACTCAGTTCATGAAAATCAATGACACCAGCGATTCCACCCTTGTACATAATACAGACGGTTTCTCCGTCATTTTCTGCGTACCTCTGTAAACAGCCTTTTATGAATGTCTTCGTATCGTCAGGCGATTCGGTAAAATGAATCCACGGCAGCCAAGTACCAAGATGTTCTCGTGAACGGTCTGAGAGCTCAAACAACTCTTCGGCGTCCGTATATTCAATGCGTTTTAACGCTAAATCCTCATCAATTTTATGTAAAAACATGGCACTTCCTCCTTAAACATTAATCAGCTGACTGCTTTTCTTCGATCTTTCTCAACACTTTTCCTGCTTAGAACTTAGTAATCATTAAAAAAAGATGCTGAGAAACCTCAGCATCTTAGATTCACGGTTTTAAAACCAGCTTCCCTTTGGTCTTTCTTCCTTGTAGCATCTGATGGACTTGAGCGGCTTCTTCTAAATCATATACTCCACCGATCGTCAATTTCAGATCACCTGTTTTTACGAGTTTTAAAAGTTCCTGGAGACTCTTTTCAAACAAAACAGGTTTTTTCATAATTTGCGGAAGGAAAAATCCGATAACTGACAAATTTCGATTCATTAAACCGGAAGGGTACATCTGAGGCGGATTTCCGCTCGCCACTCCGTAGACGACCAATCTTCCGAAAGGACGCATGCATTTCACAGTTTCATGGAATATATCGCCTCCAGCCATCTCTAGGGCAATGTCCACACCTTCTCCATCCGTTGCATTCATGACATCTTCCCGCCAATTAGCCTTTGTATAATTAATGGCATGATCTGCCCCTAACTCTAATGCCATATCAAGCTTTTCCTCAGAGCTGGCCGTTGCGATAACCTTTCCAGCTCCAAACAGTTTCGCCAGCTGGACAGCCAATGAACCGACTCCTCCTGCAGCAGCATGAACAAGCACCGTTTCCCCTTTTTCCAGACGTCCCATTGTTTTTAGTAAATGATACGCAGTCAACCCCTGTAGAGGTAAGGAAACAGCTGTTGCGTCTTCCATGTTTTCCGGAATAGGAATTAAAGTCCGTTCATTCGCCACTACGTATTCGGCATATCCTCCTGAGCCAATTAACGTAACGACACGGTCGCCTTTCTGAAATCTATTCGTTTTTTCTCCTGTTTCCTCTACAACTCCGGCCACTTCTGCACCTGGGATGAATGGAAGTGGAGTAGGAACAACATACGCCCCCTCTCTCCGGGCAGTATCCGCATAATTTACACCTATGGCTGTGACCTTAATGAGCACTTCTCCTTCTTTTAACTCTGGTGTCTCAACGTCTACTTTCTCTAAAACGTCAGGACCTCCATATTCTTTAAACTGAATAGCTTTCATCATTTCTCCCCCCAACTCATTTACCAGTAAATTCTGGTTTGCGTTTTTCCTTAAAAGCTTGCACGCCCTCTTTGTGATCATTCGTGGATACCATCATCGTTTGAACAGTCCGTTCCTGTTCAAGAATTGTAGCCAAATCTGATTTATCAGATTGATCCACAAGCTTTTTCATCATCCCAATTGCACGTCCTGGTCCTTTAGCTAATCTAACAGCATAGTTCATGGCCTCCTCTTCAAGATCGGCCAGTGGGAACACGCGATTGACCAATCCCCACTCCATAGCGGTTTCTACTGGTATCGGTTCTGCCCTGAATAACAATTCCTTTGCGCGATAAGGACCGAGAAGCTTAGATAAGAAGTAGTGGCCTCCTCCATCAGATACGAGCCCAACTTGAGCAAAGCTAAGAATAAACTGACTCTCTTCTCCAGCCAGGATCTGGTCACAAGCTAAAGCCAGATTAAAGCCTGCTCCTGCTGCATAGCCGTGCACAACGGATACAACAGGTTTGGAAAGATCCTTTATTTGCAAGATAAGCTGGTTTAATGCCCCGAGGTGGTCATAAATCCCTTGAGCATCAACCTGTCCCATACTTTTGACGTCTCCACCGGCTGAAAAGGCCCTGCCAGCACCAGATAATACAACGACCTTCACTTCGTTATTTAAAGCCGCTTCCTCAAGAGCTTCCTGAAGTCCTACTATCATTTTGTCAGAGAAAGCATTCAGAGAATCGGGACGGTTCAATACACAAGACATGACAGGACCATTCAACTCTACACTTAAATGTTCGTTACCTAAGTTCATCATTCCATCTCCTTTAGGATTTATATTGTTTTTCCTCAATCATTGTTTCTGCAATCGCACGGTTACGCTCGATTGCATCTTCCCACTGGTACTCGCTCAAAAGAATAGCAATATTCCTAAGTGTTTTCTTCCTCTCATCTCCTTTTAAAAGAGCAGAGAGAAGATAGCTCGTATCCCTTTGGACATTCAAAGCATTTCTCTCAATTACTGAGTAGGAAAGTTTCGTTTTCAATTCTGCTTCGCTATCCGAGCTCATAATCGCTTTCGTTGTCCGCAAAACCACGGACTCACTTTCATAAACGGCGATAGCTAAATTTGCAAGTTTCATCAATAATTCCTGCTCTTGTTGAATGGATTCACCATGAATGCGATAGGCCGCTCCAGCTGAAACTAAAAAGAGATTTTTAAAAAGAGCAACAGCCTCCTGCAGCGGTTCTAACGGGCCGCTTACATTTTTATATAAGCTTTGCTTCAAGGAATGCTCGGCTTTCTCGACAGTCGTAAGCCCATCAATTTCACCACGAGCTACCTTCTTAAAAAAGTTCCCTGGAATGAGCAGACGGTTAATTTCGTTTGTCCCTTCAAAAATCCTATTAATACGTGAATCTCTGTAAGCTTGCTCAATCGGATATTCTCTAATAAATCCTGCTCCGCCGTGAAGCTGCAAGGATTCATCAACGACTTCATCAAGTGTTTCTGAGCCCATGATCTTACATATCGCAGATTCAAGAGCATGTTCATTCATTGCTTTAGCCACAGCTTTGTGATCCTCGGTCTCATAATGATCGCCTAGCACGGCCTCAATATGGCCAGCTGTACGATAAAGAAGTGATTCTGTTCCATAAATACGGGCGCTCATTTTAGCGATTTTCTCTTTTGTAGCTGAAAAGTCTGCTATAGATCTTCCAAATTGTTGTCTTTCTGTGGTGTGTTGAATTGCGAGCTTCAGGCAGTATTTAGCTGCTCCTGTTGTAGCAAAGCCAAGATTGAATCGCCCAAGGTTCAATACATTTAAGGCGATCAGATGCCCTCTCCCCACTTCGCCAAGTAAATTATCAACAGGGACGAGACAGTCTTCAAAAACAACCGAGCATGTCGAAGAGCCTTTAATCCCCATCTTGTCTTCTTCAGGACCAATTGACAAACCTTCAAATCCTTTTTCTACAATAAATGCTGTAAACTGCTCACCATCTACCTTTGCATACACAATAAATGTATCCGCAAACGATGCATTTGTTATATAAAGCTTCGTACCATTCAATACGTAATGTGTTCCTTCTTCGTTCAACACGGCAGTCGTTTTTGATGATAACGCATCAGAGCCTGCGTCCGGTTCGGTTAAGCAATACGCCCCTAGAAATTCACCCGAAGCTAACTTAGGCAAGTATTTTTCTTTTTGCTTCTCAGTGCCAAAGTACGTAATAGGAAGTGTAGCGATACACGTATGGTTGGAATGAGCAACACTATAACCTCCGGCATTACCGAGAGCTTCCCCCACAATTCCTTTCGTGATCTTATCTAGACCAAGTCCACCGAAACGCTCAGGAATGCTATGCCCCAGCAAGCCCATTTCCCCTGCTTTTTTCATCTGTTCAGCAACAAAAGCATAATCTCCACCTTCAATTCTTTGCTGATGGGGATGAATTTCCCGGGAAATAAATTGTCGAGCCGTGGAAGCAAACATTTTATGCTCTTCACTTCTGTCTTCTGGAGTAAAGACGGACTCTGGACTTACGTTACTTAGTAAGTACTCTCCGCCTTTAACTGAAAGTTTAATAGAATTCATACTTTTCCTCCTTCATTTGCCCCAATTTCGGGTGATACTTGGGAATGACTTCAAACGTACCTTCTTGAGCAGCAAATTCAATTTCACTACGTTCCATTCCCGCATTCATTAGTAAAGATCCAATTCTGGAGGCAGCGAGAAGGTCAGCGGCAGTAGAATGACTTCCCTCATAAAATAACCAGGCCGTTTTGGCAGCATCAGATAACTCCCATTCTGCTAAACTCATTAAATAATGAATAAGACTGCCCACTCCGTAGAAATCTTCCATCGTGTATCGACCGCTTGAACCGGAACAAACTAATAAAATAGTTTTCTCGAAGTAATGGTCAAACAAATACGCTGCCATAGCTGGATTGTTTAAAAGAGAAGAAGCGTATAAATGATCTGATTGACTGGACCGCTGTAAAGCTACTGTGCCATTGGTAGTTGAAAGAATAAGATGCTTATCTCGAATATGAGGCTGCAAGTATGTACGGAGCGGGTGATGAAAGCCATTAATCTTTCTCCCTTGGTCCTCTCCCGCTAACACGTAGGGCTCTTTCATAGACTTTGCTTTTTCTTTCGCATGAGCCGAATCATACACTGGAATCACAGAAAGCGCCTCGTCAGCTAAAGCTGCAGTGATCGTCGTTGTCGCAAATAGCACATCAAAAACAACCGCAATTTTACCTTTCATATGGTTCGGTTCAATATCTTCTTTTTTGAAAATAACGTGAATACGTCCCATCCTATAAACCAGCCGTTTCTTCCGCATGCCTGATCAAATTGTTAACAAATACGTTCATTTGGGCGAATCTTGGATCATTCGTTTGTCCCTTTTTATAGCGATAATAAATTTGCTGGATAATCCCTGCCAGTTTGAAATAGGCGAAGGTTTGGTAAACATGAATCTGACTTAAGTCCAGACCGCTCTTATCTGCATAACGCTGGATGAATTCATCACTAGTATAAAAGCCGTCTTTTACTGTCACTGGAACTTTACCAAGTCCCGTTTTGAGCATCTCTGGATCGTCTTTTTCAATCCAATAGCTCAACGCAGCACCAAGGTCTGCCAGTGGATCGCCTACAGTGGTCATTTCCCAATCAAACAAGCCCACCATTTCTGCAGGATTATCCTTACTAAACATGCTGTTATTCAATTTATAATCATAATGAATAACAGAGTGCGCACTTGAAGAAGGGATATGGTCTACAAGCCACTTTTTTAACCGTTCTCCTGAAACGACATCATCCGTCCGCGCCTTCTCAAACCTCTTGATCCAACCATGAATTTGACGTTCCATAAATCCTTCAGGCTTGACCATATCGATAAGAGGAGTTTTCTTATAATCGACATCATGAAGCTCAACTAATCGGTCAACCATCGTTTCTGAAATCTTTCGCCCCAACTCTTCCGTTCCTTCTACCCCCTCTGGAAAAGACGTATCATAGACCAGCCCTTCTCTACGTTCCATTACAAAAAAAGGCCGCCCCAATATTTCTCCTGATTCAAAGATGTACGGTTTTGGTGCCAGAGGAAAAACAGGATGTAGAGCTTTTAGGACTTTATATTCTCTTTCCATATCGTGAGCTTTTGCAGCAACGGGTCCCATTGGAGGTCTCCTTAGCACAGCCTTCCAATCACCCACCGAAAGTTCATAGGTTAAATTCGAGTGTCCAGCACCAAACTGACGGACTTGCATATTTCCATCCGGAAGATCCAGATGGTGCCTTAAATATTTCTCAACCCCTTCAGTATCCAACTCTTCTCCCGGCCTTACAGGTCTGGTATCTTTTGTTTGTACCATTAAGTACCTCCTAGTTCGCAGCGAATTGGTGAGACTCCAGTTTTCTCTTCATATCCTCTGACAAAGGTGCACTTTTCTCTTTTTCAAAGTCAAAGTGGACAATTACAGAAGACCCCTTAGCTACTATTTCTCCAGACTCCTTTTCCACCATTTGTTGTTCCAAGTGAAAGCTCGAGTTACCGATCTTTTTCACCAGACTCCTTATAATAAGAGTTTGCTTAAAATAGACTTGTTTTAGAAAATCACACTTGATGGACGCAAGTATAAAATTCCAATCCTCCATAACTAATCCAAGGGCGTCAAAAAAGTGTATCCTTGAATCTTCCATGTAAACGAAAAAGTTATTGTTGTTAACGTGACCAAGCAGATCCGTCTCACAAAAGCGAACGGTCACTTCATACTCATGCATGTTGACTCCCCCTTTAGCTTCTCACCTTTGTTTCGTACGAATAAAAGCCTTTCCCTGTTTTTCTGCCGAGTTCTCCAGCCTCCATTTTCTCCGTTAAAGTTTTCGACGGTTTATCCTTTGGATCTCCTGTTTCCTCGTATTGTTGCTGCATGACATAATAACCAACATCGATTCCGGATAAATCCATTAGTTCAAACGGGCCGAGCGGGTGACGCAATGCCTTTCTAACAATGGTGTCAATATCCTTGAAATCTGCATATCCTCCCTCATAAAGACTCATAGCCTCTATTTGGATAGCGAATAATATCCGATTGGCAATAAACCCGGAGATCTCTTTCTGAAGAAGTACGGCTGTTCGGTTTATCTGATCACAAACCTTCATCGCTATGTCTGCCGTTTGTTCGGAGGTGTGCTCTCCTTTCACAACTTCTACACAATCCATCACTAGTGGCGGGAAGAAAAAATGCATATTGCATACTTTTTCAGGACGATTGGTCACATCTGCAACTAATGAACTGACAATTGTTGAAGAGTTCGTAGCTAATACAGTGTGAGCAGGAGCATATTGGTCAAGCTTATTGAAGACTTCTCTTTTAACCTCCAGCTTTTCTACAACTGCTTCAATAACTAAGTCCGCTTCTTTTACAGCTTCCTCTAAATCTGTAGTGAACGTGAGATAACTAAAGGCCTCCTCAAGCTGATCTGAAGTTATCTTTCCTTTTTCCACCCATTTTTCCATTATTGCGGCTAACTTCACTTCCGCTTGTTCCAAAGAAGTTGGATTGATATCCTGCAAAATCGTATGATAACCCGCAAGAGCACCAAGCATCGCTATCTGGTGACCCATGGAGCCTGCTCCTACTACGGTCAAATTTTTCACTGTCATTATCTTCCTCCTCAGGTTTCTTTTTAACAGTTGGCGTGCATTCCGCCATCAACGACTAAGACCTCTCCGGTCACATAATTCGAAGCCCCTGAAGCTAGAAAAAGCGCTGCTCCTTTTAAATCCTCGTTCGAACCAAACCTGCGCATTGGTGTGCGATCAAGAATAAAATCGCCACCTTCTTCTAGAACAACTTTTGACATTTTTGTTGGGAAAAACCCTGGAGCTAAGGCGTTTACTTGGATATTTTCTGGCCCCAATTTAACTGCCAGATCTTTTGTAAAAGTAATAACAGCTCCTTTACTTGCGTTGTAGCCAATCGTATCCATAAAGCGTGGATCCGCACCGCCAAGCCCGGCGACAGAAGCAATATTGATGATCTTTCCTGCTTTTTGCTTCACCATCACTTCTCCAACTTTTTGCGACATAAGGAAAGTCCCTGTTACATTTACGTTCATCACCTTCTGGAAAGCTTCCAATGGCATTTCCAGAGTAGGAGCTCCCCACGTTGCTCCACTATTATTGACCAGGATATCGATTGTTCCAAAACGATCGATAGTCTGTTCCACCACTGCTTGGATATCTTCTGGATTGGTCACATCACAGCGTAGAGCGAGCGTCTGAACTCCAAGCTCGTCTTCAAGTTTGGCAGCTGTATTCTGACAAGCCTCTACTTTTCTTGAGCATAGAACTACATTCGCTCCTGCCTCTGCCAGCCCTGAGGCGATTTGTTCTCCAAGACCGCGTCCTCCACCTGTTACGATTGCGGTCTTACCGGACAGATCAAATAATTGTTTTACATGCATCCAATCACTCCTTATATTTAGATAATTCCAATTTGGCAATCTGTCTTCGGTGAACTTCATCCGGCCCGTCTGCGAGTCGCAACGTTCTCGCACCTGCCCATTGAGCAGCTAATGAGAAGTCATCACTCACACCAGCAGCTCCATGAGCCTGGATGGCTCGATCGATGACCCTTAGAGCCATATTTGGAGCAACAACTTTTATCATGGCAATTTCTGTTTTTGCTTGTTTATTACCTACAGTGTCCATCATGTAGGCGGCCTTCAAAGTAAGTAATCTAGCTTGTTCAAGCTCGATCCTTGAATCAGCAATCCATTCTCTAATTACTCCTTGTTCTGCTAATGGTTTGTGAAAAGCCACACGATTTTGTACACGCTTACAAAGATCTTCAAGTGCTCTCTCAGCCGCTCCAATCAAACGCATGCAGTGGTGAATACGTCCGGGGCCGAGACGTCCTTGTGCAATAGCAAATCCTTTTCCTTCACCCCAAATCATATTGCTTAAAGGGACTCTAACATTTTTAAAGTCGATTTCCGCATGTCCGTGGGGCGCATGGTCGTATCCGAAAACAGGCAGCATACGCTTGATCGTAACCCCTGTAGCATCGAGTGGTACGATGACCATAGACTGTTGGTCATATTTAGGGGCTTCAGGATCTGTTTTCCCCATAAAAATCGCCATTTTGCACCGCGGATCACCAGCTCCCGAGGACCACCATTTTCGGCCATTAATCACATACTCTTCTCCTTGCCTTTCAATCCGTGCTTCTATATTGGTCGCGTCTGAAGAAGCTACATCAGGTTCCGTCATCGAAAAGCAAGAACGAATTTCACCGTTTAATAAAGGCTCCAGCCATTGTTTTTTCTGTTCTTCACTTCCATACCGGGCTAGCACTTCCATATTTCCAGTATCGGGTGCATTGCAATTAAACACTTCAGGACCTATAGGAGAACGCCCCATCCACTCGCACAATGGGGCATATTCTAAATTGGTCAATCCAGCTCCATATGTATCGTCTGGCAAGAATAAATTCCATAAACCTTCTTCACGTGCCTTAGCCTTTAATTCTTCCATGATTGGAGGCACTCCCGACCAGCGGGATTCTTGTTCATTCAATTGTTGCTCGTAAATTTTTTCATTAGGAAAGATGTGTTCCTCCATAAAAGAATGAATCTTCTGCTCATACCTTTTTACATTATCGGAGTAATCAAAATTCACATTCTTCCTCCTTTCTTCTAAACATACCGGATAGTATGTAATCTTATTCTATATGGATAATTCTGAAAATTCAACAAAAAATGAGTGATCATTCATTTTTATCATTACAATTTCTCATAAAAAGCCAGCAAATACATAGGTATGGATTGTAGCAAATCATTTCCAGAGAGGAGATCGAAATCATGAGCGAAAATCACAAAGGCTCCAACTCATCTTCGAATAAAAAGGAAGAAGGTTTTATTAAAGGTGTCTCTAAAGAAGCCAACGATCTTGTTCACAACACCGTAGATACTTCTGGTAAAATCATAAAGTCTATTACTGGTGAAGGTGGATTGATTGGCAAAACGGTTGATTCGTCTGGAAAAATTGTCAAGAAAGCTTCTGAAAAAGGTTCAGAAGCTATAGGTAAGACTGTAGACTCGTCTTCCAAAGCATTTAAGAGCTTAAAAGATAAAACGTTCCACAAAAAGAAATAAGGAAAAAGGTTGACTGGCAACACTGCCGGTCAGCCTTTTTTCATGTTAATGAAGATTAGAACAGGAGATAAAAATAGGCGTTAAGGTGAGCTAACGCCTAATGCCAGGGAAAATTTCACAGCTGTGGGAAGCCGTGATTCCTATAACTGAGATGTTATAGATAGTTTAGAATATGTCCCTATAGAGCTTTTTGACTTGGCAAACGCCCGTAAGCATTCGTCTATTTTTCAGGTTAGATGTTTCTAAACTTTCTAGAAAATAGACTCCTATACAAGCACACTTATAGATTTTACATAGATTATAGGGAATAACTAACAAAGGAGAGATTTTTCAAATGGGTTCTTGTTCTAAAGGAAAAGGCAGCGAATGTGTACGTGATACAATCAAAAAGATTATCGCTGCCCAAGATGAAGTTGCTGAGCGCGATCACTGTTGTGATGTGAGTTGCGAGCGTTCTATTCGTGACCTTCTTTCACCTGCTGGTGCAGGAATGGGGGACACGACAATTCCATTTACACTTATTTGTAAAGACTGCAAGCCTTTCATTGGAAGCGGTGCAAGATTTGCGAATAATATGTATCAATGCTTGGAATCTCCGTTCTTCAGAGCTAAAAAATTCGTAGATGATAAGAAAGATTGCGTCAAACTTGAGTTGTTGATCCCTATCAATGGCGGTAGTGGAAACGCTTGTCACAGTAAAAAAGGTAGAGTCTGTGACTTCCTGGATATGTCACCAGGCTTCTATGAAACAGGCGTGTGTATCACAGTGGACCTTGATTGTTTCTGCGGTATTAGCTGTCTATCACCAACTACTCCAGAACCATATCCAACTCAGGTTGCACCAGCACCAGCTCAAGACTAACCTACTGATTACAAAACCCAGAGTGCTCTTTTAGCGTCTGGGTTTTTAATTTCCGTTATTGGTTATCCTCGTACGACAGGAGATGAACTCCATGTACCAAATTGTTTGCGTATGTGGACGATTTGTCCAATATGATAGGCATTATGAATGAATAAATGGGAGAGTGTTTCGGACCATTTCTCAAGTTTTTCTTCACTAGATAAATAGATTTGTCTACGGAAACTAGCCATGACTTCCTGGTAATTCAAGATCGTATGATTCCAATCTCCTCCATTATGATTTTGAAAGGTGTTATAATGTCTGGGTAGCTCCTGAACTTCCTCACCTCGAAACCTGCATAGGTAGCGATAATTGTAAAAGTAAAGATGATGGACAAGCTCTGCAATGGAGTTGGTATCATCGTCCGGTTTAACCTGAGCTTGATATTCCGTCAAGTCTTTGACAGCAAAATTAAAGCAAACGAACCAACTGTTTTCGTCATAAATCGCAGCCAGTTGCTCAAGCAAAACGTTTCTTACACCCATTCTCATCCCCTCCAGTATTGATAATCATTTATTCGGCAAATATCTTCAATATCCTTCTTTTTTCGCATGGAAATATAAGGTTTGGAAACATATTTCTTAGGTTTATAAGGATTTTTGGTTTTACTATAGAAAAAAATAGGGAATAGGTCAGATTTGAGAGGAGTTTTATTATGCAGAGAAATAAAGATTTGCATGATTTTTTGTTAAGCAAGGCCGAGCAACTGACTGAAGAATGGTATGAATCCCTGGATAAGACAGGGGGAGGAGTGTATGCTTCCAACGACCCAGAAGTCATTCGAACATTAAAAGCACAGAACTTTGAATTCCATCAGCATCTATGTAAAGTATTTGTGATGGAAGAAAGTCAATTTTTTCAAGAATTTGATGATTGGATTATTAATGTAGCCAGTGATCCTGAACATTTAAATACTCCTACTCACCTAATTATGAGAGAGTTTATACGAGTAAGAAACCAATACATGGGTTTCATTGATGATTATATACAAACACAGATCAAATTAGTAACACAGGAAAAGATTGACTTATGGAAGACTGTGATTATTGAAGCTATCGATATCGTTATGACACGTGTAGTAGAAGAAAAACACGATCACCTAAATAAACGCATTGACGACCAGGAGAAAACGATCAATGAGTTAAGCTCACCTGTTATTGATTTATCAAACGGAAAAGCACTACTGCCTTTAGTAGGTGAAATCGATACGCTAAGAGCAACTTCCATTCTCGAGAATACACTGGCCAAATGTACAGAAAAGGATACCAATCACTTATACATCGACTTATCCGGCGTGTATCTTGTAGATACAATGGTAGCTCAACAGATTTTCCAATTAATTAATGCCCTAAAACTAATCGGTGTTGAGACCACGATGTCAGGTATTCGACCAGAAATTGCTCATACGGCGGTTCATTTGGGCATCGATTTTGGAAATATATCGATTACTCCGACGCTTGCAAAAGCTTTTTCCCTGCCAAATTAAAATAAACCCTCTTTGATTAGAGGGTTATTTTTTTTGAAATTCTTGTATCATTCTTTTTAATAATGGAAAGGTGTACTCAAGCGTAGGAAGATTCTCCTCAATCCAATTCACCTGCTCGCTCAAAACGGCTGTAAAGAAGAGTATAGCTTCAGGATGTTCATCTGGGGTGTTTTTTTGGTAGATATGCTGAATACGATCCGTAATTTCCTCAGGAAGGCTTCGATCAATCGTTTTTAATCCAAGCTGAGCTCTCTCAGGGCAGTACCGTTGCAGAAGGATTTGAGCTAGGTTAATGAGAAGGTCATTCAACACTTTGACAGCCCAAATATCATTCCCACGATCCGCTGCTTTTTTATATTGCAGTAGGAAAAAAGCTGCATCATCCACAGCGTCAATAAACTCTCGCTCACTTAATCGTAAATGCTGCTTATCTCTGTACTTTTCCATACGTCCCCCAGGATCGTAGATTACTTGAAAAAAGTCTTTATGAATCAACGTTTCTTCCGTCACCGTAAACAGATCAAGGTGAAGTAAATTATCATATACAGCAATGATCTGAGGCGCAATAATAAAAATATCATCATAAAAGATAATGTCCCGATACGCCTCTACATGACGTTTCCTGTCTTCTAAGAATTCTTGTTTATCTTCTTCCTTGACCAAACAATATAAATCCACATCGGAGTGCTCATCGTCCTCTTTTCTCCCCTAGAAAAATAGCTTTAACTCTCGGATCCTCTTGCAGGCTTTTAGTTATCTGATCTACCGCCTCTCTTTGTCTCATTTCCCTCCCCCTTTTTAAAGATAAAGATTACAACATGATATAATAAGTAGGAAAAAAATTCAAATAAGGAGCGTGGGGCCTTGAACAGTACCGCTCGTCATAAAACAGAAGAACACCTTCAGATTGAAACCCTACTGAACCGCCTTCCACTTACTCACCCTCAGCGAAATGAAATTCACGAACAGTTCCTCAAACAATCAGCAGGATACTATGGTGAAACGAATACAGACCACTATCTTCGCTACCTTCCAAAGGAAACCTATCATACCCTTCATGACGTTCGGCTTTTTGATGGAATTCAGCATTTTCAAATGGATGCTTTGGTAGTCACGCCGGAGCTGCTCATCCTATTAGAGGTGAAAAATTATAAAGGGAAGTTGGTGTTTGATTTTGACCATAACCAGCTTTTCCGTGAATTCAACGGAATTCAAGACCTTTTTCCAGACCCTTTTTTACAAGTTGAGCATCAGACTATCCAGCTTTCTCGTTGGCTAGGTATGTACGGTTTCCCCGAGATCCCTATTTCCTCCCTTATCATTGTAGCAAGTTCTAAAACCGAGATCGAAACTTATGGCAAAGACTTCTCTCATTTAAAAAAGAGAATTGTAAGACCTAAAAACTTAATTTCGAGAGTAGAACAGGTGAGAAAAGATTTTTCTGAGATTGTACTGGGAGGGGAAGATATTAGGGCACTACTGAAGCGCTTCAAACGTGAACATGTACCTTATAAATCATCTTTGATGGAGCGCTATGGTTTGAAAATGGGTGACTTAATTTTAGGAGTTCAATGTCCACAATGTTCTCACTTCAAAATGGAAAGAAGGCGTGATCATTGGAGATGCAGCTGCTGCGGAGAAAAGTCTATGGATGCTCATTTACGAGCGTTGAAAGATTATCAGTTATTGCTTGGCAAGGAGATTACAAATGCTGAGTTTAGGATATTTGCACAGATCCCTTCGGCAAAAGTGGCGAGAAGGCTGCTATGTGATTGCTGTACTCACAATAATATGCATTCTAAAGCCCGAGTTTATACGATTAATCTAGTTAAGTAACAATCAATTGGCGTTAAGACACTTTATTTCGTAGTTAGGGCACTTTCGATTCACGTTAGGGTGCTTTATTTCGTAGTTAGGGCACTTTCCTATCATGTTAGGGCACTATTCCCCCCCCTCTTTTCACTCCTAATCAAAATAAAAAAGAGGAAACTCCTCAGAGTTTCCCCTTCTACTTCTATCAATCTATTTTATCGAATTTGGCCAGTTCCCTTCATCAAGAACTTCACTGTCGTTAACGCAGGAAGACCCATTGGTCCACGTGCGTGAAGTTTTTGTGTGGAAATACCGATCTCGGCACCGAATCCTAGCGCACCACCGTCTGTGAAACGTGTGGATGCATTGTGATAAATAGCAGCAGCATCTACAAGTGCCATGAATTTCTCTGCAGCTTCACTGTTTTCAGTAACGATTGCTTCAGAGTGTTTCGTACCATACGTTTCAATGTGAGTGATGGCATCGGTTAGGTTATCTACTACTTTTACAGCGATATCTGTACTTAGATATTCATTCTTCCAATCTTCTTCTCCAGCAAGAACGGCTCCAGGAATAACTTCAAGAGCGCGCTCGTCGCCGTGGACATTGATATTGTTTTCTTTCAGCGCTGCAATTAATTCGTCAACGTGAGCAGCTAGCCAATCTTTGTGGACGACTAGTGTTTCTGCAGCGTTACATACAGCAGGACGATCTGTTTTCGCATTGACAAGAATACTAATTGCTTTTTCAACATCTGCATCTTTATCAACGTAGATGTGGCAATTTCCTACCCCTGTTTCAAGAACAGGAACGGTTGCATTCTCAACGACCGCCTGGATCAACTTACCACCGCCACGTGGAATAAGCACGTCGATATGCTCTTTCATCGTGAATAGTTCATTGGTTGCAGCACGGTCTGTAGAAGCGATGAATTGCACAGCTTCTTTTGGAATTTTTGTTTCTTCAAGGCCACGGTGCATGACTTCAACGATTGCCTGGTTAGAGTTGATCGCAGAAGAACCGCCTTTTAAGACAATTGCATTTCCTGATTTAAGAGCTAAACCTGTCGCATCAACAGTTACGTTAGGGCGTGCTTCATAAATCATACCAATGACGCCTAGAGGAACCGTTACTTTTTGGACTTGAAGGTCGTTTTCCAGCGTCCAATCAGAAATTACCTGACCTGTTGGGTCTTCTAGTTCAGCGACTTCGCGCAGACCTTGAGCAAATTCAGCAATGCGGTCTTTTGATAGAGATAGACGATCCATAAATGCATCCGTGAATCCTTTCTCACGGCCATTTGCCAAGTCTTTTTCATTAGCTGCAAGGATCGTTTCGTATTCACGATCAAGTACATCAGCAAGATGCAGAAGTGCTTGGTTTTTCTCCTCTTTAGAAAGGATCATTAGTTTCTTGGAAGCTTTCTTCGCCTCAATAGCTTGCGCTTCCACGTTCACATCATTTTTAATTAGTGTCATCAAAGACCTCCTTGAGTATTTTAAACGCCTACGGGCATGGATACTTCTAAGTGACAAACAAAATCTTTACGTTCGATTGCAGCTTTTTCGTAAGATTCAAGTTCTGGTTCAGTTAATCCAATCATTTCTTTCATTTCTTCAGAAGAATAGTTTACAACACCAAGACCAATTTCTTCGCCTTGAAGGTCATGGATACGCACAACGGCTCCTTTTTTGAAGCGTCCTTTTACGTGATGGACGTTCATTGGAAGTAAGCTCTTCTTCATTTCTATAATCGATTCTTTCGCACGGTGATCGATAATGACTTCACCTTCAGGACCGGAATTGAATGCGATCCACTGTTTTTTCTGGTCAAGGTTCTCATGTTCAGGTTTGGTTTCAAAATACGTTCCGGTAGCATTGTGGTACACAGCGTCATAAACGATGTTATCTGTGCCGGCTTTCCCTAGGAAGGAAGAAATTCCAGATGCCATCGCAATCTTGAATGCGTCGATTTTGGACTTCATACCGCCGGTTCCGACAGCGCTTCCTGGGTCACCAGCTGCTGCTTCGATTTCTGGGGTGATTTCGTGGACTTGATCGAGTAGCTGTGCATCCTCATTTTTTCTTGGATCGTCATCATAAAGTCCGTCAATATCAGATAGAATGATCAATTGATCAGCATCAACAAGGCCAGCTACTTTCGCTGACAACGTGTCGTTATCACCGAATTTAAGACGGTCGATCGTGATCGTATCATTTTCATTGACGATTGGGATAATTCCGCGTTCGAGCAATACGTTGATGGTATTACGCGCATTGTTGTATCGAGCTTCGTCGGAAAAATCGCTGCGTGTAATTAAGATTTGAGATCCATTATAGCCGTGAGACAAGAATAGATCAGAATAAGATTCCATCAACAATCCTTGACCAATGGAAGCAGCAGCCTGTTTTTCTGGCAATGCTTCTGGGCGTTCCAGGCAGCCTAAACGGCGATATCCTGCTGCAACGGCTCCTGAGGATACAAGTAAAACTTCGTGGCCGTCGTCTTTTAAGCGGACGACTTCATCTACTAATTTTTCTAGCTTACGTCGGCTAATCTCTCCATGCGCGCTTGTTAGGGAACTACTCCCTATTTTAATTACTACCCTTTTTTTATCATTACTCAACATATCACTCCTATTTAGCTTTTTCGCTTCACGTTCATTAACGTTCATCTATTTTTATTTACTACCGACAAGTAGTCCTTCTAGTTCTTTACTCAATTCCTTAGAACGGCTTGCTGCACCTTTAATTGCTGCTGAGATCGCGTGGCCTCCACCATTTTGATCAAGTGCATCAAGTCCAGCTGCTGTCGTTCCGTTTGGAGATGTTACATTCTCTCTTAATTCAGTTGGGCTTTCATCACGTTCTAGCATCATTTTTGCTGCACCTAGCAGCGTTTGTGCTCCAATTTCACGTAATGTTTCACGATCCATGCCTTCCGCGCGGCCTGTTTCTTCGATGTGCTCCATTAAATAATAGAAATAAGCCGGTCCGCTTCCAGCGATTCCTGTGAAAACGTCCATTTTATCTTCTTCAATGACAAATACTTCACCAATAGCTTGAAGTAATTGTTTAGCAACTAGCACATTATCCATATCTGCGAATCGGCCAGGACTGATTGCCGTAGCGGATTCTCTTAACATGCTGGATGTGTTCGGCATAACACGAATCACTTGTTGACCAATATTTAAGCGGTCTTCCATATAAGAAGTAGAAATTCCTGCTAATACAGAAACAAGTACTTGATTAGGTTGTAGTTTATCTTTTAAGTCGGCAAGTACAGCGTCGATGTCTTTAGGCTTCATCGCCAGGATGAACTGATCAACTTCTGAAAAGTCCAATTCATCTTTTAATACTGTACGTACGCCGTATTTATAATTAATTTCATTTAATCGATCTTGATTACTTCGGTTGGTTACAATGATATTTTGTGCAGGAATGTTTCCTGATTCAACCATTCCTGAAATCATCGCTTCAGCCATAGAGCCTGCACCTAGAAAAGCAATCTTTTGAGTGATCATATTGGGTTCATCTCTCCCGTTCGGATTTTTTGTTCGCTTTTTTTGTTCGCTTTTTCAATGACGTTAATCATCATAACACTGGCAAAAATTGATTCAAGGGCTTTTTTGCAAGTCGGGTCTATAAGAGCCAATTAGTGAGTGTAAACGGTTTCAGCGCGAGATATTTCCATATGAGGACGTCTCATCGCAAATAATTGCGTCTCAGGAAAATATTTGGAGGTTCAATTTTTAAGAATTGGTGGAGAAACCTTAATAGAGGAAAAAGGCTAAATGTTCTGAAAGTTTGTATTGAAGCGGTTTCAAGTACTTTATAAAAGCTGATACCATTCAGCGCAACTCTTTAACAAAAGCCTCTTATTCTTGAAGACTCAGTTTGTGTGGATGATGGTGGATAGGAAAACGACTCGCTTTCCGTGGACATGTGCTGATCCTCCTCAAACTTCGTTTCCCGGGTTCTCAACTAACATATTCATCTCACAGGAGTCTCGCCGTTTTCCCATCCACCATACGTTATAAAGAGGCTCGAAATGATTTCTTCTGGAGTGAAGCATCTGCGGACTAAAAATGTTGAGAATACAGCATTGTCATTGGTTTCCTTACAAGTAGAAGGCAGTTTCTCATTAGGAGGATTTCGAAAACTTCCTATGGTAAGGGGCGCTGGAGAAGAATGAGACTCCCGAGGGAGAAGGAGCGAGGAGTGATCCCACAGGGCGCAGCCCGAGGAAGCACGCCCGTTTCCCCGCAGGAAAGTGTTCAAATGCGGAATCGCCCCGGTAGACCAGGCTCGCATAATTAAAAGGAATGGGCTTGTTCATTCCGTTGATGTTCTGCTTATGACGCGATTGTCTGGGCGATGCAGCTGGACGAATCCTTCCCCAACGCCCCTACACCCCCACAAATTTCTCGAAATCAGCTCTTCCAGAATCCTGCTAATTAGTTGAATAAAAAAGCCATGCTGATCATAATTGACCAGCACGGCTTATCGTCACCCTTCATTAATGAAGTGATTGTACTTCGCTAATTGATGATTCAATTCTCCGATTGGAACAAATCTCGCTTTACGGTAAAGCTCTTTCCCTTCTGAAAAGAGCAAAACAGCGGGCACTGTCATAACCGAGTACTCTCCTGCGACCCCTGGAACTTCATGAGCATCAATATGTCTGGATGAAATGTTCGGGTAATCCTCTAATAGTTCTTCTATTTGTGGGAGAAGAGCGTGGCAGACAGAGCAGTTTGGTTGAGAAATATAGAGAATAGATAAGGTTTCATGATTAACAAAAGATTGTGCCTCTTCTATGGAGTGAACGGATTTCATTAAGATCACCTCTCTATTAGAATGTTCTTATTGTAGCAATGAAATTCTCTTTCATCCTCCTATTTGCTTATATATAGGAAGAAACGGCTATTAAAAAGCTTAACGCTGCTATTTTCCCTCTTCATTTCCTATTTATTCCTCAAAGTGACTTGCAAATCCCTTTGCCTTCCGCTATAATCTTCTCAAATATTCTTAAATTCTAAGAAAAAGAGAGTAGCTAATGTGGAACGGACAGCGAGTCAGGGAAGGTGGAAGCCTGATGCGAATCCCCATAGTGAACCGGACTTTTGAGAAGCCATCCTGAACTTTAAGTAGGTATGGCCGGGGACCGTCCTCGTTACTAAAAATCAAGTGGCTTTTAGCTAAAAGAGTGGTACCGCGAGCGTAAACCTCGTCTCTTACAAAGAGACGGGGTTTTTTGTTTTTTCTGCTAGAGCAGTCGCTGGATACCCGTTTGAATTCCACACCCCAATGAATGAATAGGAGGAGTACTATGGAAAAACATATCTTTGCTTTGCAATTATCTCATTTATTAGGAGAAACCTTTACTCGCGAATGGATCTATGAACAAATAGAAACACCGAAACAAGCCCATTTAGGTGATCTAGCCTTCCCGTGCTTTCCGTTAGCAAGAACATTACGTAAAAGCCCCTCTGATATTGCGGCTGAACTTGCCCCCAAGATCAAACACGATGTCTTCGCCGATGCTAAATCAAACGGAGGGTACTTGAACATATTTCTGAATCAGTCTTTTGTTACGGATCATACGCTCAAGCAAGTTCTGACAGACCCTTCTCTCTACGGTCATCATGATTTCGGTGATGGTAAAACCGTTGTACTCGACATGTCTGCTCCTAATATAGCCAAACCTTTTTCAATGGGACACTTACGCTCAACAGTCATCGGAAATGCCATAGCCAATATAGCTGAGAAATGTGGTTATAAGACTGTCAAAATTAATTACATCGGGGATTACGGTACCCAGTTCGGAAAACTATTGGCAGCCTACAATAAATGGGGAGATGAAGAGAAGATTAAAGCCAACCCCCTCAAAGAACTGACGAAGATTTACGTGAAATTCCATGAAGCAGCAAGCGAGGACCCTTCACTTATAGAAGAAGGAAGAGATTGGTTTAAAAAACTCGAACAGCAGCATTCTGAAGCACTCCAACTATGGAAGTGGTTTAAGGAAGTTTCATTGGAGGAGTTTAACAAAATATATGAACTGCTCGGCATCTCTTTCGATCTAACACGAGGGGAAGCCTACTATAACGATAAAATGGAACCTACTATTGATTTACTGAAGGAAAAAGGATTATTAGAAGAATCAGAAGGTGCGCAAGTAGTACCCCTAGACGAAGAAAACATTCCTCCATGCCTCATTCGTAAAAGTAATGGAACGACGATCTATGCGACTCGTGACCTCACAGCAGCCATCGATCGTTTCCAATCTTATCATTTCGACGAAGCCTTATACGTTGTGGGTCACGAGCAAACCCTGCACTTTCAGCAAGTAAAGGTTGTGTTAGAAAAAATGGGATTTTCATGGGCGAAAGAAGTGAAGCACATCCCATTTGGCATGATGTTGAAGGATGGGAAGAAAATGTCTACCCGCCAAGGGAAAACCATATTACTTGAGGAGGTTCTAAAAGAAGCTATCCAAAAAGCCTCTATCAATATAGAAGAAAAGAATCCTTCTCTTAAAAATAAGTCAGAAGTCGCCAAGCAAGTTGGTGTGGGAGCAGTTATCTTTCATGACTTAAAACACGACCGACACAATGACGTTGAATTTTCACTTGAAGATATGCTCACCTTTGAAGGAAACACAGCCCCTTACTTACAATACGCTTATGTACGTGCCAGCTCTCTACTTACAAAAGGGAAGTTCGATTATGAAGTAACTTCCACAGAGCTTGGTGATTCATTGACTTGGCCGTTAGTAAAACTGATTCGAGAGTATCCCTATGTGGTTAAAGATTCTTACGCAAAATATGATCCATCAAAAATCGCTAAATATCTTCTCGACCTAGCCAAAGCATTCAATAAGTATTATGCAGAATCTAAGATATTGGAGAGTGATAATCTGAATGCAAAATTAACATTGGTCTATGCATTTACAATTGTATTGAAAGACGGATTGGCCCTTCTGGGTATGGAAACTCCAGAAAAAATGTAGAAATTAAGTCTTAAAAGGAGTTTTCTTATTACTACTCCTCTCCTTTTCCTTCCTTTATAATGATCTTTGTGACTACACTAAAGATTGGAGGGTCTGACATGGATGATACAACGAATAAGAGCACTTATGAATTTTTGGCTGATGATCCTGATTTTAATGTTAAACCTATTATGATCTCTCTTATCATTGGTGCCTTTTTTGCCATATTAAATGAAACGCTTTTAAATATTGCTTTAACGACCTTAATGGAACAATTCAATATTACAGCTCCCATCGTTCAATGGATGGTAACTGGATTCATGCTTGTGATGGGAATCCTTATTCCTGTATCAGCCTTACTTCTGCAAACCTTTACAACAAGGCAAATGTTCATAGGAACGATGACCGTATTTACTTTAGGAACGACCATCTGCGCTCTTGCGCCAAACTTCGGCGTCTTATTGACCGGAAGATTACTACAGGCAGTCGGCACTGGCCTGTTGATCCCTATTATTTTTAATACGTTTTTATTGATCTTTCCTCCAGAACGTCGTGGTGCTGTGATGGGCGTTGTAGGAATGGTGATCATGTTTGCTCCTGCTATCGGTCCGACACTTTCAGGAATTATTGTAGAGCACCTCGGCTGGCGCTATTTATTCATAACAGTCATTCCGTTTGCTCTATTTTCCATTGCATTTGGATGGAAATACTTAAAGAATGTTGGAGAAGTGACGAAGCCAAAGGTCGATGTCATTTCAATTTTACTTTCTACAGTAGGATTCGGAGGTATCGTTCTTGGATTTAGTTTTGCCGGAGAAGGAGAAGCCGGATTTCTTCAGCCTCACGTCTATTCATTGATCTCGGCGGGAGTCATCGCCCTTATCCTTTTCACGTTTAGACAACTGAAATTAGACGATCCACTTCTGGATGTTCGTGTTTTCCGCTATCCGATGTTTTCTTTAGCCGTTATGTTGTTTATTATTGTTATGATGGCAATGTTCTCTTCTGAAATCATTTTGCCGATGTTTATGCAAGGTCCATTAGAGCTTACCCCAGCTGCAGCCGGACTGATTTTGCTGCCAGGTGCTTTATTGAACGGACTGCTCTCCCCGGTGATGGGTAAGCTCTTTGATAAGTTCGGCCCGAGATGGCTTATGATTCCAGCAACGGGAATTTTAGCTGTCACCATGTTCTCCTTGAGCCAGGTCAGTGCCGATACACCTGTCATCCGTATCATTGTCAGTTATTTACTATTGATGCTTTCCATTTCAGCGATCATGATGCCTGCTCAAACGAACGGATTGAACCAACTTCCTAAAAAACTCTATCCACACGGCACTGCCATTATGAATACATTACAGCCTGTTGCTGGTGCTGTGGGGGTTGCTGTCTTTATTAGCATTTTAACAGCTAGACGGCAACTGTACTTAGACAATGCGGATAACCCAGCTTCTCAAGCGGTCATTAGTCAATCAATGGTTGCAGGTGTAGAACTCGTTTACTTCATTGCCTTTGGAGTTGCAGTGATTGGTTTTATCATTGCTTTGTTTGTTAAACGGGCAACTCCTCAAGATATTCAAACTACAGCATCAGAGCAATAGAAAGATCAAGATCCCATTCTTTTAAAGAATGGGATCTCAGTTTATCTAGAAGGAAAAGAGGTCCATTAGAAACAGAAATTTCGCTTAGAGCTATGTCATCTTATATAATAGAAATCAAAAGGAGCGGATCTATGATGATGAGTCCGATTTATTATGTAATTATCATTGCGATCTCCATTATTGCGCTTGCTGGAACGCTCATGGTCGCTAAACAAATGACGAAAGAAGAAAAAGAACTTACTTCCGAGGACGAAATAGAAAGCCTTAAAAATGATGGAAAAAACTCGAGCATACCATTGTTGTCTATCATTTATGCCATCACGGCTGTCATCACAGTTATTCTTGTATGGATATTTATCTTTTAAATCCTCCTCTTACACAATATAAAGCCAATACACAGTTAAGATTCCGGCATCAGCCATGGCGTGACTGAGGATAGGGGCTATTAATGATCCCGTCTTTTTTCTCAGGTAACTCCAAAAAAGTCCGGCAAGGAATACAGGGATAACCGAGACCATGTTCATCGGCCATTCAAAGAATGGCAGAACAGATAATAAATGATAGATTGTATAAAAACCAGCAGTCAATACAACAACGATTCTTTCTTTAAAGCGCGTTAACAAGTATCCATGCATCACCCCTCGCCAATAAACTTCTTCCAATATCGGATTAATGACAAGTAAAACAAGTACAAGACCTATCCCGGAAAATTTCCACCTATCCAAAAGTAATCGGATATCCTCCGCATCTAAGACAACGGGATGAAGCATTGTTACAGCCCCTACAATGCCTGCAAAAAGAACAACCCCACTGAATACACCTGAAATAACAGATAAACGTGGACTCCCTTTAGGAAGATATTTTCTCAGAAAGATGCTCCCCGTTAATAGCCACCCGTAAAAAAGCAAAAATGTAAGAGGAACATTAGAAAAAATATATAAACCGATGAAAATCATCGTAAACGGACCAAATAAGTAAATGAACAATTTCATGTATTTTCCGACCCTTCAGTCATTTAATTCGCATTTTAACATACACTGTACTAGCTCAAAGTTGTCTTTAACGCAGGAAACAAGTAAAACATCAATATGCGTAAAGGAGATTACATCATGAAATTACTTGGATTGAAACTGGTGAACTTAGCAAGCTATCTTTACTTACTGGTCGCATCCTTTTTCCTCGCCGGAAACTCTATGGGCAGCTCTTCAGACAAGGTGCTGGTCATGCCTGCACCGTTCGCTTTCTCGATTTGGTTCGTCATCTACCTCCTTCTGCTATTCTTCATTTTCAGATCCTTCTTTGCCTCAGAAGAGTTAAATGCTGTGATAAGAAAGATCGGGTTATGGTTTCCTCTCAGCATGATTCTTTCCGGTACATCGGTCGTTGTCGGTACTACTCCATCGATCTTCTTTATTGCCCTTTCCCTCACGACTCTTTGTGTTGTGTACACCCTATTACAATCTATTCCAGAACTATGCCGAAAAAACCGCGCTCCTTTCTCTATCTATCTGGCATGGACATCAATTGCAACGATTGTGGCTACGTTTGTAGTATTAAAAGAAAATCAGCTTAGTGAACTATTCACCATTGGAGAGCTTGGATGGTCTGTGATTATACTTACGGTTGGCGGGTTAATTGCCTTCGCGTTTCACTTTTACCATAAAGACTACCTATTCCCTCTTGTATTTATATGGGGATACGGAGCCATATTCGCTTATCAGGAAAACACGTTGATCCGTTTTATTACAGGGGCCTTTGTCATTATTCTCTTATTTATTGTATTCTTCAGTTTTTTAAAAAATAGAAGATAAGGAAAACCAGGGGTGCTTTTCAAAAGGCACTCCCTATTCATTTCCAGACTTTTTACATGAACTTATTATTCAAGTGGAATACTAGAAACAGAGGCGTGATAAGCTTAAATGACACAACACCAAATAATGGACGCATTCAACTAGTACTTCGTGAATATCTTATTACAACCATGTTCCTACTCAGCTTGTTTCAAGATAAAGAGAGGTAAGGGGTGTACGAAATGGCGAAAAGATTCTTGTTCCAGAACATTTCGCATAAAAAAATGGATTTCGAACAAGTTTTTTCCCACATTCTTCATTTTATGAAAAAGGATCCACTGGGAAACTATCGCTTGATGTTAGGTACAGATTCACAAGTTCATCCGGATCACACAATATTTATTACAGGGATTGTCATCCAGCGTGTTGGCAAAGGCGCCTGGGCCTGTTTCCGCAAAGAACGGGTGAAGCGTCTAATGACGACTTTGCACGAACGAATTTCCTACGAAACTTCCTTGACGGAAGAAGTAGCAAGTCTGTTTACCGAAGAAAAGAAAAATGAGCTGATTGATGTTGTTCTTCCCCACATTTATAAAGGGGCTACGTTTACAATAGAAGGCCATATTGACATCGGTTCAGGGGAGAGAAATCGGACAAGGGTGTACGTCAATGAGATGATGGCGCGGATTGAATCACTAGGTATAGAAGCGAAAATTAAACCAGACTCCATCGTAGCAAGCAGTTATGCCAACCGTTACACAAAATAAAACCAGTGAATCCTTTGTTCCCTATCATACGTATAATAAGTAGAGATAAGAATGGAGGACTGGTCATGAATCAAAAAGCGATTACATCGTTAACTCTTGGTATCATGTCTTTATTCATACCAATTGTCGGTTTAATCTTAGGAATTCTTGGTCTTGTGTATGCGAACGGAGCACTAAAATCCATTTCCTATACAAGTGAAGATGGAAAGAAAGCAGCCGTTGCCGGAAAAATCTGCAGCATTGTGGGGATCTGCGTACAAGTAGGAGTTATTTTACTGGCAGCGCTAGGTTCGATTTTCTTTTTTACTGTTGGATAAAATGATAAAACCGTCCCGGGTCCATCCCGTAACGGACTTTTTATTTCAACAATAGTCATTCTCTTTAATTTTTAAGACAATCTAATTACAAAATTATCCCATTCTGTATTGTTAATATTTCGATTCGTTCTTTTAGTCTATACCGATTGTGATAGAGTTTGATTTCATTGAAAAAAATCAGCATTCCGCTTTTGGAATACTGATTTTTTTCAATTATTTAGTTTTCTTTAACACTTCTAACACCTCTGAGGGTTCTGCACGATCCTTGTAGTCAGCTTTTGTATATTCGTAGACAATCGTTCCATCTGTATCGATGACATACGTTGCCGATACAGGTAATGTCCACGTTTCATCTCCATTATGCTGATCTACATTCAAACCTTTGTCTTTATATATATCAACGAGATAGTCTGGCAGCTGATAGACGAGATTGAATTGGTTCGCGACTTCATTGCTGACATCGCTTAGCACATGAAACTCAAGTTCATTTTTTTCTGAAGTAGTTAAAGAATGGTCAGGGTTTTCTGGACTAACGGCTATCAGTTCTCCGCCTGCTTCATGGACCTCACTAAGGATCTCCTGGTAAGCGCGTAGTTCCATGTTGCAGTATGGGCACCAACCACCGCGATAAAAGGTCAAAATGACAGGGCCTTTTTCTAATTGCTTGAAAAGCTCTACTGTATTTCCTTTTGCATCAGGCAAATTGAAGTTAGGTGCTTTTTCACCCTTATCGAGACCTTTGCCTTGATCGGACTGTTCCAAATCATCAATAGCCTTCTTCATTTTTTGCTGAACGTCTTCCGGTGTGGCCGCTTTAAACTTTGAGATGTATTCTTCGTAATGTTTTCGCATTGTTGTTTCCATTAGAAAAACCCCTTTCCTCTAATTCATAACCAAGTATACAAGTCAGCAATAAAATTATGAACTAATCTGCTTAGACTCTTTTGTAAAAACTAAAGCTAATCCGATAGCAAGAAGCCCTGCTGTCAGTTTTCCGATTAATACTGGCAAAATCATATCCTTCTCTACACCAGCGACGAACGCAAAGTGGCTTCCTACTAGAAACGCACCGCTGACAGCAAACGCGGCGTTCACAACTTTACCCCTATCATCCATATCCTTCATTGTTGCAAGCATTGGTAAGTGGTGAGCAATCGAAGCGATCAGTCCTGTCATTGCTGTTCCATTCACCCCTATCTTATTACTCCACTTCGCAAAGTACTTTTCTCCTCGCTGATTGATGAATCCGACCAATGGATACGCACCTGCCAGGGTAACCGTAATTCTACCTACGATCGTCACCCCTTCAGATAATGGTGCCATTCCAGGAATGACGGTAAAATCCGTAAGCGTCTCAATAATAATGGCCGCAAGCCCAGTAATGATTAGGAGCTCTACGGCTTTTCCAAAATACGAGAATATCTGGATCGTCGCATTCGTAAACAACCATAATCCTAAAGCGATAAGCGCAGAGACTAAAATGGTTGGAAGTAGATTTTTCATCATCCAAATCCACTCAAACCCCGCAATAAATCCTCCAACGAGACAGCCAACCGGTATGGTCATCAAGCCGATGAGAATGCCCTGAGCGAAAAGTCGACGATCGCCCTTTTGAATGACAGTCAAGGCTACAGGGATAGTGAAGACGAGCGTCGGTCCCATCATTGTGCCTAAAAAAGCCCACGAGAAAATAGCCGCTTCCTCCGTTTGTGCAAGGGAATTAGCCAATGGATAAGCGCCCATATCAATCGCAAGAATCATAGACGCAAACATCGATGGATCGGCTCCGAAACTATTATAAACAGGGGCAATGACTGGTGCGACCCACTTAGATAATACCGGAGCAAGCGAAATGATCCCAACCATTGACAGGGCAAGCGGCCCCATCATTGAGAAAGCTTCATAGAAACGCCACCCTAATGAAAGACGATGATTCAGCACATAATAGTCCAATGCCCCAAGTACCATAAAGCCGCACATAAGAATTAAAATTGCATCATTTAACCACATGAGGACTCCACCAACCTAACAACAAAATTTAATGGCGGCTCTTATAGAGGCGAACACCGCCTGCCCACCAGTCAATACCTACGAGTTCAAGTCTATTCTGCTTATTGACAAGGACATCCTTCCCCTCAGTTGTAATAAATAAACGAGGATTCGCCTCCGCCTTTTCAAAATTAGGCAGTATTCCCTCTACGAACAACAGAGGGGAATTACCAACGCACATTTCTTTTAGCAGTGCTGCTATATGTAAATCACTTAGTCCGTCATTCACCCTATGTTCGGAAACTCTGTTGAATAAATCTCTAAACGTCATTACTTTTTCATTTAGAATGTCCAGCATAAGGTGCTCCACTTTATTCAGTCCGTTTTCTGCAGAAGGGAAATAATCGAGGTGAATTTCCATTGCTTGCTTTAAGAAAGGAAGTGGATGTTCTTCATCATTCAACCACTGGAATACATGCTGCTCATACTTCGACGTATAGACTCTCCAACCCGACTGGGCTTCAACTAATTGTTCTAAACTTACTTTTTGTCTATATAGAAAGAGCTCGGACAGCTGCTTGCTCTCTAATTGGCCTAATCCATAGAACGGTTCAATTCCAGGGTACTTGTCTATAGTCACCATGTATAGAGAAACATTCTTATCTGCGAGTTTATGTAAAAGATACATGAGCATGGTCTGATCGTAGCGGTCGTGCTCCATCCACAGACAAATCTCTGCCCCTTCAGGAATGCCTTCCAATTTCTTTTCTTGATTATGGCAATTTCGGATGAACAAAGGCGATGGAATTTCTAGTTTTTCTTCAAAAAAAGCCGCTCTTCGACTGATCATTTCCTCAGTATTCCAGGAATAATGAAGCGGCCCCATGTCATACAGTTCTCTCCAAACGATAATGTCTCCTTTGACATTTAACTTCTTGCCTACTTCGTCTCCATTCACAATATGAATCATGGCAGCTCCTCCAGTCATCGAGTTATTACCTTCCCTTTCAATTTTTCATAGGAGATATCCTTCCTCCCTCTTTATAGTAGAGCACAAAAAAAGACCTCATTAAGAGAGGTCCTTCCGTCTTATCTTCATAATCAGCCAATCCCGCAAGCAACGGAACCGTTCTTTTGGAAATATTTCTGGTGATACTCTTCAGCTTCATAGAAAGTGGATGCTTCTATAACTTCTGTAACAATTGGACGTTTAAAGATGCCTTTTTCGTTCCACTCGTTGATTTTTTCTTCAGCGATATATTTCTGGCTGGCCCCATCATAAAAGATCACAGATCGATACTGATGTCCTACATCAATGCCTTGTTTGTTTCTGGATGTTGGATCATGCGATTCAAAGAAGATATTGATCAGTTCAGAATACGTAATGACCGTTGGATCATATTCGATCTTAATTGATTCAGCATGACCAGTCTCACCAGATTTCACTTGTTCATAAGTGGGATTCTCAACGAACCCTCCTGTATAACCGACTCGAGTTGCTGTTACACCTTCAAATTTTTCAAAGAATGCTTCTACTCCCCAGAAACATCCTGCTCCAAAAATAGCTGTTGCCATGTCTCATCTTTCCTTTCCCTAACGCAACTTCTACCGAGAGCCTGACGGTTGTATATAACACTAAAAGACCCCTTCTCTTATCCAGTGTAAGAAAAGGGGTCGTAAATATCCGTACGATCCTCTCATCTCTTAGAATGCCTTTGCACTCTACAGGAATTGGCACCGTTCTCGTCAATCCTTAGATTGATTCGATGGTTGCCGGGCATCAAAGGGCCAGTCCCTCCGCCTCTCTGGATAAGAAGTTTCCGTTATTATTTTTATTGTAGTTCCCATCTTACAATGTTTTGATAGTGAAGTAAAGGCGAATGCTAAAAAAAATTCCAATTTTGCACATTCAGCTTTCTTTCCCTTATTGTATTCACTTAATAAAAAGAAAATGCTAGGAAAAAGACCTAAAATAGCTACGACTGAAACATGTTATTTTTCATAGCATAAATGGCCGCCTGCGTCCTATCGTGTAAACCGAGTTTACTCAGAATACTGCTTACGTGTGTTTTGACTGTTTTTTCCGATATGTAGAGATCAGCAGAAATTTCTTTATTGCTTTTCCCTAATGTAATTTGGTAAAGGACTTCTTTTTCCCTTTTTGTAAGCTTGAACACGGACGGGGAGTCGGATTGTTTCTCTTTCTCACCTGTCATTTGTGTTAACAGTAGGGATGTGGCTTTAGGATGGAGCTGCTGTTGTCCTTCTTTTGCCATACGAATTGTCTTTACTAGATCATCTGGCTCAATGTCTTTCAATTGATAGCCGACAGCTCCCGCTTGAAGAGCAGGGATGACGTGATCCTGGTCGGAATAACTGGTTAAGACAACTACCTTAATTTCTGGATGATCTTCCTTCAGCCTTCTAGTCGCTTCTACTCCATCCATTTCAGGCATCATCAAGTCCATGAGTATAACATCTGGCTGAAGTACCTCTGCAAGCTTCAAAGCTTCCTGCCCGTTTTCAGCTTCCCCGACGATGTCAATGTCAGGCTGGGTATTTAAGAAGAAACGCAAGCCCCTTAATACGACAAGATGGTCATCGACCAACAACACTTTAATCTTCATGAACATTCTCCTTTTTGTTCCAAGGCAAAATCACCTTTACTCGTGTTCCTCCCCCAGACCTGCTCTCCACCTGTAACGATCCTCCGATTAACTCTGCCCGCTCTTTCATGCTTGTTAGTCCTAAGGAACGCTTTCCGGTCTCACGAGATAGACGCTCAAAACCTTTTCCTGTATCTCTGATGATCATCGTCACCCCATTTTCATCTTCCTGCAATGTCACGTTCACGAATTGGACATTTGCATGCTTGCTAACGTTATTTAGAGACTCTTGGGCTATTCTCCATAGAGCTTCTTCAATGGTACGCGGGAAGTCGGGCACATCTGACACATCAAAATTCACGGTTAGACCTAGATGTTCGGCGTATTTATGAATAGCCGTTACCAGCCCCTCCTCTACACCCACAGGACGAAGCTGCCAAATTAAAGATCTCATCTCTTTGAGCGATCCTTGGGATAAGGAGAGCATTTCTTCTAAGGGCTCTGTAAGGGATGGGAAATCCTTTGAGATAACTTCTCTCGCACCCCGAGCAAGCAAAGAAAGAGAAAACAACTTTTGGTTAACAGAATCATGAAGATCCCTTGCTAGACGTTTCCGTTCTTCATAAAGCAGAATTTCTCCCCGCTGTTCCTGTAAACGGATACTTTCAAAAGCCAGTGAAATATGTGCTGTCAACGCTTGCAGCACTTCCAAATCGCTTTCGCTTAGCGCTTCTGGATCAGAAGTGGCTGCAAATAGAACTCCAATATGTTCATCCTTCATGGTAATGGGGGCAGCGATGGATGAATACCCTTCAATGATATGTGAATGGAGGTTTGTCAAAAGCGGTTTTTGCTGTTGGAAACAAGAAGTTATTTCGTTTACTTCTTCTAAAGGGATATGATCAGGCAGCGGGTTTGGAAAAAGATAAGAGCTCGATGATCTTAACTGCAATCCACTTCCATCTTTTGTATAAAAACCGATATTCGACCACGGGAATTTTTCCTTACTTTTTTGTACCACTACATCGGTAAGAGAAGTTATTGTGGATGCCTTCCAAATAAGCCTTGTCACTTCATTTAAATTCGCAAAACTTTCTGCACGCTTTTGCTGAGCGTGAAAAAGCCTCGTCCGTTTTACTGCGGTACCAATTTGATAAGCAACTGATTGCAGCAAAGTCAATTCTTCTTTGGTAAAATGCTCTTTTCCAGGGGAGGCAACATTTAAGATTCCAAACCGCTCCTCTCCTGCTGCCAGAGGAACAGTCGCATGGTGGGTAATTCCTTTCGTTTCTCCCCAGTCATACTGCAAAGCGTCATCCAGTCGCTTGCATTCAATAATATTAATCGGGTCCACCAAATCTCCCTTCCAATACCTGTTTAAGCAAGAACAGCTTCCCGTACACATCGGCTTTTTCCCTTCCCAGGTTAACGCAGGTGGTAACCGGACGTCGGCCACAAACCTGTAATGAGGTTTGTCACCAACAAGAAATATCCATCCGGTCTCAAGTTTAGTGAGTTCCAAGAGCTTCTCTAATACCGTTTGTAGCATCTGCTCAAGGTCATTGGAACGATTTAACGTTTCCGCTATTATTTTTAACGTATTCATTTCCTGGTCGTTTTCGTAAGACATTCCTTCACCTCTTCACCGATCCTAGCTTTTAACAAATAAATAACGATTAAATTCACTTAAAGTCCCGCTTATTTGCTCATACGATTCCTCAGTAAGGCGACCACTATCTATAAAACATTCAGGGTCAAAAACAAATTGTTCCGGGATAACCAATGCATACAGACCTCTTGCCACAGTTCGCATCTGATTAAGAGCATTGATGCCGCCTTTCCCGCCGCCAGCGACCGCAAGCAATAACGTTGGCTTGTGTCTGAATGTATCACCGTTTAGGAATTCTAACGCGTTTTTCAATGATGCACTCATACCATTATGATATTCAGGAGACAGCCACACAAATGCCTCTGCCCATTCGGCTTTTTGGCGTAAATGCTGTACTTCTGGCAATTCATCCTGTTCCTTTTCTCCATTGAATAAAGGTAAGTGAAGTTCACTTAAGTCGATCAGGTCTGCTCCTAGTTGTTCTGCAACAAGTCGTGCCGCAATTCTAGTTCTCCCTGTTCTTCTCGGTGTCCCGCTTATAACCACGATGTTCATGAGAAGACCTCCTTTTCTAATACACTATGTGAAAAACAGTCTTCATTCATCGGTAGTAGGAGGGGTTCGAGAAATCGTAAAATAGTCTGAGTCTTCTACAACTTTAGTCTAATATTTATGCCTAGAACAGACCAGGTTTTTCTCGTGTTAAATTTAATACAAGGTTTCATTCCTCTCGACGATTTAACCCAAGGCGTATTACTTTTGCTGCCAGCCCCGAACTGAAAGTGAGAATTGTATAAATCCATACCCACATAAAAAAAGTCGTGTTAAAAACGGTAAACATCAGGGTAATAGATACAAGAGCAACCAACAACGGCATCATCCATACGTTCTTGAATACAAAAAACCCTAAAAACCCTAAAACGATCGATGCAGCAGGAAATACAAAGAGGACGAGCTGAATAAAACCACCCATTTCTTACCCTCCAAGTCATTTTAGTGTAATATTACACCGAAATATGGTAGCATTCAAATATATGGAAACTTGCTACCAAGCAGAAAGGATGATTCTATGTACGGATTAGATGAAAAAAGAGATCATGTTTTAAGCTTTGTTGAAGAGATTTCACTTGATGAGGCAAAGAAAAAACCTTCCGAGGATCGTTGGTCGATTTTAGAGGTGCTTGAACATTTATTTTTAATGGAGCAGCTTATTGTCCATCAAATTGAACAGGCTCTTAAGAGAGGAGATCAGCAGCAAACTTCTGATAAGCCGATTCACCAAACTACAAACAGGAAATACAAAGTGGAGGCCCCTGAATCTGTCCAGCCAAAAGGTCAATTTAAGAATCTTGAGGATGCGAAAGAAGGTCTGAAGAAAACACGAGAAGCCACTCTGTTTCTTATACATAACAAAGATACAGAGACATTAAAGAACCGTGTCTTCCCTCATCCCGCATTTGGTGAGATGAACCTTGCCCAATGGATTGAATTTATCGGGTGGCATGAAATTCGGCACTTGGACCAAATGAAAGAAGTCAAAGCACAACTGAATCAATAAAGAAAACCCTTGAGCCTCTGATGCTCAAGGGTTTTTCGATTACTTATGATCCTTTGGTTTGACTTCTTCTCCATTTTTGCCTGAGTAACGAAGCCCCCAGCCTGTCCATGCTGCAATGAACATAACGATCAGAAGACCCCAACCTTGAAAGACAAAAGGGAACACTTCTGTCGGACTGATAACTGGCAGGAATTCATATTCTTCCGCAGCTCCCTGGACGGTCGCCCATGCGAGAAGCACACCCCCACTCCAAGGGAAAATATAACCAAGCGAAGATGTCACGGTATCAAGAAAGTTAGCTCTTCGATACGGGTGGATCTTCATCTCCGTTCCTAGTTTTCTTACGAACGGTGCGGCTGCAATCTCCGCTGCTGTATTAATTGTAATAAAGATATTTAAAAAGGCTACGATTCCGAACATGGAAAGCTCTGCACGTCTGACCACATTCTTTATAATACGTAAAAAGAAGTTCTTAATAACTTCCATCGTACCTGCAACTTCCAGCAGGTGCGCCGCTGCTAAAATAAACAGAATAAGGATTGCCATATTAAAATAGCCCCCAATTCCATTCATCAAGGCTCCCTCGATTACCGCTTCACCTGCGTCATTTTGATAAATGTGGATAACTTCCGTTAAAGAAGTTCCCGTCAGGATAATGAACACGATGGATACAACAATTCCCCATGACAAGGATGTAAGCAAGTGATGTCCGCTTAAAGCCAAGTATAAGACTAGGGCAAATGGAGCTAGCATGAGCAATCCGTTTGGCGAGACTTGATTTTGCAACTGAGTAATAACTTCACGGCTTCCTTCGTCTCCGCCGCCCCCAAAAATAACAAATAAGAGCAAAGCCGGAATGGCAGCGGCAATCGAATATTTGAATCTTGAACGTACAACGCCTGGGACATCCGCTTCTTGCGTCGTTGCAGAAACAATCGTTGTATCTGATACAGGCGCAAGGTTATCACCGAATACTGCACCACTTAAGATGGCTGCTAACAAGATGACTGGATCAGCTCCTAAAATTACTCCTGCCGGATACATAAGGATACCGAACGTAGCTACCGTACCATACCCAGTTCCTACAGCTGTGGCAAATAACGCTGAAAGAAGGAAAGTAATACCTACAAAGGCTCCTCCTTCAAGTCCTGTTTGAAATCCAACCCAGATTAATCCGTCAACTAGCCCGCCTGCTGATAAAAGTTTCGCAAACATTCCCGCCCAAAACCAGGCGATAACGGCCACGACACCTACCGGCTGCGCCATACCGGATATTAAACTCTGGGCATAATCAGCCCATTTTGATTTACAGAAAAACAGGCCGAGCGCGACACCGATCACCATTCCAAGCACGAGTGATTCTTCGGTTACAAGTTCTGTCACACTCAATGTGATAGCCCAAATAATGAAGAACACTAAAGGTATCGTAGCTGCAAAAACACCGCCTCTGAATTCCAGACGCTGAACCGATTTTTCCCCTAATGCTTCATCAATGACTTCGTTGTTCTCATGATGTGCCATAAAACTACCTCCTTCGACAAATTGCTACACTATTTTAACATTACTACTTTATCATTGTAATCGCTTTCAAATAAACTGCGAATTTTTTCATAATTTAAAGTAAAAAAGTGGTATTAGCATTATGAATTATAGGTTAGTATCCCACTTAGTCCCCTGAATATAAAAAACAAATTTCTATAGGTATATGACACCTATTACTGTATAATATACAGTATAAGATCTATGGAGGTGAGGGGTTGGGTAAATTATTAAACTCGTTGATTACAGAAATGCGACGAGGAGCCCTGACGTTAGCTGTTTTAAGCCAATTAGATTCCCCTCAGTACGGATATTCTTTAGTGCAGCGTCTAGAAGCCTCGGGACTCGTGATTGATCAGAGCACCTTATATCCCTTATTGCGCCGTCTTGAAAAACAAGAATTGGTAACAAGTACATGGGATACGACAGAAAGCCGTCCTAGAAAGTATTACGTGCTGAGTGAATATGGAAAGGAAATTTTTGTGCAGTTGAAGGTAGAGTGGGAAAAAACTTCAAAAGAGCTTCATAACTTACTAAGAGGAGAGAAAAAATGATGGATCTGATTAACCTTTATGTTTATGAAGTTACTCGCAGGCTGCCGGAGAAAATACAAGATGATATCGCACTTGAGTTAAAATCAACGATCCATGATATGCTTCCCGATGATGGATACAATGAAAAAGATGTGAAACAAGTGTTAGAAACTCTCGGAAATCCGGCCACACTTGCCAGCCGTTATAAAGACAGTCCATCCCACTTAATTGGTGGTCCCTTTTATGAGTCCTACCTTTCAGTTTTGAAAATCACTTTACCCATTGCACTCACGGTTGCACTCATCTCTTTAATTGCGGCAGAAATCGTCAGTTATGATGGCCAGGAAAACCTCATCGGAACTCTACTAACGATTTCCGGTAAAGCGATCAGTGCCGCCATTGAAGTGGCTATACAAACCTTTTTTTGGATTACAATCACTTTTATTGTCATAGAAAGAACCGTCTCGTCTGACAAACTTCCTGAAACACCTTTTGGAAAGAAATGGATCCCAGAACAATTGAAGGTGACTGCCGTCATCCCAAAGAAGCAGGCCATCTCCAGATGGGAAATATTTTTCGGTTTACTATGGACTGCCATTTGGGCTACCGTCTATTTCAAAGCAAGCCATTTAATTGCCATCTATATGTTTAATGATCAAGAAGGAATAAGGCAGACAATACCGCTTTTCAATGAAGATGTATTACTCTCTTATTGGCCCATTGTCGTATTGTTACTGGGAGTAGAAATCACTTTATCGATATCCAAATGGTTAACTCGTCAGTGGACGAATAAACTGGCTGTCGCCAACCTTCTATCCAACCTGCTGTTCGTGGGGGTACTTTGCTTGATGGTTACAAACAATGCATTATTTAGTACGGACGCTATGGCCTTCATGTCTGAAAACTTAAACAACCACACTGAGCGAATCCTCCAATGGGCAAAATTAACGCTTATTCTCACCTTCCTTGTCATTACAGGTATTGATTCATTTGAAGGGTTCAGAAAAGCAAATAAAGGAATTGATTTGAATAAGAAACTTGATATGAGCAAGCCATAACCCATCTCTTTTCCTAACTGGGAAATTATTAAAAAGTGTCCAATTTAAAGACAAACGAATATTAGAAGTAATTAATTTCTCTGAAATAACGACTTCGGAAATACACTCCGTTTTTCGCGGGCTGTTGAGCCCTCGCTGAGCGAAATAATGACAGGAAATGGCGATATTTCTCTATAACCATAAAAAATCCGAACGATGGGAAATCTTATCATGAAACTTCCCATCGTTCGGATATTAGAATGGCTAAAACACTTTCGTCCCAGCCCTTAATCTATTCTCTCCTATCCCATAAATGGATAGGATTCACAGCCTCGGACTTTAGTTTTCACTTTAAAAAGCCCACCTGCTTGAGGATATTCCTGCAATTTCTCTTCACTCATGCCTTTTCTTGCTGTTGTAATGAATAATTCATTCATATCTTTTCCGCCAAACACACAGCATGTGACGTTGAGAGCTGGGACAGGGATTTCCTCTATTTTCTCACCAGAAGTAGGGTTCCATCTGGAAACTCTCGCTCCGCCAAAGTGAGCGATCCACAGCATACCTTCTTCATCGATCGTCATCCCATCAGGCGCACCCATTTCTTTTTCAAAAGAAATAACCGAAACAGAATCGCTGATTTTTCCTGTTTCTTTATCATAGTTATACCGAAATACTTGGTTTTCAGGTGTATCAATATAATACATCTTCGTATGATCAGGCGACCAGGCGATCCCGTTTGAAATACCTACCCCTGTGATCTTTTCCTTAACAGATAAGTCATCATCAAGGCAATATAGGGTTCCGCTTCGCTGCTGTTCTTCCTTATCCATCGTCCCTGCCCAAAACCTCCCGGCTGGATCACACTTCCCGTCATTAAAACGGTTGTGAGGCAAATGTTCTTCGGGGTTGTCAATTGGATCCATTTCATCTGACATCCAATTATAAAAATAAAACCCGTTCTCAAGCGCAAGCACGACTTCTCCATTATCTCTCGGTGCAATCGCTCCAGGGATTTGTCCTATCTCGATGGTTGTGTTCTCATGCTGTACAGGGTCATAACGGTGGATCTGCTTTTGTAAGATGTCCACCCAGTAAAGGATTTCTTTCTCACGATCCCAACTGGGACCTTCCCCTAACAATGATTTTGAATCTACGATGAGTTCTACAGACATGTTTCATCCTCCTAGGTCAGGTTTATATATATCCTAACATTTATTTCCTCTTATTCCCGCTATTCCATTGTTTTGTAACTCATTCTTAAATAAAAATTTATGGAAATTTCGCACTTTTAAAGATAGCGCTTACAATGTTATGAGTGCTGAGTTTATAATTAAACATGGAGGGAATACAGTGATGTCAGGGCTTAGCTAAATATTTGACTATACACATTATTCTGATAACATTATGAAAACATGGTGAAGACTTTTGTCCATCATAAATAAACAATTACAGGAAGGTGACAGTGTGACTACTCAAAGTAGAACAAACGATCATACTACTCCATTACGCCAGGACATCAGTTCCCTTGGTAAGATGTTAGGAAACATTCTCGTTCATCATGGCGGTGATGAACTCCTAAATAAAGTAGAAACAATCCGAACACTTACTAAAGATCTGAGGAACAACCCTACTCAAAAAACATACGACCAACTAAAAGAAGAGATCCATAGCCTCGAACCACCGATGCGCGCCCAAGTGATTCGCGCGTTTTCTATCTATTTTCACCTCGTCAATATCGCTGAACAAAACCACCGTATTCGCAGACGCCGCGAATATCAACTTAGAGAAGACCACGGTGTACAGCCCTTCTCACTCGATAGTGCTGTACAAAACCTTAAAGAAAATAATTTCTCTAAAGAAGTCATTCAAGATGTATTAAATCATCTATCTTTAGAGCTGATTATTACAGCTCACCCCACAGAAGCAACAAAGCGTACCGTACTTGAGATCCAAAAGCGAATTGCTACGATTCTGAAACAGCTGGATCATCCGCAATTGACGAAGCATGAAAAAGAGAGCTTGCTAGAAAGCCTTCAAAATGAGGTGACCGTTCTTTGGCAGACCGATGAGCTTCGCGAGCGAAAACCAACGGTTATGGATGAAGTACGTAACGGACTTTATTATTTCGACGAAACGCTATTTGAAGTTCTGCCGGATATTCATCAGGAGCTGGAAACGCGCTTGGAAGAAGCTTATCCTGAGGAAGATTGGTCGGTGCCGAACTTCCTGCGTTTTGGTTCCTGGATTGGCGGTGACCGCGACGGAAATCCAAATGTTACCCCAGAGGTAACTTGGAAAACCCTTCAAAAGCAGCGTGAGCTTGTTTTGAAAAAATACGAAGGAGTCATCGTTGAACTGATGAAGCGATTCAGCCACTCTACATCACAAGTAGAAGTATCTGAGAAGCTAGTTCGATCTGTCCAAGAGCAAGAACCCCTGCTTACAAAAGACAAAAAGTGGCGTGCGGAAAAAGAAATTTACCGCCGCAAATTTGCAATCATCTTAGAACGGCTGCGCCAGGTCGGAAAATCAGAAACAGGTTACCAGTATGCTGATGAGTTACTGGAAGACTTAAAACAGATTCAGGAAAGCGCCATTACTCACCAGCCAGGAAAAGGCGAGTTGAAAAAATTACGCAAATTAGTTCGACAAGTAGAACTGTTCGGATTCCATTTAGCTACACTAGATATTCGAAACCATAGTGGTGAACATGAATCAGCCATTGCCGAACTTCTGAAAAAAGTCGGTATCGTTGAGGACTACAGTTCTCTTGAAGAAAGTGAAAAACTGAAGGTCCTTCAAGACGTTTTAAAAGATCCACGTCCTATTTCATTGTTGAATGAGGATTATTCTGAATCAACTCAGGAAATGCTGAAAGTCTTCCAAATGATCCGCGAGGCACATATTGAATTCGGAAGACGCTCGATCGAGGTATACTTGATCAGCATGACTGAATCGGCGAGTGACATGCTTGAGGTTCTTGTCCTTGCTAAAGAGGCAGGTATTTATCGTCTTCATACAGATGGCACAGTGGAAAGCAATATCAATGTAGCTCCATTGCTTGAGACCGTCGACGACCTTGTTGCAGGACCTGAAATCTTGAAAACTCTGTTTGAAATGGGTGTTTACAATAAACATTTAGCTCAACATGACAATCACCAGGAAATCATGCTTGGGTATTCAGATGGAAGTAAAGACGGCGGGACGCTCACTGCCAACTGGCGCTTATACAAAGCTCAGCAGGAAATCCATGACATGGCACGTGATTACAATGTAGGTCTTAAATTCTTCCACGGCCGAGGCGGCTCACTAGGACGTGGCGGAGGCCCGCTAAATCGCAGTCTTCTCTCACAGCCGGTCGAAACTCTTGGTGACAGTGTCAAAATAACAGAACAAGGAGAAGTATTATCTTCCAGGTACATGCTTACAGACATTGCGTACCGCAGCCTTGAACAAGCCGCTTCCACACTATTGGAAGGAGCTGCAAATGTCTCTCAAGAATCTGAACAAGGCCACCACCGGGAAGAAGCATGGGAAAAAGCAATGGAAGAAATCTCAGAAGTTTCTCTTAAGGAATACCAGTCTCTTGTATTCGGAGACAAAGACTTCCTAACATACTTCAATGAAGCGACGCCTCTGCAGGAAATCAGTGAATTGAACATTGGGTCCCGACCAATGAAGCGGAAAGACAGCTCTAAGTTTGAAAACCTTCGCGCAATTCCATGGGTTTTCGCTTGGACACAAAACCGCCAGCTGATTCCAGCCTGGTATGCTTCAGGAGCAGGTTTATCACACTACGCTTCTCAAAGTGATGAGCATCTAGCTCAGCTGAAACAAATGTATGAGAGCTGGCCATTCTTCCGCACAACCATCAACAACTTGCAGATGGCCTTAACGAAAGCTGATATTCAAACTGCGAAAGAATATACAGCACTTGTGAATGATCAGGAAGTCGGCGAACGCATTTTCAATACAATTGTTGAGGAGTACGATCGCACGAAGGAAGTGCTGTTGCAGATCTCCGGAGATCAGGAATTATTGGATCACCAGCCAACCATCAAAGATTCGGTGCGACTTCGTAATCCATACGTTGATCCGCTGAACTTCTTACAAGTGGAGTTGATTAAAGAGCTGCGTCAAAATGAAGATATCAATGATGACATTCTTAAAGAAGTGCTGCTGACCATCAGTGGGATTGCAGCTGGTCTTCGTAACACAGGTTGATTCTAATATAAAAAACTGTTGGCTCAGATGCCAACAGTTTTTTTGTTTTCCTTATTCCTTCTATGGGCATACCTGACTACCTTTTACACACTTGGGCAACAACGAAACCTTAGAAGTAGCTGATCTGCAGCATATAACAAAAAACTAAATTTAATAACCCCAGCCCAAACACTGGACTGAGGTTATGATTAGTAAAGTTTTCCTTGTCGATACATAATAGTAGAAAGCTTCATCACAGCGTGGATATAGCTATTTTGCCTCAAAGGAAACGGGTCCCCGAAAAATTGTGGGAGAATTGTATCCATCGTGTTCTTCATTCTATCGAATAAACGCTGGTAGACTTCATCTTCTGTCATAAACTGCGCTTCTCTTCCTTGAATCCATTCATAATACGATACGATAACACCGCCGGCATTGGCTAAAATGTCAGGGACGATTAAAACTCCTTTATCAGCAAGGTATTTGTCCGCACCTTCAGTAATCGGTCCATTGGCCCCTTCGATAATGATTCTTGCTTGTATATCCTCCATGTTGTCCTCGTGAATCTGATCTTCTAAGGCTGCTAAAAGGAGAACATCAACGTTTAAGGTAAGCAGGTCGTCACGCTCTCGTATTTCCGCTTTGATTTCATGATGTTGAAGCTGTTCTTCATTCGTTGGTAAATCGCCGTCATTTTCTTTGCTGAATTTCACTAATGCTGGAATGTCTAAACCGTCCTCATTGTATAACATAACGTTATGATCACTGACAGCCACGATCTTATTCTGCAAATAGTCACATTTATATGCTTCCGAAGCAGCTACTGAACCAAGATTACCAAATCCCTGAACAGCCATAGTCAGCTTCTTATCATAATGATCAAGCGCGGTGTTGGCGAATATATTTTCCGTTTCACTTAACCACTTTTTATTTTCTTTCACATAATTGTGCATCATATAGCGGAAAGTGTAATAAACACCTCTACCTGTTGCCTCTCTTCGTCCTAACGAGCCGCCGTTAACAATACTTTTTCCTGTGAAACTGTTCCGATAAGGCTGCCCCGGATGAGTGTTTTTATATTCCCCCATCATCCAGTCCATTTCTCTTTCTCCTGTGCCTACATCGGGAGCGGGAATGTCTTTATCAGGTCCCAGAATGTCTTCGAAATATTGGACATATTTCTTACAGATCAAGTTGAGTTCTTTAATCGTATATTCTTTTGGATTAATAACAACGCCACCTTTTCCTCCGCCAAAAGGGAGTTCATGCAGCGCGTTTTTCAAAGTCATCAGTTTAGCTAAGTTCGACACTTCTCCTTCGTTAACCGACTCATGAAAACGAACCCCGCCTTTGTAAGGTCCTACTGTATCACTATGCTGGACTCGGAAAGAAGGAATACGCACAATCGTTCCGTTTTCCAGTGTAATCCTTAAATAGGATTTATGTACGTGGTTAGGTGTCGAAAGCAATGCGACAAGTGACTTGAACGCCTGTTCGCGGGTCTGTGCCTGTAAATCAGGTAAAAAGGATTCATCTTCCATAAGAGCTTTTAGAGATTCTTCGATAATGTTTTGCTGCTTCTGCATAGTTCCGATTCCTCCGTTCTATTCTATTGGTCCTGCGCCATTTCTCCTTATCTAGGAATATGTTTCCCTAAATCTGGTGGATGAAACGTTTTCTGGAGGATTCAGCTTCTTGTCTGATTAGAACTGTTTTTAAATTTAGAGCAAAGTATATAGGAACTCAGCAGTTTTTATATTTGCAAACCCTTTTCGAAGCATATGTATTCCTGATGACCTATTGGTTTTGATTTAAAAAAGACACTCCCTCTTTTCTGGTATCCAAGTTTTTTATATAGATATAAAACCTTTGCGTTATTAGAAAAGGCATCGAGTCTGACACTGTCATATCCATTATCCATGGCATATTCCTCACAAAGCTTTACTAATACAGGACCTAGTCCCCTGCCTTGTACGAGTGGGTTAATCATTAAAGAGTGGATGATCGTCGGATTTTTCTTTTCCCAGTTGATGACTTTCCATTCCTCTGATTGCCACTCGCTTAGGACAACATGGCCTAGTATAGAATTATTTTCCATTAGAACGTTAAGGAACTCATTTTCTATACATTCATGGAAGTATGCTTTGTTTGGATAGAATTCATCCCATTGGAGAATTCCTTGTTCCAAAAGGGCATCACGGCAGTTCAAATAGATTTTATTTATTTCTTCTATCATTTCAATATTGGCTTTAACTAACTTATAAGACAGGTAGTCCATATCAAATTCCCCTCTGCAGTTTAAGTAAGATTAGTATTCGACGTGGACTTTTGATTTCCTTTTATTAAACAACTGGATTGGTGTTTTATAGGCGAGGTTATCTTAGGTGTCTGTAGACTGACCACAGAAAAGATGTGTAAAAAAATAACCAATCCAGTTTATCATTTAAAAACTGGACTGGTTAGATTCAACTATGAAAGAGTTAACCCATAATATTGTAACCGGAATCGACGTAGACGATCTCTCCTGTCACCCCACGGGAAAGGTGACTCATCATCGCTATCGTCATATCGCCGACTTCTTCCTGCGTCACGTTCTTTCTGAGTGGCGCAGTCTCTTCAATTTTACTAAGAATTTCGTTGAAAGATGGAACGCCTTTCGCAGCAAGCGTTCTAACCGCACCTGCAGAAATTGCGTTCACTCGAATATTATCTTTTCCTAGATCAGAGGCCAGATAGCGTACCGATGCTTCTAAGGAAGCTTTAGCTACGCCCATGACATTGTATCCATCGACAACACGCTCAGCTCCAAGGTAACTCATCGCAATTAATGCTCCACCTTCCTTCATCAATGGCCGGCTTGCTTTGGCTACCGCTACAAGCGAATACGCGCTTGTATCCTGGGCAAAAGCAAATCCGTCTCTTGACGTTTCAACGAAATCTCCTTTCAGATCCTCCGCATGAGCAAACGCAATGGAATGAACGACTCCGTGTATGCAGTCTACTTCTTCCCCAATCTTCTTAAATGCTTCCTGAATACTTTCATCCGCGTTTACATCACACTGAACAATCATTTTGGCTTCTAAGCTATTCTCTTCCAAGAGTTTTTGCAACTTTGAATAAGAACGATCTTTTCTATATGTAAAAATAACATTTGCTCCTGCTTGATAAAGAGACTTAGCCACTCCCCATGCCAGGCTGCGTTTATTGGCAACCCCCATGACAACAATGTTTTTATCTTTCAATTTCAATAAATCTTCCATGTCAACCTCCAGAGATAGTTGGTTTAGTACCTGGTACTAATCTTAGTATAGCATAAATGTGTTCACTCTATCCTCCGTCTTTTTTGAAAATACTAGTTAAGGAACAATAATTCTGAGTTACGGAACAATACGCCCTCTATAGGGAACAAAACCAAACGAGCTTACATCAAGTCTATATGACAGAACCTGCCGTTCATCGTATAAAAAGGATTGGAAGCCTGGACCCGAATCGGCTGTTGAAATATAGGACCATCAAAAACAAACGTATGGAATTCGCCGTTCTCCCCGCAAGGGTCCACTCCTTTTGGGAGCCGGTTCAAGAACTCTTTATCGTATGGAAGCCCAACAAGCGTTTCAGAAACTTTCTCCACATCTATTGTAGTTACAATTGACTGAAAACCTTGATTTAAAAAGTTCTCTGCAACTTTTTCTGTATCTCTTTTCCAAAGAGGATATAAAGGTTCCATATTGCACTTAGCAAGCAGGCGGTCACGGTAGTTCCTAATGTCATCAAGAAACAAATCTGCATAAACAATGGTGTGAATCCCCTGCATTTTCCACTGTTCAAACTGTTGTCCTAGTCTTTCTTCATATTGTTCGTTCGTCGCTTTGTCAGGCATTTCAATCTCATACAATGGAAGTCCGATCAAATCAGCTTGCTTTTTTATCAATGATCTCTTCACCTCATGAATAGGCAAGCGAGAAGACTGTTCAGAGAAAGTTGAGAAAAGCCCCTTCACTTCAAAGCGTTTATCATTCATCACCTCATACAAAGTAAGAGCACTATCTTTTCCTCCGCTCCAAGAAACAATTACTGGTTTCATACCTTGCCTCCTTTCTCTAACTTACTTCTAAAATAACATAGAAAAAATTCTCTGCCCTTAAGAGCAGAGATTCTTAAAATTTTCCTGTCCAGTAGGCTCCGTCTTCCATATGAACAAAAGGAAGATCGGTATCCACCTCTCCATGGATTTTTGCTTGAGCCAGGTCATCGCCCTGAAGCCAGTTATTAAAATCAAACTCTACAGGGGTTTGATCTCCTCCAAGCGCAAACCAAGCTTTCTTTTCTTTCGGTAAATATCCCGATGTATGTATTGTTCCAGCCCAGCTGCTATATAGTTTTGAAAATACTCCACCGTCCGTATCATTCATAAGACGGAATGCATCATAGGCAGTCTTTAACGAAGATCGGTTAGATTGGATGGCATCCATTCGCTTCAACGAATCCACCAGATGGTTGCGGTTTTCTTTTTTCATAATTTCAAAATGGTTCGTGCAAACATTTGCTTCCCTTACTTCTACGCCTCTGGGAGAAGCTTCAACGACGAAGGTTTGATTTGTAGAATCGAATACAGTGTAGCTAAAAGAGTGCCGGTGCGGGATTTCCTGCAACATCTTCACGGCTTCTTCCACATTCGCGCAGGACTCCAATACCAGACGTCCAATCATACAGCAGATAAATCCGTCTCCAGGACGCTTCCGGTGCATGAAATTATAACCCATGACCAATCCCTTTTCATTCATACCATCCATTCTGCCAGTAATTCGCTGAGTAGGACCAATGATGGCATACCCCTGGTCAGTCGGCTGAAAAAAACAGTACCGGCCTTCATATGTTTTCGGCATATAATCATAGTTGCGAATAAAATACCCATCCCCTGTCATAATCGAACAGCCCGAGCGCTTATAATCGATTCGGTAGCCACCGAATTCCATCATTACCCTCTCCATCGGCCATTCCAATGCGTCACGTAGTCCAAGTAATTCATCCCATACTCCCGGAGCGAAGCGGGTAATGGCTTCCTTTACCTCACTCTCTTCTACAGTGAAGCGTGGTTTTCTTACCTTCCATTGTTTTTCCCTATTTTTGACTGTCCAGCAATCCCGCAGCTTTTCTCCTTGCCAGTATCCAAAATCATAGTGCGTCCCTCGAAACTGTAAAATGTCGCTATGTATATGTTTCATGAAGATTTCCTTTCTCAGCTGTTTATAATTTAATCTACTTTATCATGTTTCATTTCCTTCAATAAAGCTAAAAGCTCTTCATTTTGTTCGACTTGTTTGTCTGTATTCTTTTTAATAAGACGAATCCAGCGAATAACGAGTGCGATCAATAGAGTAAAGGCTAAATAGATCAGCGCTCCAATAGGTGCCAAGTGCATCCTCTCCTCCCTAGGCATCCTTTTTTATATCTTCTTGAACCTCTTTGATTAACTCAGGATTTTCGTTAATTATTTTTCCAATGTAAAAAAACCCGCCTATAATGACAAACGTAATTCCCCAATTAATGATTTGACGCAGAATAATCCCTTTATCAAAAGCCTCTACTCCGTATTCAAGTATCAGCCAATACTTGATTGTAGCAAGCAAAAGATCCTGAATAGCAAAAGCCACTACGATCCAATTAAAAAAGATGGAACAGTTTCTTTTTATGAAATAACCGGCGGCTGAAATCTCTGTCATACCCTTGCAATTCACTGAAATCAAGAGCAAAATAAAGTGCGATCGGCTTCTTGATGACGATAGTGAATAAGAATAGTAAAGCTAATACATACGCATAGATCACGTTGTTCCAAAGCAATTGGATAGCAGACCCTGCCAATACATCAATCAAAGTGCCAGCAATGAGGGTAGATATCATATAGATTCCAAAGACGTTCACTTTTTTCAAGGCAATGAAACGAAAAACAGTGTAAATGATCCCAGGGATTGAGGAGAGAAGCATCGCATAATAATCCCCTATATAGTCTCTTGAGAGGTTCCACACAGCCAAAGGGAAGACAACATAACAAATCAGATCAAGTACTATAAACTTGCTTTGCTTCAAAACATTTGCCTCCTTCTACCGTCTTTATGTTAACTATACGTGATGAAGGTCCTGTGGTTTCAAAAGTCTCTGTTTTGATAAAATTTGACCGTAAACGATAAGAAATGCGAAGTCCTTCTAGTTTTCTGTAGCGTTTTTTGGTAGTCTTAAAAATGTAAGAAGCCGTAAGCGTTTTCGATAAACGAATATACACCAGACCATATAACAGCATGGATGGATTTTGAATAAGGTGGTGTGAAAATCATGAAAAGAGTTGTCATCCTTGGCGGCGGGTACGGTGGTTTGAACATCTTGCACGGACTGCTCGAAAACATTCCGAAAGATGTACATATAACCGTCGTAGATCGCAACCCCTATCATTCATTAAAGACCGAGTTCTATACGATCGCAGCAGGAACTGAATCAGACAGGCATGCTCGGGTAGATTTTCCAGTGCATGATCAAGTCGATTATGTGTTCGATGAAATTGAAAAAATTGATGTAGAAAACGAACAGGTAATCATCAAGAACCTGACTGAAAACATTCCTTATGATTATCTCGTAATTGGACTTGGCTGTGAAGACAATTACCACGGCATCGAGGGTGCAAGAGAGTTTACTGAAAGTGTCCAAACCTTCGCAAAGGCTCGTAGCGCAGGTTACTCGATCGGAAATCTTGGAGCATATAAAAATGTAACAGTAGTGGGCGCTGGCCTGAGCGGAATCGAAGTCGCTTCTGAAGTCCGTGAAAGCCGCTCCGATTTGAATATCCGATTGCTTGACCGTGGTGATACAGTCCTTAAAGCGTTCGACTCAAAGATCCAAAAGTACGTGGAGAAATGGTTTAAGGAAAATGACGTCGAAGTCATCCACGGAGCGAATGTAGAATATGTAGAAAAAGACGGCGTGTGCAATAACGGGATTTGCTACATGAACGATGTTACAGTTTGGACCGCTGGTGTCCGCCCAAACTTCCTCGTACGAGAGCTCCCTTTTGAAAAAGACAACCAAGATAAAATCATCGTCAACGACTTTTATCAGGTTCCGCACAGCCAAAATGTGTATGTTGTTGGTGACTGTGCCTCAGCGGATCATTCCCCAAGCGCCCAGTTAGCCGGCCAGCAAGGAGAAAAAATAGCCGAAGTCTTAACGGCCGTCCTCCATAACCGTGTACCAGAACGTCCAAGCGAATTGAAATTGAAAGGAACGCTTGGATCTCTTGGTAAGAGTGACGGATTCGGTAATATGATGCAAAAACCGATGACAGGTATGCTGCCTCGTTTGGCGAAATCGGGTGTGCTTTGGTTAAGCAAGCGACACTAAAAAAGAAGTGCCCTTTTGAAGGCACTTCTTTTTTTCGTTGTTAGATAGGTTTTTGCCTGAGTGGTTTTAAGTAATTTGAATTGGATGGTTTCCGTTCCCATTGGTGGAAGTAGGAGGTCCGGGAAATGGCTCGCTTTCCGTGGGCATGCGCTGAGCCTCCTCGAGCTAGCGCTCTCCGGGGTCTCCCCTGTCATGATCATCCCACAGGAGGCTCACCATTTCCCAGACCTCCTTGCGAGTGTTCAGAATAACGAAAACGCCCTGGAAGGGAGTAATAATCGATTTCTTTACCTTAATTTTCAGATTGAATGGATTCTTGCAAAAACCTTTTGATAGACTTTTTCACTTTCATTTGCAGGTAACTCTGATTGATAGAAATCCCTTACTTCCGTTTTATTAAACCCTACTAGATACTGAATAATCGTGCTGGTGTTGAATGGAGCCTGTTCATCTCCCTTATTGAGTAACGGGCCCAAGAAATCTAATTCTTCAGAACCAGGAGGCTTGCGAAATGAAGGACGTTTCAACACTTAGATTTAACAAAGGTTTTCCATTAAGCATGAACGTGATTCAATTGTTCTCCTAAATATTTCGCAAGCTCAAGCATTCCATAAACTCCAGCTTTTGCTTCAGCGTCTGAATTATAATTGGTGTTTGTGTTCACATCATAAGAATAAAGGTTTCCATCCTTATCCTGAATTGCTTCGATAGCGGCAACATCGATGTTATTTTCTTTCAAAAATGCTTCATATTGATCGATGATTTCTGGACGATAGTTTTCAAGGATTTCAAACTTTGCCTTAGGTTCTTCAGCTTCACTATCGGTCGGGCAGTAGAGATCTTCTATTGTGCAAGCATCTGCCGGGCATAATTCAAAGCCTTCAGATGTATCAACTTTCACTCCGTAAACGAATTTCCCTCCGACAAATTCATGACGGATGATAAAAGGTTCCGGCGCCTCAATATACTGCTGTAGCAAAGTAATACCATCAACAGGCTCTTCGAACGACGGACCTTCCAAATATTCCTTCAGGGCATTCTTCGAGTGAAACAATTGCACCCCCTGCCCTTTTCCAGCGCGGTTATGCTTTGTTATAAACGAATCCAAATTCAATTGGTCTGCTGCTTTCAAAATATTATTTCTACCAACAGCTGTGATGGTTTTTGGTGTTTGAATTCCAGATTGATTCAAAGCCATATATTGATTTACTTTACTTACTTCCAGCCTTAGCGCACGACTGCCGTTAATCACCGTTCTTCCATGGCGTTCAAGCCATGCTATGACGGCCTCTGTAAATTCAGGGGCAAAACGATGATCCCGGGTATGTGAAGAAGCACTTATTCGATTGTAAAAGACCCCTTCCGGAGGTTCACTCGTTAAATCAAGCGTTCCTTCATCCAGATGCCATAGCTCATAAGGCAGTTCAAGCTCCTCTAATCGCTCAGTCAAATGGCCGGTCCATTCGTCATTCTCGTGAAGTACATAAATTTTGCTCATTGATCCGACTCCTTTTCGCAGATGTTTCTTCTATTCTAACACATAAAACCTATTGAAATACTAGGAATAAGCTTTTAATAGTGCTTGATTAATCTATGAAACTGTGGCAAAGTGAAACTATAATCTACTTGTTCATCAACTTCATAGGTTTAATGTAGGGGGACCAGTGTAGCTGGTTGAGATTGTATCCTTTTTGATACTGACCCTTAGAACCTGATCTGGTTTATACCAGCGTAGGGAACATCTGAAACGAGTTCATTATCGTTATAGATATGCACCCTGGGTATGGTACAGGGTGCTTTTTATATGCCCTATTCCATATTCATAGGTTCTCCCTTTTGACCAGTAGTGATGAACTCAAATGGAGGGAATCTTATGAAAAAGTTATTCATGCTTGTATTGCTTGTTATTCTGCTTGGCGCATGTTCTAGCGACAATGAAGCAAGTTCAGAATCAAGCAGTGAACAGAAAGAAACTAAAGATATCAAGCTTGTACTGGATTGGACGCCGAATACCAATCATACAGGCTTATATGTCGCAAAAGCAGAAGGCTACTTCGAAAAAGAAGGGCTAAATGTTGAAATTATGTTACCAGGAGAAGCGGGCGCAGACCAGCTTGTCGCTTCAGGAAAAGCCGACTTCGGAATCAGTGCCCAGGAGACTCTGACGGAAGCGCGAGTGCAAGGAATTCCGATCGTCTCTATCGGAGCGATTATTCAGCATAATACTTCAGGTTTCGCTTCACCAAAGGAAAAGAACATCACCTCTCCAGCTGATTACGAAGGGAAAACGTATGGTGGCTGGGGTGCTCCAGTTGAGAAAGCTGTTCTTTCTTCTTTGATGCAGAAGGAAAATGCAAATGTGGAAGAAGTCGAAATTGTTAATATGGGGAACTCTGATTTCTTTACCGCTGTCGAACGTGACATTGATTTTGCCTGGATTTATTATGGATGGACTGGTGTCGAAGCCGAACTTCGCGGAGAAGAACTGAATATGCAGTACTTAACCGACTACTCGGATAAACTTGATTATTACACACCTGTTTTGACAGCAAATGAGAAAACAATAAATAATGATCCTGAAACGGTGGAAGCATTCATGGCAGCCGTTTCTAAAGGGTATGAGTATGCGATCGATCAACCTGAAAAAGCTGCCGATATCCTTATAGAGGCCGTTCCAGACCTTGACCCCGAACTTGTGAAAGCGAGTCAAAAATGGCTGTCCCCTAAATACCAGGACGATGCTAAGCAATGGGGAATCCAAGACTTAGAAGTATGGGAAAACTATGCGGCGTGGATGTACAGTCACGATTTACTAGATAAAAAACTAGAAGCGGAAAAAGCATTTACGAACGAATTCTTACCGGATGAGGAGGAAGAATGATGGCGAATTCTCTTGTGAGCATCCAAATTTTACCAAAGACAAAAGGTGGAGAAGATGTCATTCCTTATGTGGATCATGCGATCTCCATCATTGATGCTTCAGGTTTGAAATACGAGGTCCATCCTTTGGAAACAACGATCGAAGGTGACCTTACTGAGATCCTTCCCCTGATAGAAAAGATCAATGAAGCCATGGTGGAGCGTGGATGTAAAAACGTCATCTCTCAAATTAAGATTTTCTATCAACCTCAGGGAGCATCGATGGATCAATTGACGGAGAAGTACCGGTCATGAGACGCGTATTCAAAAAAGGATGGAGACCAGCTTCGGTCCTCATCCTTTTGCTCATTTTATGGGAAGGAAGCAGCCGGGCTTTTGACGTGCCTGAATGGTTATTACCTGCCCCATCAATGATTGCCCAAGAAGGAATAGCTGGCTGGAATAGTTATTCTCATCATCTTCTGTCAACGATTCAATTGACAATCACTGGCTTCTTGATAGGTGTAAGCGTGGGCCTGATCGTCGCGATTACTCTTCATCTAATCCCTGCTGTGAGAGATGCCGTTTACCCGCTTCTCATTTTGTCCCAAAACATCCCGATTATTGTACTCGCACCTTTGTTAGTGATTTGGTTCGGTTTTGGAGCTTTACCTAAACTGATCGTCATCGTTCTCGTCTGCTTTTTCCCTATCGCCGTTTCTGCAATGGATGGATTAAAGCAGACGACGCCTGAATTGAAACACTACATGCAAATGGCGGGTGCAACACAAGGACAGATTTTTCGTAAACTTGAATGGCCTCATGCCCAGCCATCGATATTTTCTGGTTTAAAAATTTCAGCCACATACAGTGTCATGGGGGCTGTCATTTCAGAATGGCTAGGTGCCAATAGAGGAATCGGAGTGTATATGACGTTAGCCTCCTCCTCATTCCGAACGGATCGAGTGTTTGTGGCCATCTTTTTGATTATGATCCTAAGCCTGCTCTTCTTTTTTCTTATCAATTTCATAGAAAGACAGTTGACGAAATGGCAAAGAAAAGGAGCTGGAGAATCCTATGAGTAAATTAATGATTGAAGAGTTGTTCAAGTCATTTGACAGACAATCCGTCATCCAAAATCTTTCGCTTCAAGTGGAAGAAGGCGAGTTCGTCTCGATTCTTGGACCTTCCGGCAGTGGAAAAAGTACGCTCTTTCACCTGATTGGTGGATTGTTTCAGCCTGACCATGGAAAAATCTTTTTAGATGGAGAAGAAATTACAGGGAAAAAAGGCTTCATCAGCTACATGCCGCAAAGTCCAGCGCTTTTTCCCTGGCGAACCTTACTCAACAATGTCGTTCTTGGTGGTGAAATAAAAGGAGAAACCAACCGTAAAGCTGCTTTAGAAATGATTGATAAAGCGGGGTTGAGCGGGGTTGAGCACTCTTACCCAAATCAGTTATCTGGAGGGATGAAGCAACGTGCTTCTTTCATTCGAAGTTTATTAAGCCCTCAGTCTCTCATTTGTCTTGATGAACCTTTCTCGGCTCTGGACGAATTTACGAGGATCGAAATGCAGGAATGGCTCTTATCGGTTTGGGAGGAAAATCAGAAATCTATTTTATTTGTAACACACAATATTGAAGAAGCACTTTTTTTATCAGACCGGATCATCGTTTTATCTGATCGGCCAGCACGAGTAGTCAAAGAGGTTGAAGTTCCTTTTTCTCGCCCTCGAGAGCAGTCCATACTATTAACGAATGAATTCTTAGAATGGAAAAAGGAAATCTTTCAAGAATTGCAGGTCCTCGTATGAAGCCTATCATAGATACACACATCCACCTTGATATGTATGAGGAATCGTTCAGAGATCAGATGCTATCTGAACTCGATCTATACTCCATCACCCAACTTATTGCTGTTTCCAATGACTTGCACTCTTGCTTAAGGACCTTGACTTGGTCTATGGAAGATCAAAGAATCAAACCAGCACTAGGGTTTCATCCGGAACAAAGCCTTCCGACAAATCAAGAAATAGAGCAAATAACGGACCTCATTCATCGGTACGCTAATCACATGGTTGCGATCGGAGAAGTCGGGCTGCCTTATTATACTCGAAAGAAAAACCCAGGCGTAATTCTCTCCCTATATGTTGAGCTGCTGGAGCATTTCCTGCTTTTAGCTAAGGAATTGGATAAGCCGGTAGTCCTTCATGCCATCTACGAAGATGCCGATCTCGTCTGTGACTTATTAGAAAAGCACGAGATGACGCGTGCACACTTCCACTGGTTTAAAGGCTCCGCTACTACCATTGATCGAATGAAAGAGAATGGTTATTTTATCTCCATCACTCCAGATTGTGTCTATGAAAAAGAAGTTCAATCCCTGATCAGAAATTATCCTTTAGACCAGTTGATGGTGGAAACGGATGGCCCCTGGCCATTTGAGGGCCCCTTTAAAGGAAAGATTACACATCCTAAAATGATTCATGATTCGGTAGAAAAAATTAGTGAGTTGAAAGGACTGCCGGCTGAGAATATATATAATCAGTTGTATAAAAACACGATAGATTTTTACAAAATTGATAGTTTTTAATGTAGAAGTTCGATCCTCTTCCGCAATTTGTTCACTTTTCTTTATTCCGACTAATACACTGTGTATAATAGGTCTTAAAGGAAGGTGAACGAAATGAGTATTCCAAAACCTCTCGTTCAAACTAATCAATTATTTATTGTGGTGACGGTCTTACTAGGAATCTTTATTCATCATGCGATCCTATTCTTCCCCTTTATTATTGGGGTCTACACGTTGATTACGAAACAAAACCCAATCATTTTAATCAGTAAGAACTTCTTAACTAAACCAGCAAATCAATATATTCCAGAGGATCGTGACCAGCAGATCTTTAATCAGTGGATTGCCACGATCTGCATTGGGCTGGCGATCGCTTTCTTTTATTTTAACTTTACTATTCTCGGGTACATCTTTAGTGCCATGGTTGTTACCGCTGCAGGTGTCGCCCTTCTAGGTTTCTGCATCGGGTGCACGATCCGTTACCGGTATATGATGTGGAAACACCAACGCATGACTTCCTAACAAAAAGCCTGCCTTTTTTTATGGGCAGGCTTTTTGTTATAGTCTTCTACTGTGTATTTCCAACGGCCGGGATAGGCTGTTCCTTGAAGATTTTGGCTAAATGCATTGTATTGTAAGCTAACATTTCAACATGACTCTTCGTAAAATCATTTTCAATGCCATTTGCCTCGATGTACGAAGGACCTGGTCCTGCTTCCCCTACCCAGTAGGCATCTACATTAGGGGGGATGACGAATCCCATATGAGACATGCGATAAAGAATTGATTGTGCCGCATTTTTAGCACCATCTTCATTTCCCGTAATGACCGCGCCAGCTACTTTGTTATAGAAAACCGATTGTCCTTTTTCATTCGTTTCACTAGCGCTGCCGTAAATCCTTTCAAGAGCTTTCGTTGCAATACTGCTTTTCTCCCCTGACCAGACGGGTGTACCTATTATCACAATATCTGCACCTTTTAGTTTTTCAAGAATCTGCGGAAATTCGTCTCCGTCACCTAAATCCTTGTCGATCCCATAAGGAATATAGTAATCCGCTAATCGAACACTTTCGTGGGCAATCCCTTCTTGGTCGTAGATTTCACCAACCTCTTTCCACAAAGCCTCTGTATTCGATTGTTCCTCTGAATTTTTTAATGATGCATTTAGAAATAGCGCTTTTATTTGGCTCATATTACTCCTCCTTTCCCATTTCCTTACCCCGATCTAAGTAGTGTAAATCATTGGAAAACAGGGTAAAGAAAATAATAAGTATAAAGATAGGAGGATATTTATGAACGAATATAAATTAGGTGAGAAAGTCGCTGATTTTACTTTACCTACTACTTCAGATACTGAATATTCGTTTGAAGACTTTAGAAAAGACAATGGAGGCTATTGGCACTTGCTTATTTATTTCAGAGGCTCCTGGTGCCCTGCATGTATGGAAGAATTGAAAGAACTCCAAGAAAGCAAAGGGTATTTTGAAGATAAACAAATTAAAATAACAACGATATCGACAGACCATTTAGACAGCCTGAAAAAAATGGTTAATGAGCACGACTTTACTTTCCAGGTGCTGGCAGACCACAATTTATCCTTTCTAAAAGAGTATGGTGTCCATTATCACGATGAAAGCAGCCCTTATGAAGATCACGGAACTCACGGAGAACCAGCATACTTTTTAACAGATGAGAATGGAAGGCTTCTTTATCAGCAAAGGCAGACTAATCCTTTTGGTCGCCCACACCCTAAAGAACTAAGAAAAATCATTCAATACATTAAGAAAAACTTAAAATAAACACGCAACCGAGTCCTCCATCCTGGACTCGGCTTTTTCGTATAAAATGTACAACAAACCGGAAAACTAGGATTTCTAAATCAGAAGTGTTTTACGATTATAACTATGGGGAATTTATGCATTAACTGTAAGATGGAGGGTGTTGAAATGAAAGGGATAGCCGCAGAGAACAGCATTCATTGCGAGACGGAATACTCGGCTCTCAAACGAGTGATTGTAGTAAAGCCAGCATTCATGAAAATTAACGAAGTGATTAATGAAACACAAAAACACTACGAAGAAACCAATATTGATATTCCTCTCGCGTTAAATCAACATGAGACATTTGTGAACACTTTAAAGGAACACCAAGTAGATGTCTGCGAACTTCCCACAGAACCGGATTTACCCGAACAAGTCTTTACAAGAGACATTGCTTTTACGATTCACGATCAGCTTTTTATAGCATCCATGGGCGAAGAAGTACGTCAAAGTGAAACCGAAATTCTTAAATCCTGGCTTCAGAAATACGGCTTACCTTTTCAAGAAGGGTTTTCAGATTCCATTGAAGGCGGCGACGTTGTTATCGATGGCAAAACCATTTGGGTTGGAAAAAGTGGTCGGACTTCGTTTAGCGCTATCGAAGAACTGCAATCCCTGCTTCCATCCTATAAGATTGAACCCTTATCTCTGACAGAAGACATACTTCACCTTGATTGCGTGTTTAATATTATTAGTGATGATACAGCTCTGCTTTATCCACCAGCTTTTACTTCGTCAGATTTGAGTAAAATTAAATCTCAATTTCATATCATCAACGTTACAGAAGATGAAAAATTCCATATGGGTCCTAACGTTCTTTCGATTGGCAACAAAAAAATCATAAGTCTATCCCAAAACGAAAGGCTAAACAGCGAGTTAGAGTCTCACGGCTATACCGTGATTTCTGTAGACTTTTCTGAAATTATCAAATCAGGAGGAGCTTTCCGCTGTTGTACGCTCCCTTTGCAGAGACAAGAATAAAAAAGAGTTGGAGATCACACACGTGACCTTCAACTCTTTTCTCATTTTCATCTACTGATTGATCACATTAATAAACTTTTTGGCATCCTCTTCGGAATAGTCTCCGGCGATTTGTATGGAATCACTATCGACGACTTGATTGATTCTCGGCGAAGCTATTTTCTTATCTCCCAAATAAACAACTCGCTTTCCTGCGGGGGAACTGGCAAGCCACCTCAGTCACTACGCTCCTTGTGGTGTCTCGCCCAGCTCCATCTCCCGCGGGAGTCTCGTCGTTTTCCCGCACACCTAGCTGTTAACAAGGTTACGGTCCCATCCAATAGGAGCAAAAGGGATCCTGAGTCAGACGAACTTTATATCAAACGGCGGGATTAATTTCTATCATTAGAAAGGCCCTGCAAATTGAAGTAATTAATCTCTTGATTTCTCCAGTGTACCTACTATATGGAGATTTGATGTTTTCTACCTTTTGAGGCATTTCCGTTATTCCAAACAAAAGGAAGGAGGTTGGGAAATGGCTAGACCCTGTTGGAACATCCAGCATGACAGGTGAGACACTGGAGAGCATTGGCTCGAGGAGGCTCAGCGCATGCCCACGGAAAGCGCGCTTATTTCCCGAACCTCCAAGCTCTAGTTATGATAAAGGAAACCAACAAAACGAATTTATCAATTGAGTCTTCCACTACCCTTCTATAAAAAGAAGATCACAAAAAACACTCCAATGCCTAATTACATTGGAGTGTTGCACATGATATACCTTTATCCTGCTTTAGTTGTAACCACTTCTTCTTCTCGGATGTTTTTCTGTTTGATAATTTGCCAGACGAACCAAGTTACAACAGCAAGCCAAATGACTGATCCTATCACCATGGAAGTAGAATAAGATAATCCAAACCCTTCGGGTGCATAGAAAATATAAGAGCTGACGACAGCTGTCATAAACAGAGCGGGTACACTGCAGATCCAGTGGAATTTACTATTTTTGAGTAAGTACATAGCCCCCGTCCAAAGCATCACCGTAGCGACAACCTGGTTGGACCAGCCTACATATCTCCAGAGGAAGCTGTAATCCATCTGAGTAAGCAAGAAAGTAGGGACAGCCACAGGAATCGCAAAGAAGATTGGTGACCATTTGCCGTTAAAGTCTTTCTTACTTAACTGACGGAATAAATCTACAAGCATCATCCGCGATGAACGAAGAGCTGTATCCCCGGTTGTGATAGGCAAGATGATCACCCCAAGTACAGCCAGGATGCCGCCTAATGTTCCGAGAGTTGTACTGCTGATTTCGTTGACGACACCTGCAGGACCACCTGCATCAAGCGCTGCTTGCAATCCTCCGGTACTGCCAAAGAAAGTCATGCCAGCAGCTGCCCAGATCATTGCGATAATTCCTTCTGCCACCATCGCACCGTAGAAGACTTTTCGCCCCTCGCTCTCTTTTTTCAGCGTACGAGCAAGGATTGGACTTTGGGTACTATGGAAACCTGAAATCGCTCCACAAGATACGGTAACCATAAGCATCGGCCAAACTGGCAACTCTTGCGGATGCAAGTTTTGCAAAGTCAAATTAGGAATCGGGTTGTCGAAAAAGAATAGGCCGACACCGATAGAAACCGCCATAAAGATAAGGATAGCACCGAAGATCGGATAAACCTTCCCGATAATTTTATTGATCGGCAATAAAGTAGCGATCAGAAAGTAAGCAAAAATTAAGATAATAGATGTCATAAATCCAAGCGGAGTCACTTGTGACAATAATTGCGCCGGGCCTGCGGTGAAGGCTGCAGCGACGAGGATCATAAGCCCAATTGATAATAAGTTGATAAGCGCTTGTACGGGTCTTCCTAAGTATTTACCCACAAGGCTCGGGTATTGGGCACCTTTATGACGTAATGATAGCATTCCAGAAAAATAATCGTGGACCGCGCCTGCAAAGATCGTTCCTACGACAATCCAGATAAACGCTACGGGTCCATATAGTGCCCCGAGCACCGCACCGAAAATTGGACCAAGTCCTGCTATATTCAAAAGCTGGATCAGACTCGCTTTCCACCAGCTCATTGGTGAGTAATCAAAACCGTCGTGATTGGTGTAAGCAGGGGTCTTTTGCTGATCATTAATTCCAAAAATTCGCTCGACCACCTTTGCATAAACCAAATATCCGACGATGAGTAAAACAATAGATGCGATAAACGTGATCATCGCTGAGCCTCCCTTCATAATTAAATGTAAAGAGTATTCTAGCGAGAGATTTGTCGAATAGCAACCCAATATCAGAAAATTTATATTTTTATCTTTTTTTTCTAAGAAATGAACCGTTTTCATTAAACAAAATAAAAAACCAGCAAGAAAAGCCTCACTGGTTTTGGTCAACTATTATCTTTTTTGCCACTTTTCCATCTACTTCGATTCCTTCTCCTGAAACCCAAACTTGGACCTTTTCATTTGATAGCGGATCAATAGGTTCGTTAATCTCTGTATTCTCATTGATGATCACTTCATATGTCGGGTAGCTTGCTTCAGGATCGACTGTATCCTCTCCAACTACGATGCTATTTTCCTTCACTTCGATTATCGCACCTTCAAAGTCAGGTTTGGTTCCACAGCTTGCGAGTAAAGCCACCATCAGCAAAATCCAAGCATTTTTTTTCAAAATGGCGTTCCCTCCTCAAATCGCTGTTATTTTATCTGCGTTAGATAAGTTAAAAGGTTACAACTCCATAAAATAATTCCAGACTAGGCTTTATCTTTTACACTACAAGAATGTAAACTTCGGGAGGCATTAATGGATCGCTCAATCAACAAACTAAAGGTAGAACACTCGTAAGATGATAAAACAGATAGGATTAGAAGTATTAGTGGCTTCGATTTACGGAAAATTCATTGCTTCACCAATAATAAAAAAACCTCTACGTAATGTAGAGGTTTAACCTGCCATCCCGTGGAAATGGTTAAGTTCCCGCAGTCGTTATTAACGTTCGGGTGGCATTAGTTCAAACTTATCATACGTTTCACAATACAACAACACTCTAGTTTTATTGACATAGAAAATCAGCTTCTATGTATAACTTTATCTTTTTGAATAGCATCCTCTTGTATGTCTCCTCAGCTTATTTAACAGTTCATCTAAATCCCTTGATACTTGCAGCAGGTCTTCCTCTGATAGATTCTGATCATATATCTCATACATCCTTAAGCGCAAAACTTCAATCTTCTCTTCCAGTTTCTCTTTTTCACTCATGTAAGTTAAAACCCTCCGTTCATATTGTAGAAACATGATCCTATACCCACTATGATTTTACCCTCCTGTCCATCTCGTTAACGTTACAATTGGATAACAATGGAACAATTTGCGAACCAGGTTACGATTTCCCTGTAATGTAACTTCATGTTAGGATAGATTCAATCTTACATAACAGGAGTGAAAACTTATGTTTAAAGCCATCTCTACAGATCAAGCCCCTGCAGCTATCGGTCCGTATTCTCAAGCTGCAGATCTCGGAAACCTGCTATTTATTTCAGGTCAAATACCATTAGACCCGAAAACCATGGAATTTGTATCCGATGATGTTAGTAATCAAACTCACCAGGTTATGAGAAACCTCGGAGCGATTCTCGAAGAAGCCGGTCTGAGTTATAGAAACATCGCCAAAGCCAATATTTACTTAGCTTCGATGGATGATTTTTCAGTTGTTAACGATATATACGCCAGCTATTTAAGCGAGCCTTATCCAGCAAGAGCAGCTGTTGAGGTTAGTAAACTGCCTAAGGGTGCATTAGTTGAAATTGAAGCTATAGCAGTAAAAGAATAATGAAGTGAAATAACCAAAAGCAGAGCAAATGCTCTGCTTTTTTCAATCTTCATCTTTGACATAAGGATCTTCAGGTATCGGTTCATTTAAATAGTCCTGAATCATCGCACGATATTTTTCTATTTGCTCAAAATGAGTGCTGAATTGTTCTCTGTTAATCAAGTAATGCTCCCCGTCATGAAGAGTACGAATCTTCCCCTGCCTAACCAGACGAATGATGTACTCTTCAGGCAGGTCCAAATACTCTGCCGTCTCTTTTATAGTCAAATACATGAACATCCCCTCTTTCCAAGAATACTATACCATTTAGATGCCTTTCCCGGCACTATTCAACCAATTTTTAACAAATTGTTTCTTTTAACCTTACTTCGGGAAATGTAATCGTGAATAAACATTCTAACGAAATGGGTGAGGAGTCATGAGTTCATCAATGACAACGAGCGCGCAAGCTCAACAAACAAAAGAAGAAATCAAACCCTGGATTCGACGGTTTGGCAGGTTTGGTTACATGGCGAAGGGAGCCGTGTATGGCCTCGTCGGCGTACTGGCCTTCATGGCAGCTATCGGTGTAGGGGGAAAAACAACGGGAACCAGCGGAATGCTCCGTACCTTAGCGGGAGTTCAGTTTGGAGAAATCCTTCTATGGTTAATAGGAATTGGTTTAATTGGTTATGTTATTTGGGACTTTATAAAAGCCATCAAAAATCCGCAAAATAAGGGAGCCATATCACGGATTGGCTATGCCGTCAGTGGTGTTATTTATGGAGCTCTTGCTTTAAATGCCATCAAAATAGCAATGAAAGCCGGAAGCAGTAGTGGCAATTCAGAACAGACACTATCGGCTAAGTTATTATCCCAGCCTTTTGGGCAATGGGTTGTAGGTGCGATTGGTATCATTATTATCGGTTATGGATTATATGAACTTTACTCTGGATGGAGCGAAAGGTTCATGAAGCAATTTAAAACGGGTCAAATGGATCGTCATGAACAAAAAGTTGCTCGAAAGTCCGGAAAAATGGGATTGATTTCACGAGGCGTAGTTTTAGGACTTATCGGATTTTTCTTTGTACAAACGGCCATGTCCGCTAATCCCGATCAAGCTAAAGGACTTGATGGAGCTCTTTCTGAACTGGCCCAAACACCTTATGGTCAATGGCTTCTAGGGGTAGTCGCTTTAGGCTTAATTTTGTATGGGATCTATCAAATTATCCGTGGACGTCATGAACATATGAGTTTTGGAAAGATTAAATAAAAATGGACGACTGCATAAAAAAGCCTTCCCTAATCAAAGGGAAGGCTTTCGATTTTTGTCGCGAATGTACCGACGACCACATTCGTCGTTTAGCTTTTAAGCTTATACTTCGTCTTACACAAACAGCTCATCGCTCTTAAACTATACAACATCTACTGATAATTAGCAATGAATTCTTTTCATACAGAAACAGTCTTGTGCTATACTAAAATGATGAAAAGAAGACTAGGAGGTTCCTATGTTATCGTTTGAAGAAAAATTATCCGTTATTGAAGAGTTCGAGGAATTAGAAAAGAAAGAGATTTCATTGGGACGAGTGAACTTCCACTATGAAGAAAGCTTATATGATAAAAAAATCGTCGTCTACCGTTTACACCCGAATGGCAATGGCTTCGTTTATGCAGGACAAATGGAAGACTATCCAACTGACAGTAAAGGAATGGTAAGCATTAAGGACTTTGATGCGGATGAACTTCGAGAGCTCATTAGAGATTCTATTGAGTCCTTATCTCTCTCCCCTGCCGAGAAAGATCCTGTCATGGAAGAATGGTTAAATGAGAATGATCAAGCTCTTGTGCTCATGAGAGAAGAAGACGGTTACAATGTGTACGCGGACGAACAATTAGAAGGAACATTCAATTCCTATGAAGAAGCAGCTAATTTCCTCCAACAGGAAGGGTTCAGCCGTTTATAAAGTTTGAAAGAGGGCTATAAGCTCTCTTTTTTTATGCCATCATTTTTTAAAACTAAGCATAAAATAAGCTAACACCTTATCAAGGATGGTGGCGATGATGTATTATGACTCCTTTTACCAAAGGCAAACCCAACCCTCAGGGAATTCTTATATTCTCTCTTATGCCCAGGGAGATGTGAATGGAGATTACGTTCCAGATTATGTTTATCTTGTAGGTCAAAGATCTCCAGATAGCCCTTATACTACAGACATCACACTAGTCATCCAGGATGGGAAGACACAGCTGTTTTATTCGGTCCCCCTGAAAACGAATGAAGGCTATCAGCCAAGTTTATTCCTTGGGGATTTTACAGGTAATAAAGTTAATGATATTTATATCCGGATGGATTCAGGAGGTAGCGGCGGGTTCGGGTATTTTTATGTCTATTCTTTCTTGAACAATCAACCTGCTGTTTTGTTCGACTATGAAAGGTTCGACGATCTTTACGTCTACTCAGTCATTTATCAAGATCAATACCGTGTAAAAGTGACGAACCAGACACTCGGTTTGACGTTCACTATTGACTTGAGTAACCGCGGAGATGATTACTTAGCTGAAATCTATAACCCAGACGGAACATTAATCTCATCGTTAGAAGGCTCTGTCTTAGGGTTGAACCAGCTTTACCCAATTGATTTTAATGGAGATGGAATATATGAATTATATGCGCTGCAGAGGATTATCGGCCGATATAGTGCTGACGGTCTTGGCCTCGTCCAGACACCTCTACAATGGGATGGCGAGCGCTTCAAGTCATTCATTGAGAATCAATATGTTGCCGTTCTTGGCCAGCCGTTAAATCCCTAACCTATCTAAAAAAGTTGACCTCCGCTTTAAGAGGTCAACTTTTTAACTTTCTCGAAAGTATTTTAAAATTTCACCTACATAATCAAAATCCCCATAACAGGCTGAAAGCTCAGCTTCTTCAGGAGACCGACAGCTAAAATTTCCTGAGCCTTGCAATTTCTCAAACATTTTCTTTGAGTACTGAATGGCTAAATCTTTGGAGTATTTTCCTCCATTTTCCTTAACATACTGAATAAACCCATCTCCGAAATTATACGACTGCAAAGCAAGTTTCACATCGTTCCCAGCCTTCTCCAATACGTTCGAAAAATAACGGACACCTTGCTTTACAGATTTATCAGGGTCTTCAATACAGCCTACCTCCCCGCACAACGATTCAGAGGCCTGCATAGGATCTGCACCTTCCCCCTTGGACTCTTGCATCATAAGTGCAAGGATGACATTCGAATAGGGTTCCACACCATACTTCTCTGCATGCTTCTCAATTTCTTGTTCATACTGAAGCACTTGCTCAGAAACATCTGGAAGCTGATCCACGGGATAGGCATCTCCATCATATTGAATGGTAATGTCTTCTCCCATTTGTTCTACTTCCTGCTGCGGTGAGGACTTTTCTTGGGTTGGTTTGCTTGGTTCGGTTTGTTCACTCGTTACTTGTTCTGTTTTTGAAGGGGAAAGAAGAGAAAAGAGGAATAAGCAGACTACCGTCATGCACAGAGTGAAAACGGTCATCCAAAAAGGTTGCTTCTTCATAAGAATTAACGCCTCCTATAAACCTCTTCCCTTTTCTCCATAAGAATATCCATTTTTTGGACGATTCTAACTGGTAAGCTCTTTTTCTTTCCCTTTCTATTAATTATGGAATATTCTAAAAAACGCTCTCTAGTAGGCTTCTTACTAATCTCTTGGGATGACTGTTCTTTAAAGCTTACAGTTGTCTGCAATGCACAATCTCCGCATACCTTTTGGCGCTATCCTTCATGTATCGCTTCTGAGTCGTAAAATCTACATACGTGATGCCAAAACGTTTATTATACCCGAATGCCCACTCAAAGTTATCAAGTAAAGACCACAAATAATAGCCTCGAATGTTCATGCCTTCTTCGTTTAAGACTGCAATTGCTTCTAAATGTTGTTCCATGTAATCTTTTCTTTCTGAGTCGTGAACAGAACCATCTTCTTCAAGGACATCCTCATAAGATGCACCATTCTCTGTAATATAAATCGGTAAATCAGTATAATCTCTTCTCAATGTATGGATTAGTTCCTTAAATTCATTAGGGGAGACATCCCATCCCATGCCTGTCTTCGGATAATCTGATTCTCCTGGTTCGAATAGAAGAGTAGACTCTGAAGAATAACGAATTAAAGCTCGATTGTAAAAATTTATACCAAAGAAATCACAAGGTGTAGAGATATCTAGTAAATCTCCTTGTTGGATATAATCAAAGCTTTTTATTTGTTTCGAATAAAGATTCATCATGTCTGAAGGATAGCTGCCCTTAAAGATCGGGTTCAAAAACCAACGATTCAGATAACCGTCAAAGTTGTTTGCTGCCAGTAGATCTTCCACTGAATCACTTGCTGGGTACACAGGAGAGAGATTCAATGTTATCCCTATTGGTTTATCTAGTTCAAGCTTGTTTTTATATAATTTTACAGCTTTCCCGTGTGATAAAAGTAAATGATGAGACACCTTCGCTGCTTCTTCTAAGTCTTTATGTCCAGGCGCATGTACCCCTTCATAATACCCTAGAAGTGCTGCACACCATGGTTCATTATGAGTAATCCACATCGATACAAGGCCATCTAATTCTTCAAAACATTTTTCTGCATACTCTAAAAACCACTGTACTGAATCTCTATTGACCCATCCACCTTTGTCGTGCGCCCATTTTGGCATATCCCAATGATAGAGAGTGACAAATGGTTTAATACCTGCTTCATTCAGCTTCGCAGCTAGCTTTTTATAAAATTCCATCCCCTCTGGGTTGTACTGTCCTTCATAAGGAAAAATTCTAGGCCAAGCAATGGAAAACCGATAGGAGTCCACACCTAACGCTTTAATAATTTCAATATCTTCTTCAAATCGGTGATAATGGTCGCAAGCTATATCCCCTGTATCTCCATTCCATACCTTTCCTGGTATCTTGGAAAATTCATCCCAAATAGATGGAGTTCTTCCTGCTTCGTTTGCAGCCCCCTCAATTTGATAGGAGGAAGTAGCCGTTCCAAAAATAAAATCCTTTGAAAACTGTTTCATCTCATGCACCTCTTTTTTATTATTCTTTTACTGATCCAGCAGAAATACTGCTTATGATATATTTAGAGAAGAACAAGAACGCGATCATAATTGGAACAACTGAGATTGCAATTCCTACATACATTGACCCTAAATTTTGAGCTACCTGAGAACCTTTTAAGAAGCCCATTAACACTGGTATCGTAAACTTCTCAGGAGAGAACAGGACAACTAACGGCACGATATAGTTATTCCATGAACCTATAAAGGTAAAAATCGACATGGTGGCTACCGCTGGCATCATAATAGGTAATGCGATTATGTGAAATATTTTTAATTCACTTGCCCCGTCCATTCTAGCTGCTTCTAACAGAGTAGGATGTAAAGTCGTGGCTAGGTACTGCCTTAAGAAAAATACGACGAATGGGCTCGCAATAGCAGGTACAATCAAAGGAACAAATGTATCGAGTATTCCCAGAAATTTACTAAGTTCATAGAATCCGATTAACCCCAGTTGCCCTGGAACCATCATCATTAGAAGCATAAAAATAAATAAAGCATTCTTACCTTTAAAATTATAAACAGCAAATCCAAAAGCCGTTAAAGCAGAGAAATATCCGCTCAGGACAGTAACTGAAATGGATACGATTAAACTGTTTTTAAAACCATTCCATATGTTTACGTAATCCATCATTATTCGATAGTTTTCAAGTAAAGAGCTGCCTGGCAAAAAGGAAAAACCAGCCAAAATCTCTTTGGTATCCCTGGTAGAGTTTATGATCATCATATAAAAAGGCAGGGCGCTTACTAAAGCTAATAAAAGCAAAGAAGCATAGATTACTAGTTTCGTATATTTCTTTTTATTCATGGCTCACCTCTCCTACTCTTTTACGCTTTTACGATACATTGACTTAAAGGTGATGGCTGAGAAAATTACGGTAATAAGGAACAGTGCATAAGCAATTGTTGCTGCATAACCATAGTTATTATATCGGAACGCTTGGTTGTATAAATACAGAACCATTGTATTCAGTGAACCTTCAGGTGCTCCGAGCCCATCCGTAATTAACATAGGAAGGTCAAATAATTGCAAGCCGCCAATAAGTGACGTGATCATGACATATAGCATAATAGGCTTAAGCAAAGGTAGTGTTATATGTAAAAACGTTTGCCAACGATTAGCTCCATCAATTAAAGCTGCTTCATACAACTCTCCTGGAATACCAGAGACACCTGCCATTAGCACAATGAAGGTGTAACCAAACCACATCCACGTAAGAATTAACGCCACAGAGATTTGGGCAGTAACCGGTTGATTCAGCCAGTTAATTGGCTCTGAGATAAGACCGATTTGCTGCAAGAACATATTAATGGATCCATGACGCCAATCCAGCATGATACTAAATAAAATCGCTACCGAACTGATTGTAATTAAATTCGGCAAATAAAATATTGCTCGAAAGAATCCAAGACCCTTTATTTTAAAGCGGAGATCTGAGAACAAAGCAGCTAATAAAAGTGCAATGCCTAATTGCAGTGCAAAATTTAACCCCCATATTTTCCACGTGTTAAAAAATGCCTCATAGAAATAACCATCACTTAAGATACGAATATAATTGGTAAAACCAATAAATTGTGGGGTTCCATATCCCTCATAATTCGTAAAAGTATAATAAAAAGTTAATAACACTGGGTATATATTGAACACTAAGAAAATAGCAAAAAATGGGGCTATAAAAAAGTATCCTTTATGATCTAGTTTTTTCATATAGCACTCCTTCTTTCTCCAGGGTAAAAAGAGTATTGGGATAGAAGCGACTGCTTTTATCCCAATATGTCTTATGCTGAGATGTCTGGTTTATTGGGGTATTTTAATCTCAGGGTATGCATTTTTCACTTGGTTATAAAATTCATTAATAGCTTCTTCTTTCGATTTCTTGCCGTCTACATAGTCCTGTACTTGTGTACCAAGTATCGTATCAATTTGCTGGTCATATTTTGTAACAATTCCAGTGTCAATTTTCTCTGCTTGCTCTAAGAAAAATTTATAGTTATTTTGTCCGTCTAAAAATGGCTCACTGAAATCACCTTTGATTTTTTCTGTTACTGGTAAGTAGGAAAGAACATCTCCAGTCTCTTTTGCCCAGTCTGTCAAAAATTCTTCCTCATGTGTCATCATTTTCACGAATTCCCAGGCTAGATCTTTTTTATCAGAACCACTGTATATACCTAGCCATGTTCCACCCCAGAAATATGGAGCAGGACCATTTGTTACAGCCCAATCTCCCGCTGTGTCTTCTGCATTAATTTTTAATACACTATGCAATCCCCATGTAGGCAAAGCATACGAGAATACTTCGGTCTTTTCTCCGCCTTCTTTACTTTCTTCTCCGTCATTACCAATTGAAATAGGACCATTCATAGACTCAATCCAAGAAGGAGACCATTCAGCAGCAAAAGCAGTATATTCTTGTTCACGTAGTTTTTTGGCGTGGTCAAAATAATTTAATTTTGCATCTGTCATTACAAGTTCATTATTTTCATTTACCCATGGTTCAGGTTCTTCTCCTTTAGAAAACCAGCGAATAGCTCCTTCATCCGGGAATAATCGATATCCTTTTTCTTTCATTTTTTCGCCAACTTCAAAAACACCATCCCAGCTAGACATCATTTCACCAATTTTATCAGGGTCTTCCGTTCCTAATACTTCATTAGCTATACTTCTACGATAGAAAATGCCGCCAGGAGTTGTTTGCCAAGAAAGAGCTTTCACATTTCCCTCTGAGTCTTTTCCTAAATCAAACACATAGTCCACATAATCTTCTTCCCACTCATCAGCGTTATACGGCTCCTCGGATAAGTTCTCCCAATAATTGCGATCCGTCCACTGTTTTAGGAAAGCAATTTCTCCAGTAAAGACGTCAGGTGCCCCGACACCACTCTCTAAAACGGGCTTAAGCTTTGTTGGGTAATCAGCGATAGGAACGATGGTTAACTCAACCTTTACGCCATTTTTCTCTTCAAAATGTTTAATTGGCTTCTTAAGTTCATCCGTAAATGACCAAACCTTAAGTACATCATCGTCTTTTTCCCCATTAGAATTAGCACTAGAATCTGAAGAACATGCAGCAGCAACAATTAACATAAACACCAGCACCAAAAATAAATTAAACCGTTTCTTCAAAATAATAACCCCCTATAAAATTTATTAGAAAGGATGTCTAACCCTATCCAAACATTAAATAACGAAACCGGTTTCGTTAGCTTTAAAAAAATATAGTTATTCGAATATTTCGAATAAAGAAAGCGGTTTCGTAAATGCTTAAAAAAAATACTTATAGACTTCTACATGATTTTCTTATTACTAATTCGACTGGAATCATCAAACTTTCGATACTTTTTTGCTTTTGGTCTATTTGTTTAATTAATAGGTTTGCTGCTTCGATTCCTATCAAAACTGTTTTCTGTTTAATTGTTGTCAAAGGAGGATTAATAAATTGTGCTAATTCTATATCATCAAAACCTACAATAGAAATATCATCAGGTACCTCTAGACCGTGGGATCTTATAGCCTGGATAGCACCAATAGCCATTTCATCACCTGCTACATAAACAGCAGTGGGAGGCTGGTTTAATTTCAATAACTTTTCCATAGCTTTATATCCGCCATCTCTCGAAAAGTATGCACCATTCTCAATGAAACGCTCTTCATTCGGTAGTCCTAACGATTCTATAGCTTGTCTATATCCTAATAATCTTTGTTCACCTGCGTAAAGAGTAGCATCTCCTGAAATATGTGCAATTGCGCGGTGTCCCAGGGAATATAAGTAATTAACTGCCATTCTACTTCCATCAATATTATCAGAGTACACAACGCTTGACTTATTACTTTGTAGATCAATAACAACACTAGGGATAGAGTCCTCCATTAATTCCTGTACCTGCTCCTCGTTATAAGAAGAACAGACGATAACCACTCCATCTACCCCTCTATACCGGAAGTGATCGAGATAGCTCTTTTTTTGATTGCTTATGCTTCTCGATGCAAAAAGCAAATCATATCCAGAGAATTCAACCTGTTTACGAAAGCTCTCAATTACTTGATTAAAAAATGGATGCGTCATACCAACACCTAGCGATTCAGTAAACACAACTCCAATAGTCCAAGACTTTTTAGTCGTCAATGTTCTAGCATGTGAATTTGGCAGATAACCATTTTCCTCCAAAGCTAACTGTATTGCTTTTTTAGTTTTTTCACTTACATCTTGATAGTTATTTATTACTTTAGAAACCGTTGTGATAGAATAACCCGTCTTCTTTGCTATATCATAAATAGTAACCAACTTTTCACCTCTTTACGAAAGCGGTTTCGTTACTATTATTATAGAGGTTATTTTTGAGATTACAAGATAAATTTTACAATAAAATAAAAAATGCCAAATACCCCACTCTTCTATTACCAGAGGAGATATTTGACACTTAAGCTTCAAATCATGGTTTGAATTTACACGTTTTTTCGTTTCAGGTCTTCAATGCTGACTTTTCGGGCAATCAACCACTAAGACTTAGGCTTTATCGTGAACTTCGGAAATCTGAACATTATTGCTAGTATTCCTGAGACCGCAAGCAATATTGGGTAAAAACAAAACGGTACGATCGCCACAGGAGAAATACTTGCCACACCTGCAACAGATAAGATCTGTGCACCATAAGGAAGCAAACCTTGAACGGAGCTTGAAAAGATATCCAACAGACTTGCTGATCTTCTGGAATCAATTTCAAAGCGTTCAGAAATCTGTTTGGCGAGAGGACCTGCGGTAATAATAGAAATCGTGTTATTGGCCGTAGACAAGTTAACCGCACTGACCAGTCCTGCGATTCCGAACTCTCCCCCACGGTCTGTACGGGCACCACGGCTGATCGAGTTCAACAGGAAATCAATGCCTCCATTTCTTCGAATCAATTCCACCAGACCGCCTAATAGAATAACAAGTAGAGAAAGGTTTTGCATGCTTTGGAATCCATCTCCAAGAAGAGTTACGAAGTCCATCATGGATATTTCATTGACAGAAAGGCCAACAACCCCTGCAAACAGAATGCCTCCCATTAATACATAGATGACATTCACACCTATAACCGCGAAGATGAGAACACCAAGATAAGGCAAGACCTTCACCAAATCATAGGGATGCTCTTCCTGTAAGGTTGTAGAAGCATCCGCTGTAATCACACCGAAAATAACTGCTGTGATGATCGCTGCGGGTAAAACAATAAAGAAATTGGCTTTGAATTTATCTTTCATTTCTGTTCCTTGCGTACGTACGGCCGCAATGGTTGTGTCGGATATGATTGATAAATTGTCACCGAACATCGCACCGCTGACGATCGCTCCCATAGTCAAAGCAACGTTAACATCTGTCTGGTCTGCAATCCCCATTCCAATCGGCGCAAGAGCGACAATCGTCCCTACAGAAGTTCCCATTGATATGGAAATAAAACAAGCAATCACGAACAATCCTACAATCAATAAGTTGCCTGGAAGAATGCTAAGGCCTAAATTGACGGTCGAGTCCACAGCACCTACACCTTCTGCAATAGAAGAAAATGCTCCTGCTAGCAAAAAGATGATTACCATCAGGATAATATCAGGGTGGCCTCCTCCTTCTGTAAGGTGACGAAGCTTGTCTTGAAAGCTCATCTTTCGATTCATCAATAAAGCAACGAGAATCGCTGCAAATAAAGCAACGAGGACAGGGAGTTTATAGAAGTCTCCTGTTAAAATTCCAGATCCAATAAAAAGTATGATAAAAACCCCAAAAGGGATTAGAGCTAAAGGATTGCCTTTTCTAAGTTGTTCCATTCTAGTTCCCTCCTATCAATATGAGCAAAGTGCCTACATTCCTAAAACTACTTAAAGGGAATGTGCTAAATGATATAGCTTATCATATTAAAAAAAGCCTTCACTTAATAAAGCTGGCTCTCTACACAAGTATTTCTAATAAAAATCACGTTATTACTCTACACCAATGGCTATATGAATAGCAAGTCTCGAGAGGTTTCAACTCTGACGCTCCTCCCCTTTCTGCAGCGTATGGCAGAGGCTGGTATAATGATAACAGCTTAAAAAGGAGTGATATCCATGCAAGAAGAAGCGGAAAAAATCATTAATAAACTTGATTTACAGCCTCATCCGGAAGGAGGTTTTTATAAACAAACGTACTCTTCTGACGAAAAAGCAGGTGATGAAACTCTACTTAAGAAATACAAAGGAGAGCGTTTATATTATACGAGCATCTATTTCCTTCTGCGTTCTCAAGATGTTTCCCACCTTCACCGGTTGAAATCAGATGAGTTGTGGTACTTCCATTCTGGAAGTCCTTTGACTATTCATATGATCCATCCAGAAGGAACCTATGAGGAAGTGAAATTAGGACTTGATTTAGATAACGGGGAAGTGCCGCAATACAAGGTCCCAAAACACACGATCTTCGGCTCTTCCGTAAATAAACAAGACACCTTTTCCCTCGTCAGCTGTATGGTTTCTCCTGGGTTCGACTTCGATGACTTCGAACTGCTCAGTAAAGAAGAACTTTTAGAACAGTATCCTGAACATCGGAAGGTAATCAACACGTTAGCCTCTCATTAAACTTTTGCCGTTTAACCCCCTAAAGAAAAACAGCATGTCGAATAGTATGAATGTAAGACCTCCCCCTAAAAATTTCGAGCACAGCCAAAATTTGGCTGTGCTCTTTTTTGTGGTACTCCTAAAACTACCTTCACTGACAAAGCATGATAAACTTATGGAAGTAGAATTCAAACTAGAAAAGGTGGTTCCTAATGATTAATGTAGCGTTACTCAGTAAGTGGCATGTCCATGCCGTGGATTACGCAAAAGAAGCGCAGGAAAACCCTGCTATATCGATTGAACTCATTTGGGATGAGGATGCTGAACGCGGAGCTCACTGGGCCGAGGAATTAAATGTGCCTTTTGAGAACAACTTGGATGCAGTTCTATCTAACCCCTCTATTGACGCTGTAATCGTTTCTACTCCGACAAAGTTACATAAAGAGATCATCATCGCTGCCGCTAAACATGGAAAGCACATTTTCACAGAGAAAGTGCTTGCTTTTACAACAAAAGATTGTAAAGACATATTGGATGAAGTCAACAAAGCTGGAGTAGAGTTTATGACCTCTCTTCCTAGACTGACAGCAAACTATTTTTTATATGCCCAGCAAGCCTTAGATCAAGGATTACTTGGGGACCTGACTATGCTAAGGTGCCGTGTCGCCCACAATGGTGCTGTCCCAACAAGAGAAAATCCGGATGGCTGGCTGCCACACCGCTTTTTTGACGAAGAAGCATGCGGGGGCGGTTCATTGATTGACCTCGGTGCACATCCTATCTACCTTGCCAACCGGTTAGCAGGTGGAAATCCAGTAACGGTGACAGGGACGTTGCAGTCCTTGATGAAACGAGGAGTCGATGACTACTCTGCAGCTCTCATAGAGTATGACTCTGGAACCGTCGCCACGCTCGAGACCAGTTTCGTCTCCACTGGCAGCCCTTTTCAGCTTGAATTATATGGCACAGAAGGAACTATACTAGTAGAAGATGGTCAAATCAGGGTGAAAAGTACTTATTTAACTGAAGACAACTGGGTGACTCCTGACCAAATCCCGGAGGCAGCTCCTATGCCGATGGAACAATGGGTATCCTCCATTTTAGATGGAAAACAGGCGAGTATTAATCAAAAAGATGCGATTCTATTAACGCTTATTAATGAAGCAGCGTCTCTTTCTCATAAAGAAGATCGCAAGGTAAAACTGATTGAAAATCAAATTAAGAAATAACCACCTATCAAAAAAGACCACTCGAATGGAGTGGTCTTTTAGTTATGATTTGGTAATATTTCTCGGTATTTTATCTCCGATTATTTTTCTCTTCCGTTTGGTTTATTCAATCGTTTTCAGAGGAAACTATTAAAACATGCAAGTTATGAGGAGGGATTTACATATGGTCGTTAAAGTACCGAAAGACCGTACGTTGGATAATACACTTACCCTATTTAAGGATGGCTATGAATTCATACCAAAGCGCATTCAAAAACATCATTTAGACGTATACGAAACCAGGTTATTGGGGCAAAAAGTTGCACTTCTAAGTGGCGAAAAAGGCGCGGAACTTTTTTATGACACCGAACGTATGAACAGAAATGGTGCTTTGCCTAAACGTGTTTTAAAAACGTTATTCGGAGAAAACGCAATTCAAACCATGGATGGTGAAGCTCATACCCACCGTAAGTTGTTGTTCATGTCTTTAATGACACCTGAAGCATTAGAAAATCTTCGCAAGATCACAACTACCTACTGGGAACAGTATGCCAGCAAATGGCAAGGCATGAAAAAAATCGTGCTTTATGACGAAACACGTGAACTGTTATGCCGGACAGCGTGCGACTGGGCAGGAGTCCCTCTATTAGAAAAAGAGGTACCAAAACGAACTGAGGATTTAAGTAAGATGATCGATGGGTTCAGCGCGGTCGGCCCTCAGCATATCGAGAGCCGCAGAGCACGAAAACGTTCAGAAAAATGGATAGAAAACCTTATTAATAAAGTTAGAGAAGGTAAACTTGATCTACAGGAAGGTACGGCACTTTATGAGATGGCAAACCACAGAGACCTTAGCGGACAACCACTGGATGCCCGCATGGCTGCAATAGAGCTGCTTAATGTGATCCGTCCCCTTGTTGCCATCTCCAAATTCCTGACTTTCGGCGCCGTTGCACTGGAAGATTTTCCTCATATAAAAGCTCAAGTGGCTGAAGATGACGATTATCTCTTCCACTTCACACAAGAAGTTAGACGTTATTATCCCTTCGTCCCTTTCTTGGGTGCACGCGTCAATCACGATTTTACATGGCAGCAATACGCTTTTAAAAAAGACCAGCTTGTCCTTATCGACGTTTACGGAACCAATCATGACCCACGTTTATGGGAGGACCCAGAGACCTTCAAACCAGAACGATTCGAGGATTGGGAAGGCGGACTATTCGATTTGATCCCTCAAGGTGGAGGTGACTATTACAAAGGGCACCGATGCCCTGGTGAATGGCCGACACTCGAAGTTCTTCAGGCAAGCTTTCAATTTATGACACGCCATCTCCAGTACAAGGTTCCTAAACAAGATTACAGCTACAGCCTACGTAAAATGCCCTCGCTTCCTAAGAGCGGATTCATCATAAAGGAAATCTCTATAAGATAACGAAAAGCCAGCCCTTAACTAGAGGCTGGCTTTTCTCACGTATGTGCTTGATACATCTTATAAAGATCTTTTAATACCATTTTCACAACCGCATATAACGGAACGATTATGACCATTCCGATAAAACCGAATAAAGGAGCCGCGACAATAATTAGCAAAATAATCGTAAGCGGGTGCAAATGAAGGCGATTCCCGAGAACCAGCGGTGCTACAAGATTTCCCTCCAACTGCTGTACCACTATTATAATTATAACGACGTAAAGAGCCATGGCAGGATCCTGCATCAGCGCCACAACAAACGCTGGAATCGTACCAATAATGGGACCAAAGAAAGGAATGATCGCCGTTACTACAATGAACATCGAAAGTACCAGCGCATAATCCAGTCCAATGATTAAGAATCCGATATATGCAAGCACCCCGTCTACGAAAGCTACGGTCACTTGACCGATCAAATAAGCCGACAGCGTTTTGTCAACATCTTTTAATAAGTTCTCTACCTCTACTTTAAATCGCCTCGGAAAAGCTTTTCTTAAAAATGGAATCAATTTGTGTCCATCTTTTAATAAGAAAAAAAGAACTACTGGCACAATAATCAGAACAGTAGTAGCTCCTGCAATCCCCGAAAGTATTTGCGAAGCATTATCACTAATAGTTTGAATGAAATCACTAAAAAAACTATTTACCCGTTGACTAAGTGCGTCGGTCGATAACATCCCCATATCCTTCTCTTCGATTTGTTTCTCCGCTTCCTTAGCTGTATCTTTCAATTTTTGCGGCAGATTTGAAATGTTAGTAATCTGTTCCTTCACTGTATCTGCCAATAAATTGACTCCAGCATAAATTACCCCCGCAATACCAGCGAATACCAAAAGTATTGCTACAGGCTTAGGAAAGAATTTGATCTTAGACAACGCACCTATTAACGGTCTGATTAAGTAAAAAAGAAACCCCGCAATTAAAAAAGGGTAAAAAAGCGTATTAAAGACTTTTAATAAAGGTTCGAAAAAGTGAAGAAGCTCCAAGAAAAAAATACATATTAAAATAAGGATGATCCCAGTTAAATATTTGAAAAAACGATGGTTAATCCACATGCGCCCACTCCTTTTACACCAATAATGTCCTCTTACACCCATGATTCACTTTAACGAAAACGTGTAAACCAAATACTAGAAAACAGGCAAATCGGACCCGGATATGTAAGGTAATATACCATACCAATTTTATATTATGTTAGATTTTCTAACATATAAAGTGACATTTGAATCTCAGTAAGATATTCTAGACAATATCATAGATTACAGGAGGGGAAGCAAACGAAACTATGAAGAATGTTTGTTTTAATTTTGATACCCAGTACCTGTTCGTTTACTTTTAAATACTTTCAAGCCGAGGTGATCCATCATGAAAAATCATTTGCGTCATGCTGTTGAAACAATGAAACAACATTACATCGAAAGACTGGTGGCAGCGGGAGTATTTCAATCATCAGACGAAATCCTACAAACCCTTACATTAAGCGAATTGGAAACACTTGTAAAAAGGCTGGATCGTGCATAACTGCTTTCTATTTTCAAGGAGGAGAAGGGATGTCTTCATACAAGGAGAAGAAAGTGATCTCAATTGGAACTGTAAATGAACTGACAGGGCTGTCAGTGAGACAAATTCGTTATTATGAAGAAAAAGGACTGATCTATCCTGAAAGAACCAATCGGGGAACAAGAAAATATTCGTTCTCAGATGTAGAATTGCTTCTTCAAATTGCGGATAAACGTGAGGAAGGAGTTCAAACATATGAGATTAAAAAAGATATGCAGAGCAGTAAAGAGAAAAAGGATAAAATGATGGAACGAATGCTACGGGGTCAATTTAATGCACACTTTAAAATGAGATAGCTGAAGGGGTCTGACATTCGTAGATGCAGACCTCTTCTTCATGAGAGAATCAGTGGTTGAACCACTATCAAAACAATAAAAGGCTCGAACAGAAAACTTCTCTGTACGAGCCTTTTATGTTAAAATATCATTTTCCTCAACTGACTTTCTGCCACCTTCCCTGTAAACGGTAAGTGATATCGATTCCCCTGATACGCTTTTATCATCAAAAAAATCCACAAAATAAGCGAAACAGGTGTAAGCAGTAAACTTACCATAAGTCCAATTATCGGAATCAAATTCAGTACCATTCCTATGACAAAAATCCCACCAAAAACGATCGTGGACTGCATCGCATGGAAACGAATGGTATCGTTCTCTTTCTCCACAAGCAGTAATACGATACCACTGACAAAACCCAGTAAATAAGCAATGACTCCTCCAACATTTTCATCCAGTCCAGTCGAGGATTTTTTCATCCCAGGGGTTGGTGTTCCTCCGCCTTTTGGAGGCACCGGATTGTTAGGACTTTGTGACATGCTGTTCACTCCTTCTTTTTCATATCAAAGTGCTTTTCAACAAACGACCGTGACTATGGAATGACAGTAGCCCAACAATAACAGAAGAAACAACAAAAGATGACAGACTATTCTGTAATTTCATTATACGAGTGTCGAAGGACAGGGTCAATAGAATTAGGAGAAGAGCAATAAAAAAGACCATCCTCAGTTGATCTTTTTTTAGTCAAAACTAATTAAGAGAATTTTTTCTGCGGAAAACTAGAATGGCACCCACTCCTGCAATCAAGGCACCAACTAGCACTCGAGTAGGATAAGAAGCGTTTGTATCTGCAAGCGTTCCTCCGTCTTCTGATTTGGATAAGCCGAGAATTTTGAAGATGTTGTCCGCATTCTCAGTATTGTCGATCTTACCTGTAAACATTTCAGATCCTGGCCCGTAGGCATAAACAGGAACATCAACACCTGTGTGGCCGTCTGTCGTCCATCCAGTTCCAGAACGCTCATTAAAGATTTGTTCAATACTGTTATCCACTTCCATCATTTTTTCTTCTTCAGAAGCATTAGCCATTGCATCCTTAACCGCTTGGATCTCCTCTGATTTTAATTCAAAGTCAATGTTTTCAGTTAGTGTATTGTCAATATCAGCATCTTCTTCAACAATTTGGCGCGCCATATAATCCGGCGTGCGTTTTGCTGCCTGAATTACCTCTGGATCCCATTTATATGGGCCGCCTTCCCCAATCGAAAATCCACCAGTAGAGTGGTCCGCAGTCGTAACAACAAGTGTCTCTTCGTCTTCTTTTGCAAATTCAATAGCTTTCTTGAACGCTTTTTCAAAATCCTCCATCTCACTCATGGCCCCTACGACATCATTATCGTGACCAGCCCAGTCAATCTGACTGCCTTCAACCATAAGGAAGAACCCATCTTCATCACTTTTCAGCTTCTCAAGAGCTGTTGTCGTCATTTCCTCTAAGGAAGGTTGTTCCTGAGGACGATCGATCGCTTTTTCTAAGCCAACAGGAGCAAATAGTCCTAAAATTTGATCACTCTTAGAGTTCATCATCTCTTCAGTTGTGGTCGCATAATCATAGCCATCTTTTTGGAATTCTTTAGCTAGGTTACGATCGTCACGCTCGAAGAAATCTGTTCCTCCGCCAAGAAGCACGTCCACTTTATGCTCCCCCTGGATCATATCATCATAGTAATCATCAGCAATCGCATCATAATTGTTCCGGGATTCATCGTGAGTACCGTACGCGGCTGGAGTTGCGTGGTTAATTTGGGAAGTCGCAACAAGACCTGTTGCTAATCCTTTTTCTTTTGCAGCTTCCAAAACAGTCTTCGTGTTTTTCTTTTCTAGACCGACGGCGATTGCGCCATTGTAGGTTTTAACTCCAGACGACATTGAGGTCGCTGTTGCTGCAGAATCTGGTATGTTTTCTTTTTCATCATCTTCCCCTCCGTCATGATAAGGATCGAATGAATAGACTGATTGCATTCCAACTAAGTGCGAATCAAAAGCTGTCTCTTCCATTTCCTTTGTGCTCATATCATCCTTCAAGTATCGATAGGCAGTTGTATAGGACGGCCCCATTCCATCTCCAATCATGAAGATGACGTTTTTCACTTCTTTATCACTATGTTCCTCGGCCTGTACATGTTGACTCCCTAACCCAGTACTCCCCATAAGCAAGCAAGATAAGGCAGTAACCGACATGATTTTCTCAGCTACGCGGTTTTTCACTCTTTTTCCCCTCCGTATGTAGAATCTTCTTACAGTTGCTATTTTAGGGAGTGATTGTAAACTGCGGTAAAACGTAAAGTAAAAAATTGTAAACAAACAACTAGCCCTGCGTCATTTAGTTTAGGTCAATTTGGAAAAGTCATTCTTAGAAAAGGAGAGAAAACAGGCTATTTCGTGAGTATTGAAAGATATGTAAGAATATAAAGCAGATGTTTTAGAATCTTTAACAGTAAGAAGCCCTCTGAATAATTTTAGAATTCATGTAAGTTTTTAAAGAATTAAAATCGCCACACAAAAAGCCTGCAGAGCCATTCAGTCTCTACAAGCTTTTACGATCATATTCAAAATATAGGTGGTAGTGATTGCTACACCCTTCATTGAACTCGTGATTGCAACTTGGACAGTTATTTACATCAAGGTAAGTTGAAATGCTTAACTCATGGGAACAGTTCCCACATAAAATCGCAGGTTCATCCCATTCTTTTTTTGGCCATCGGGTAGCGTTATGATCAGCTGATGCCTTATGACAGTAATAGCAGGCATAGTATTCTTTACAGCAATGGAACTTAATAGCAATGATATCTTTCTCCGTGTGATAGTGGGCACACCTTGTGTTGATATCAACATCAATCCCTTTAACGATTGGTCGCTTATTATCCATACTTCTCAACTCCCTACCTCCCATTCTATCACTTCTTAAAAAGGGGAAAGCAAATAAATATGAAGACGAGCACTAAACTTGTTGCCGCTACTCCGATCCATTGATAATTTTCCCATAATGCACCTACCGCTGTACTACCTATTGCAACACCTGTGTAATAACTGATCAAATAAAATCCAGAAGCTCCACTCCGATGATGAGTAGCTGATTTACTGACTAAGGCTGCAGCCATCGAGTGGGCCACAAAAAAACCAGAACACAAAAGCGCCAACCCTGTAAGAATAAACCCGACAGGCGACATTAATGTCAGAACCACTCCCCCAATAAGAATGACTAATCCGGCAAACATAATTCTTGTCTGACCTAAGGAATCAGAGAGCTTACCGGCAAACGGTGGTGCTAAGACTCCAAGGATATAAGCAAAATATGTGATGGATATCCATTTCAATGACCAACTGTAAGGATCGGACTGCAGATAGAAAGGTAAGTACGTCCACACTGCAGTAAAGACAATTTGCAGGAGCAATCCGACCATGAATAATACGAGCATCGAACGATCCTTTAAATGAACGACCATGCCACGCAAGTCTTCTTTCAAGGATTGATCCATTTTTTCGAAGAAACGTTCTTTAGGCAATAACCAAATAAATAGAATCATAGAAATCACACCGACTCCTGCGAGTATGAAAAGCATACTTTCCCATTGGAAAACGTCGGTCAAATACCCGCCAACTATTCTTCCTCCCATGCCGCCAAAAGCATTACTTGAAATATAAAGCGTCATAGCTAGTCCCAGATGGTTCGATGAGACTTCTTCTCCTAAATAGCCCATCGCTGCAGCTGGAATCCCTGCAAGGAAAAACCCTTGCAAAAGCCTTAATGCCACAAGCCACTCAAAAGAGGAACTGAAGGGCATAGCTATAAGTATAATTACTGTTATTACTAGGGATAGCTGCATCAGTCGGAGTCTTCCGTATCGATCCGCTAGAAATCCCAATACAAATAATCCAACTGCCATCGAGATAACCGCTGCTGACATTAAAAAACTTGATTCTGTTGCACTAATATCGAACTCTTGTACGAAAACAGGCAATAAAGGCTGAAAGACATACAAGGTTGAAAATATAAGCAAGGAAGCGAGCATCAGCGCGATTGTTACGCGCCAAAACCCTGCTTCCCTCGATGAGTATGGAGTCATTGCTGACTGATTCCTTGCCATTTTTTAAGTTCATCCTCTATTATTGTTGAAATTGATCAGGGAACGTAGTCAAATCAATCCCCCAGATCATAGGCAAATAGAAATAAATCGCTAAAGTAACTATAAAGATAGCGAATATATTCAATAGAAAGCCGGCTTTTGCCATATCGGGTATTCTCAAATACCCTGAACCGAAAACAACGGCGTTCGGTGGTGTGGCAACTGGCAGCATGAAGGCACAGCTTGCCGCGACACCTGCACCGATCATCAGACTGTAAGGGTGAACTGAAATAGCTTGGGCTAAAGAAGCCATGATCGGGAACATCATCGTAGCTGTTGCCGTGTTTGATGTAATTTCAGTCAAGAATATTACAAGGGCAACCACAATGGCCAGAATCAGGATAAAGGTGACGCCTTCCAAGATGGTCAATTGCGTCCCAATCCATTCTGCAAGTCCGGACTCCTGGAAGCCCGTCGCAATCGCCAGACCAGCTCCGAAAAGCAGTAAAATTCCCCATGGCAGCCCTTTTGCAGTATCCCAATCTAATATAAAATCTCCTTTTCTACTGATCGATGGGATTAGGAAGAGAATGATGGCAGCGATCATTGCGATAATCGTATCATTGATATTTTCATTGATTTGCACGAGTACAAAAGAGCGTGAGATCCAGGCAAGAGCCGTAATAGTAAAGACTGTCATCACAATCTTTTCTTCCGGCGACATAACCCCAAGCGCCTCTTTCTCGTTATTAATAACCTTTTTACCGCCAGGCAGCTGCTTGATTTTCATTGGAAAAGCTACTTTTACTAAATAAAACCAGGCAATCGCCAAGAAGATGATCGATAACGGTACTCCAAACGCCATCCAACCGGCAAATGAAATCTCAATTCCATACGTTTTCTGAACAACGGCACGGAAAATCGTGTTTGGCGGTGTACCAATGAGAGTCGCTAATCCTCCAATGGAAGCACTGTAAGCAATTCCCAGCATGATGACTTTTCCAAAATTGAAAGAAGAATGATCGACCTCCCCTTCTCCCTCTTTTTTCAGCTGTTCGGCTGCCTGGTAGATAACGGCCATACCGATTGGAACCATCATCATTGAAGTGGCTGTATTGGAAATCCACATAGAGAGTGCTCCTGTAGCCAACATGAAACCTAGAACAATCAATTCCGTGCTCGTTCCCACAAGACCTATGATGAATAAAGCAATTCTCTTATGAAGGTCCCATTTTTGCATCGCAAGGGCAATTAAAAATCCGCCCATGAAAAGGAAGATGGTATTGTCCCCATAGGACGAAGCGGTGGCATCTCCATCTAATCCCCCGGTAAGCGGAAATAAAATCAATGGAAGTAAAGAGGTAGCAGGTATTGGCATAGCTTCTGTAATCCACCAAGTGGCAATCCAAACGGTGCTGGCTAAAATAGAGACAGCGCTTTCAGATAATCCCTCAGGTTTAAAGAATAGAAGGATTAAGATAAATAAAATTGGTCCTAGAAAGAGGCCTATTTTTTGCCTCATATCAAAGGATGGACCCGAGCCTCCTGTCTGAGCTTTCTCTGCTTCCTTCTCTTGCATCCCTTCTGCATTTCCAGTAACGGTAAACTTCATTAAGTCTTTCGCTTGGTCATGCATAGCCCAGAGCCACTGCCAGAAATTTCTCAAAGGTGTTGACGTTTGCATCTTCCTCTCCTCCTTTTTATTGTCGAATAACTATGAATATTCCCACATATAATCAAATTTTACCACAAGATGGATAGAAGATGCAGAAAGACAATGGACCTAGGAAATTTCGCTAAGGACCTTAATTTTTCTTTTTGGAAATGTTTAACTAGGGCAAATACCGGTTACTGTATCTAAGAAATACAACAATTACCAAAAGGGGATGATTAAATTACTAAATTTACTAAGGAGGAAAAAGTATGAAAAAATTTGTAGCAGGGATCTTTTCATTAGGATTAATTTTCAGTAGCATGGGTATTGTAAGTGCAGATGAAAGTAATGACAAAGATTGTGATGACTTTGATTCTACGGAAGCTGCTGAGCAGTATTGGGAAGAGAATGGATACGATGAAAACAATGATCCGGACCGTTTAGACCGTGATAAGGACGGTGTCCCTTGTGAAAGTCTATCCAGTGATAGCAGTGATGACTCCGCTGAGAGCAGTGATGAGTCTGCGAGCGAAGACAGCTCTTCCGATGATGCTATGGATAGCGACGAATCCTCTGAGGAAACCACTACTGAGGAAAATATGGAAGAAGGCGGAGAAATGCCTGATACGTCAGCACCTTATGCTACATACGCGCTGTTAGGTGCCGGTTTAATAGCAGTCGGCGGATCCTTGTTAGTATTCCGCAGACAGCATTAATAGTTTTTGGCTATCATCCCCACTCGGGCGGGCAATGTGCCTGCCCTCTTTTTTAGAAAAGGAAGGTGAATCCTATGAAGTGGATCGGAACATTAGTCCTTGCTTTTGGTTTACTCATCACTGGCTGGAGTGGTTACCAATGGTATATGGGAAAACAATCGGTATCTGATCTGGCGCAAAGCCAAAAAGTAAATGCTACGGCTGATGATAAGAATATTCAAAATGTACAAACACAAGATAATGATTTACCAAAGACAGAGAACCTACATACAGCTCCATCCAAACCTGTAAGCACTCTTGACTATGAGTTTGGTAAAGGCGAAAAGATGGCTTCACTCGAAATTCCAGCTATTGAGAAGCAGTTTGAAGTGTTCTGGGGTACAGATGACCAGTCGTTAGACCGGGGAGTAGGGATGTACGTCAGCGAATGGACCACTGTACCAAATCTGGAAAAGGGTCATACCGTTTTAAGCGGGCACCGTGAAACCGTCTTTACAGGACTTGGTGATGTAGCAGAGGGCGATGTGCTCACCGTTAATTATGACGATACTTCCTATACTTACGAAGTGGAAAAAACGTGGGTCACTGACGCACAGGACCGGTCGGTCATTGTAGAGAAAGACGACGCTACGCTTACTTTGACAACGTGCTATCCATTTGAGTTTTTTGGTGATGCCCCGGATCGATACATCATTGAAGCTAAACTGAAAAAATAACAGCAAAACTGTATCTTAGAAGATGCAGTTTTTTTCATTTGGTTTATTTCCATTTACTGGATGACCTGAGGTAGAATTTTATTCGCACTACGAGCGTATAATGAAACGCTCATAAAAGAGACCGCTGAATGATTCAGCGGTCTTTGTGTATGCTCAGAAAAAAGTCCAGCATTGAGGTTTTGTTGGATTGTGAAATAATCGATTAGCCTTTTCAAGGTACTGCTCACCCGCCACTTTTACATAGCCGCCATTAATCAGTCCTTCGAGAGTTACACTCCCCATCATAAGGGAGGAAAATTCAGCAATTCCGATATGAATATCGATGTCCGATCCATCTTCAACAAAACTAGGATAACCCTTTGTATATTGGTACACGTAATAATCTTCTTCATCCATAAACGTATCGGTAATCTTCCAGCCGATCTTAACCGTTTCATTTCCGAATGAATGTGACTCCACAGCCTTCATAAACATAGGAACATCGACGATTCGATACATCAAGCCATGTCCCTGTTCACTTGTCTTATGGTAAATACGATACAACAACTCTTTATCTGTGTGACATGGATCTTGCAGTAAAAAGGAAAATTGCTCATTAAACGTTGGCATTTTAATAGAACGCACTTGGTCCTTTTGGATATGTAAGTAATGAATGAGAGATTGATAAGCCTCTTGAGAAGTCGTGATGAAATCAATTACGTATAAATCATTTTGGAGAAAATGATCGCCTGGCTGCTGGTGAAATTGGTAGACAAGATACCCTTCTACCTGCCCGTTTCTCTTATAGCCAACGGCATGATAGTCTTCTAAGTCCAGGAATTTGAATTCATAATGGGCTTTTTCACACGCTCCATGAGTTTGGTTTGCCCATCTGTGATAACACTTCTTGACCTCTTCTTTATCATTCTCTTTTAAAACAGAGACGGGATCCACAGTTGGGAATGGTGGAAGTTGAGAGGGGTGAAACCGGAACGTGTGAAGTGCTGGCCCCAAGCCAAAGCCCATTTTCCGATAAAAGGACGGTTGGAATGGATACAATTGTACAAATGGTCTTTTTTGCTCGCGTGCGTCCTCAATAAACCTTTGAATGATGGCTTTCGCATGTCCCTGTTTTTTATACGGTAAATCAACCGCCACCGTCCCGATACCTGCTGCAGGAATTTTTTGCTGATACAAACTCAGCATATGCTGGTATTCTATATAGCCTCCTATCATATCACCATTTTCATAAACACCGATATGTCGGATGTTTTCTTCTTGATTCATCTTCTCCCTGTGCTCTTGATAGCGTTCCTTATCTTCCTTTGAATCTAACTTCATACCGGGATAACAGCGGCTGGATATCTCCGTAAATGCTTTAAAGTCTTTCATTTCTTCAAATCTTCTCATTTTCTGAACTCCTTCCTGACCTTAATCACTTCTCCCTTTGGATTATACATCAAAACTTCCGTATTCTGTCACCTCAGGTCATCCAGAATCTGGATGACCTGAGGTGACAGAATTTTACATCATACAAGCATATAAATACCGCCTTTCCTTTATAGAAAGGCGGTGGCTTATTATTTGTATTCTCCTAGTACTTCAACGGCTTTTTCGGTCATTGACGTGTCTATAGCTTTGTCAAAATCAAGTTCCCCTCGAATGGCGTTGTTCTCCTTATACATGTCATACTGCTTCTTAATGTCCTCGATGAACATCTCGCCATTCGGATCGAGACCTGTCACGGATACTTTCTCCCATATCGTTGGATCCTTCAAGGCTGTGTGTTTGGTCATAATCTCAATAATTTCATCTTTACCTTTATCCTTAACAAATGCATCATTGTAGTCGCGGACACCTTTCAAATAAGCAGCCATAAATCTTAACGACACATCCGTCTCTTCATTGATAAATGATGGAGAACCAAGCACCATCGCTATTTGGGCTTCTGGAGCAAAGTCGGTTGCATCACCGAAGCGCTTATGAAGTCCCTCTTGCTCCCCTTGAGTAATGAGTGGTTCAATTTGTAAAGCTGCATCAATGGAACCATTCCCCATCGCTGCAAGCATATTCCCGAAATCAGACATCAGAACAAACTCGACATCCTCTTCAGTTAACCCTGCGTGTTCAAGCATTCGCTGGAAAATGTAATCATCTACAGCATTTCTCGAAGAAACGGCAATTCGCTTTCCTTCAAAGTCTTCATAGGATTGAATTTCCTCTTCTAAATCTTCACGTATTACGAAGGAGAAATAGGATTTTCCATCAAAGTAGTGCCCTTTATCCGCTATAATCTTCACATCAATTCCTTGGGCAATCGCATTGAAGAAAGAGGCAGTAGATACTCCTCCCGCAATGTCGACTTCACCTGCAGCCAAAGCCGGCAGCATGTCGTCACTGTTCGCAAACTGAGTGAACTTCACCTCTATATTGTACTCCTCAAAATATCCTTTTTCCTTCGCGATATAAAATCCAGCTCCTGAAGCTGCCCCGTCTTCAGCAATGACGACGGTCGTCTTTTTCTCCAATGGAGCTAGATCACCGCTAGGGTTATCTTCGCTGACCTCACCATCAGCCGGGGTATCTTTTTGGTCTGAATCCCCAGAATTGCATCCGCTTAGCACTACCCCAAATAAAAACAAAGGAATGAGAAATAGCAGATAAGCTTTTTTCATCATCATGGTCTCCTTTCTTCCTAAGCACGTGACCCTTGCACTTCATCCTGGAGGTGTTTCCAAACTTGAACGAAACGGTCTGCCATATCGGGGTCCGCTCTCACTTCCTCCATCTTTCTCGGTCTTGGCATATCGACCACCAATTCTTCTACGATTTTCCCAGGTTGAGAGCTCATTAATAAAATGCGATCACTCAAAAGCAGGGCTTCATCGATGCTATGCGTAATGAAAAGCACAGTTTTTTTCGTTTCTGACCAAATGTTCAACAATTCCTCTTGCAGAATAAATTTGTTTTGCTCATCTAATGCAGCGAATGGTTCATCCATTAGGAGAATCTCCGGATCATTCGCAAATGCTCTTGCAATACTGACACGCTGCTTCATCCCTCCAGAAAGTTCTTTTGGATAAAGTTTGGCAAACCGATCTAATCCTACCTTCGATAAATAATACTCAGTCCGTTCTTTTACAAAAGCTTTAGGTAAATGACGCATTTTAAGTCCAAATGCTACGTTCTCTTCTACCGTCAGCCAAGGAATGACCCCGCGCTCTTGAAAAACCATGGACTGCAACGGTCGATCCTTCTCTCCACGAGTGATGGTAAAATCCCCGATACTCTTACTCTCCAAATCTGCCAGGATCCTAAGCAATGTCGTTTTTCCGCAACCGCTCGGACCAAGGATACAGACAAATTCGCCATCCTTAATATCCATGTTTATGTCTTGAAGGGCTGTCACACTGCTTCCTTTTTTATAAAAAACTTTCGTCAAACCACGAATCGAAATTTTAGTATCCATATACTCACCTCCAATCCGTCATTATTTCCAGGGCAATAATTTTGTCTGAAATCCACGTAATATGAGAGAAAAGAGGTAACCAAAAAAGGAAATCAACACAAGCCCGACATACATTTCCTGTAGTAAGAAGGCTTTGTATGATGTCCAGATCAAAAATCCGATTCCAGAATTAGCTCCCATCATTTCTGCGGCTACAATCGTTAATAGTGCAATCGCCTGCCCCATCTGAATGCCTTCAATCATGACAGGCAGGGATCCTGGAAGAGCAATTTTAAAGAAATAGTCCCGTGAATTTGCTCCATAATTTTTAGCGACATCTAAGTAAATCCGATCAATGTTAACAACACCCGCCACCGTATTAATAATGACCGGAAAGAATACACTTCCAGCGATCGTAACGATTTTAGACACTTCACCTACACCGAATAAAATAAGGATAATCGGCAATAACGCCAAAGTCGGTATAGGCATCAAGGCCATAATCAACGGAGAAAAGAAATGTCTCAAAGGAGAATAAAGCCCCATTAATAATCCGAGAATGATTGCCGGAATGACACCTAGCAAAAATCCAGCAAAAATACGGAATAAAGAAATTCCGATGTGATCAAATAATTCTCCACTGGTTCCCATAAAAAGAAATGTTCCTACGATTTCCGTAGGCGGCGGGAAAAACCTGGCGTCGACTAAGCCTGTGCGTGACAGGAATTCCCAGAGAATTAAGATAAAAATCGGCGATGATATGGTCAGCAGCTGTTTAAGCCTGTTTTTAAGCTGACGATTTTTCCATTCTTCTTGTTCAATTGTAAAAGGATCGCGGACACGATTTTGTCCTTTATTGTTCATGCTTCACCACCTCTATTGCCAATCATATGTGCGGGTGCCTAAAAGTGTGAAAGCACGCTGTTAAGAAGGAATAGTGGAATGATATAAGTTTAAATCTACCAAATAAAGGAATTATACTACTATACTATCAACAAAGGATGTGACCATAATGAAAGGTGTCACTTTTCAAGGCAAAGAAAAAATGGCTGTAAAAGAAGTCGAAACCCCTTCTATTCAAGAAAATAACGATATGATTGTTAAAATAACAGCAAGTGGAATATGTGGATCAGACCTGCACCTATATAAAGGTGGAATTGAACCGAAAGAAGATTACGTAGTCGGTCACGAACCAATGGGAATCGTCGAAGAAGTCGGTCCAGATGTGAAGACATTGAAAAAAGGAGACCGTGTGGTAATTCCATTCAACATCGGCTGCGGAGAATGTTTCTTTTGTAAAAACCAGATGGAAAGCCAATGTGATGAGTCCAACCCTCACGGTGAGGTAGGAGGTTTATTCGGTTTTACGGAAATCAACGGCGGCTATCCAGGCGGTCAGGCCGAATACTTACGCGTTCCTTATGCTGATTTCACCTCTTTCAAGGTTCCGGAATCAAGTGAGCTCGATGACGAAAGTGTCCTTTTCTTATCAGATGTGATTCCGACAGCTTACTGGAGCGTCCAACATAGCGGAGTGAAAAAAGGAGATACTGTTATTATTCTCGGGAGCGGACCGATCGGCCTCATGGCCCAGAAGTTTGCCAAACTGAAAGGTGCTGAGCGCGTCATTGCTGTCGACCAGGTCGACCATCGACTGGATCATGCAAAACGTACAAACCAAACGGAAATCTTCAATTTCAAAGAACATGAAGATATCGGTTCCCTATTACATGAGAATACAAAAGGGGGGGCTGATGTAGTCATTGACTGTGTTGGGATGGACGGCACGGTTCCTCCAGATGAATCGTTTGGGTCGGAGTTTGATAATCAGTTCGGTACGATCAGTCCAATTAAGACTGCTTCACAGGCAGTCAGAAAGTTCGGTACGGTCCAATTGACAGGTGTTTACGGAACAGAGGCGAACGGTTTCCCATTAGGGGATTTCTTCACTCGTAACGTTTCCTTGCAAATGGGGCAGGCTCCTGTGATTCACCTCATGCCGGAGCTTTATGACATGATTGAAAACAAAGAGTTCGATCCTACAGATATCATCACCCATAGTATGAATCTTGAGGATGCTGCAAAAGGGTACGACATTTTTGATAAAAAAGAAGATGGAAATATTAAGGTGATTTTAAAACCATAATTTAAAAATGCCTCGTCCATTTGGATGAGGCATTTCTTTGTTAATCTCTATGAAACTTTGTAACACCGGTGTCACACATGTAAAAAAACCGAGCGATCTCAAAACCTGTCAATATCGAAATACTGGTAATATTTATTAATAGATGAAAATTTCGCTTCCACAATTCTATTATTCCCACTTTTCTAAATCTCACAAAAAATATAGAAGTGGCGCACATATCCTCTTTTACTTCTCTATTTCCTCATTGCTTCTCCTCTTACACTTCCAAATTCATCCTCAAATATTACGAGATTCCAATGATAGGATGAAGTTGTTGAAAAAACAAACTTTTTCAAGGAGGAGTTTTCATGAAAGGCAAATCATTATTCGTAACAGGAGCGCTTGCTCTATCTTTACTAGCGGCGCCGGCTACTTCTCTAGCATCTTCAGGAGATAGCCAAACTTTTAAAGTCGAACAAAAGAACATCCAAATAGATAGCGTGATGGACTGGGTTGCTGAAAATGAAGAAGCGCTGAAGAGTCAAAACTTCCAGCAAGTTGATATTCAAGCTCTTCTAGAGCAGTTCCAAGTCCAGCCGGCTAAGCCAGAGCCGAAGCCTGCTCCAGCTGAACCACAGCAAGAGCAGCCAAAGCAAGAACAACCTAAGCAGGAAGAACCTAAAGTAGAAGAACCTAAGCAAGAGCAGCCAGCAGAAGCTAAACCTGCTCCTGAAGCGCAGCCACAACAAGAAGAGGCAGCGCCTAAAGAGGAAAACACTCAGGATGTGAGCTCAGAAGTATCTGCTTTTGAACAAAAAGTTGTTGAATTGACGAACGAAGAGCGTGCGAAGCAAGGACTTCAGCCGCTAGAACTAGATACAGAACTTAGCGCAGTAGCCAAAGACAAATCCTTAGATATGCAAAACAACAACTACTTCTCTCATAACAGTCCAACTTATGGTTCTCCATTCGATATGATGAAGCAATACGGCATTGACTACCGTACAGCTGGCGAGAACATTGCCATGGGACAAACTTCTCCTGAGCAAGTAGTAGAAGGCTGGATGAACAGTGATGGTCACCGTAAAAATATCATGAACCCTAACTTCACTCACATTGGCGTTGGACATGCTGAGAATGGAAACTACTGGACTCAAATGTTCATCGGTAAATAATAGCTAGCTAATAAACCATTAACCCGTCAGGACTTTTTCTGACGGGTTTCTTAATTCCAAATAAAACCCACCGGAACCCTTCATCCGGTGGGTAATTTAAGTTATGAATACCATTTATGCCATAGATGATCGTTTCTTCCCCTAACAAAACAATCAATACGATTTTGCCCCCATGAGACCGCTCCTGGCGAAGAACGCACTCCGCCTTGTGGAGCCCCGAGGTCTTCCCAATTGCTCCAGCGTGAACCATTCCACCATTTGTGCCACATCTGGTTATTGCTGCCGCGTACAAACGTATCGATACGATTCCTTGCCCAGGAGGCTGCCGCAGGAGCTCCATCAAATCCTCCTCCAGGGGCACCGAGATCCTCCCAATTGCTCCAGCGTGAACCGTTCCACCACTTATGCCACATCCGGTCATTACGCCCTTTTACGAAACAATCAATACGGTTTGGGCCCCAGGAAACCGACCCTGGTGAACTTCTCACGCCACCGCTTGGTGCCCCAAGATTTTCCCATTCTCTCCATCTTGAGCCATCCCACCATTTATGCCACAGATTATTGTCATCCCCTCGAACAAAGCAATCCAAACGATTGGACTGCCAGGAAGCAACGGTCGGGGAGCCTTCAAACCCTCGTGGAGGTGAGCCAAGATCTTCCCAATCACTCCACCGTGAACCGTTCCACCACTTGTGCCACATACGATCATTATTTCCTCTTACAAACGCATCAATGCGATTTTGTCCCCATGATACGGCTCCTGGTGAACTTCTCACTCCTCCACGTGGTGCTCCGAGATCTTCCCACTCCCTCCATCTTGAACCGTCCCACCACTTATGCCACATGCGGTTATCATTTCCACGCACGAAACAGTCCAGTCTATTTTGCTGCCATGAGGATACAGCCGGGGAACCTGTGAAGCCTCTCGGCGGTGTACCTAGATCTTCCCAACGTTTCCAGCTTGCTCGCCAGTCCTTGGGCCCATACTGCGCATTAACTGTCTGTTGAATATAATACGGATAAGATTGAGGAAAATAGTACGCCTGACGATAAGGGTCATAACCGTACGGTGCTGTCGGATAATAATTCCTATTATATCCATAAGGATCATAGTAACCATATGGGTATACAAACGGACCTCCTGGATATCTTTGCTGATACATCACTTCTCCACCTCCTTATTACTCTTCATACCAATTTATGCATATCCATCAATGAAAATGTCCACACCCTCTGGCCTCTTGAGACTGGTTCTCCTCATAGAAGATCAACTTCTTTTGACCTGAACCAGAAGGAGTACACTTAGGAACATGGATTGAGTTTTACATAGAAAGGTTTATCGCTCTACAAACACGTGGAAAACTCTGTAAAAAATAAGAAGGGAGAAATAATGATGAAACGTTGGAGACTAATGGTTTTCCCATTATTGCTAGTGCTTATCCTGGTTGCATGTGGATCGACGGAGGAGGGTACCGGAGGTTCAGAAAATGAAGAAGAAAATACCAGCCAGGAAGAAGAATCAACGACAGGCGAAGAAAATCAAGAACAGACAGATTCAGAAACACCTCCTGAGACCATCACTGTACAGTTAAAAGATAGCGATGGTAAAGAAGTAGGAACAGCTGAACTTGAACAGGAAGACCAAGGAGTAGATATCAATTTAGTCGCCTCCTCTTTACCGGAAGGAATGCATGGTTTCCATATTCATGAAAATGGTTCCTGTGAAGCTCCTGACTTCAAATCTGCTGGTGGTCACTTTAATCCCACCGATGTTAGTCACGGGACAGAATCGGAAGACGGACCACACGCTGGCGATCTCCCGAATATTGAGGCAGGTAAAGAAGGTTCCGTTCAAAAAGAAATAACTGCAGATCAAGTCACCTTGAAAAAAGGAGAGAAAAACTCCTTAGTAAAAGTAGGAGGTACGGCTCTTGTCATTCACTCAAAAGCTGATGATAACAAGTCTCAGCCGTCAGGGGATGCAGGCGAACGAATCGCATGTGGAGTCATTAAAAAATAATTACTTATTTGATATCCAGAAAAAGTGCCTGGCTAGAATATTAACCAGGTACTTTTTTTCTCCCATATCAAATCCAATTCATAAAACTTCTATGGACTTGCTGGTTACATCTCCATTTGTACAAACTTCAAGACGATTACTTTGTGTTGATGAAAAGATTTGTTTTGCCATCACTTGCCCTCCGTTATTTGCGAATGTTCTATCGAGGAGTGATCAACAAAGAGATGCAGTTTTACTGTTTCATTTATTACAGGTGCCAGATGATACCCCTCCTGAAAACTCTTGTTAGAAAAAGGTCTTTCCTGAGTTAAGTCAATCTGTGAAAATTAAATCGTTTTTAGCGCGTAACCGACAATCGTTTCCTAGTTATTTTTCTCGGAACTTCGGACTTTTTTACGAATAAATCCCTCTAATACCCAATTTTAAATTCAGACACAATTTCTATGTCTGTTTGTTGAAGTCTTTGATCTGTTTGTGGATCATTATCTTCTAGCGATTTCAGATTTGCTGTCCTTAAAAATCCCGTGAAGATGACTCAAGAGCTCAGACGGTGAGAGAACAGCATACTTTTCCTCACGAAGACATGAGCTTACCTCCAAAGATTTCCTTCTTTTAGTAGCAGCGCTTCAAACCAATTATAACTCGGCCAGTCAAAATCCACGGTATCTGCAGCCAGGAGTGCGGACGCAGGTCGCTGCGGAGGTTCTGACGCTTTCTAAAATGTAGGGCTCTCTTTTGAAAGTGTGTTTTTTTATTGGTTATTTTGCCCACGATCAGAAAAATCATCACACTTATTGTAAATAAAAAGTAAAGCAGGTATAGTTTATTCCTCTCTGCAAATGATAGGAGAGCAGGAGGTGTTCTATGTGGATCACTTGAAATTAATTGCTATGAAATTTTTGTTCAGTTTAGTTATCCTTGCGATCATCTTAGGCGCAGGATTTGATGTATCGTTTGGTAACGTCTTTCTAATCACTATAGTGTTGGTAGCACTTTCCTATGCACTTGGTGATTTGATGTTACTATCGCGATCCAGTAATACAACAGCAACGATTGCGGATTTTGTACTTGCTTTTGCTGTTATCTACTTTATGACAGATGCACTGACCGTAGGAGATAATGTTTTTTCAGCGACACTCATTTCAACGATTTCGCTGACCATTTTCGAATATTTCTTCCACCAGTCCGTAGCAAGAAACTTGGATGGTGAAGAAGAAAGAAAAGGAAATGTGAATCCTACGCCTCAGCTAAGTACTGAAGCATCTGAAGAGCTTTACCCTTATGATGAAGAAGAATAACTGAACAAAAAAACCGAGAAAACAATAAACTGTTTTCTCGGTTTTCTGCTTACACAAAGGTGAGATAAGCGGAAACGAGTATGACGAGCAAAATGACGACAGCAGTCATAAATACAATGATTCTGTGTGAGGACACAAAACGGCTTTCATTAATATTACGCCTTGTCTGATAATAATTGATAGTTGCACCAACGATCGTCATGACACCTAGAAACAACGATGCAATGCTGACAAGGATGGCCAGATCTTCTCCGAAACGGCTCATTTGCTGGGCCCCATTAATGTGAAGCGTTGTCGCTAAAAATCCTACACCGACAAGAGCAATAGCAGTTCGAATCCAGGCAAGATACGTCCGCTCATTCGCTAAATGCTGCTGAATCAGTTTTTGTTCATCCATTTTTTCCATAGCCCGTCCTCACCTCTTTTACGAATCGTTCTTTCTTTCAGTTTATCACGTATGAAGAACTCGTATCCGTAAAACGCTCATATGAGCTAAGCTTTCGTACGGTATTCCCTGTTATGTTGTTGCAATGTTTCGTCTGTACCGAACAAGAAGTGCTTTTTCATGTCAGGAGAATACGTCGAGTTAACAGTTTCTCTGCCAACCGTTTCCGCAACTTCTCTAAGCATGCTCGGCGAGGCACCACAGCAAAGTCCAAAGTAATTGACGCCTGTCTCTTTCGCTTCTTTTGCCCACTCAGCAAGCTCATAGCGGTTGCAATACAATGGATCCAAAGAAGTAGGGAAAGTTGTCTCTGTTGGAAGTGAACAAGAACAGCCGCCATCCGGCAAGTTAAAGAAGGTTGGATGTTCTTCAGTTGTGCGGTACGGAATAGGCAGGGCCCCTACATAGCCTTTTACCTCTTCTCTAATCTTTTCGATATAAGGCTGCATCGTAGCAGGACCGCGGAAGCAGTTCATGCCAACAACAAGAGCCCCTTGTTCTTCTAAAAGACGACACGCCTCTTCAACGGTATAGCCATCTCTTAATATATTCTCACTCATCAATCCAAGCGTAATGACTGCAGTCAGTCCTTGCTTCTGAATTTCCTCTAGGGCGATTTTCGCTTCTTCATAGTAATAAAAGGTCTCTCCGTTAACGAAGTCTACGCCTTCTTCCTTACACCAGCCAGTCATTTCCCTGAAAATTTCTCTTACTGCCGCTTTTGAATCTTCATCTTCTGGATTGAAAAGGTTCGTATTGGAAACGTTCCCAGCCACGAGCGCTTCTTCTTCTGGATGCTCCTGGGCTACCTCTTTGGCTAATCGGATCGCCTGGCGGTTCAACGGTTCAAGTAGATCCTCCTTACCGATGATCCTCATCTTTTCTCTGTGGCCATTATACGTAAAGGCTAGTACAACATCTGAACCAGCCAGCATATAGTCTCGATATGTCTGCTTTAACGCTTGAGGGTTATCCAGCGCTACCTCTGGCACAAATGATCCAGCCTGTAAATATCCTCGTCTTTCCAATTCAAATAAGTATCCTTCCCCGCACACAACGGGCCCATCCTGTAATCGTTCTTCTAATGTACGTTTCATCCTCAGCCGCACCTTTCTTTTTTAATAATGAAAAACCCTTCTTCCCGGCAAAAGGAAGAAGGGTTTGAATTCTCGGTTCTTCCTCTTATCTGCCAGATGAATACATCTGTAGGAATTGGCACCTTTTTCAAACAAAAAGCTTGAAAGGTTGCCGGGCATCACAGGGCCTAGTCCCTCCGCCACTCAAAATAAGAGAATCATGATTCTATTTTTGACTTGCTAGAAATTATAGAATCCATACCCTTGTTCTGTCAATGATAATTTTCAGTGAATTTAGAAATGAATGACGAATTGGTTTTGTTCACAGATTCTTAACAAATTTGGTCATCCCTTGATAGATCTAGGACTGTGACTTTTTTTCTTTTTTATATCAAAAAAAAGCCTATGAACTTCTTGCAATCCGTCTGAATATTCCGTAAAATCAATCATAATTTATAAATATCAACTAACAAGGAAGTGTTCGTGATGCAAACCAAAACAGTGAGTAAGCTATACAACGTCTGTCCTCTATGTCACGGAACTGGAAAATATGAAGAATATGATGATCATAAAGCCAACATGCTTGGGGATCACTATCAGCGTGTCAATCATGCCAATGAAATAGCGGCGTGGAAAATGGCCGTTGAAGAAACGAGCTATACGAAAGAATGCACGAAATGTCACGGTAATGGTCATGTACTGAATGATGAAGGTCAGCGTATGTATAAAATGCTTAAGCAATATGCATGAGCAAAAGAGTAAGCTCCTTGGGGGCACAACCTGGAGTGAATGACTTTATAATGACCGAGCCGATTGACTTATAAGCTAGTCGGGCAAGGAGCTGGATGTAGACTCACGACACAAAAAGTTATCCATCCAACTAACTTAATAAGCATAAAAAAAGACGGCAGCCATTTGTTCGGCTGCCGTTTCTCTTATTTCACCGTTTTATTCGCAAAAACCGTTGGCCTTGTTTCAGAAGGGGCGACAACCACTGGCCACCAAAATTCAGCACCTCTCCAGCCATGCTCTTTTTTTCCTTCCTGCCTGAGCATAATCAAAGCCGGATGGTCCTTTGCTTTTCTTCTAGCGATGGCAAGCTCCCCTTTACCTTTTCCTGGTGTATCTGGAGAATTCTCAAATGCCCCATCCTCCTTAAAGCGTTGAATTTCACGTCTTGTCCTTGTGATTAGCCACACATAAGCCCCTGATTTTGCTTCGGTGCTCAAATAATCAAGGACACTATGATACTCGTCCAAGTTGAACTCTCGACCTTCTTCCATCTCAAGCGTCTTATGAACAAGCGTGATCATTTCTTTCGCCTTTTCAACAGGGATCAAGTAAGCTCCTTCTTCGTGATAGCGGGCATTTTTCAATTCATTTTCAATTAAGCGATCGATTTCACGCACTGTTTTCTGGATGTGGGTCTTGTACCCGGTTTGAAAACCGACCGGTAACAGACGCTTATGAGGTTTCAGCATGGTCAAACTGGATAATAAAATCTTATTGGGACTGCAAGGTAAAATGGTTGAAGTCAAATCCTTCTGGATAAACACAACCCCACGTTCTTGCCCTCCACATTCAAAGGCACGTCTAAGTTCTGCATCAAATTCGTGGATCCGCTCCATAATTGAATAAATTCTCTGTGTTGTGTAAAAGCGAGTGACGGCAAGGTCTTCAAGCGGACGGGCTCCGTACATCCGAGAATGCTGAAGCACGGTGTCCTGTTGGAAAGTCTTTGGATTTCTTCCGTAGAAAAAGCCAATCAAATTATGGATTGTTACTCCGCGATCGAGAATTTGTCCACCGATAAAAATGTTCATGGGCGCACGAAGCTGGAGCTGTCCACTGTGGTCAAGCAGCTCCTTCACGTCTTTTTCCGAATTAACGATGGAACTGACGATATATTCCTGGTCAAGGGCTAGCTTCACTTCTAGATAGACTTGAATGTAAGAAGGCACAGGTACATTATTCAGAGTTTTCACGGAACGAATCAGATCCTGATAAGACTGTTGAACCAACGTGTGAAATACTTCCGACTCTTCTCTCGCTGCCTCGATCAATAAATCTTCAAAACTGCGGATGAGTTCCCCTTGCCAGGCATGCGCGTTTTTCCCGCGTTCAGTATGAATAATGAAGGAATACTTTCGCTGCTTCATTCCCGCTTGCCGTTGCTGCCAGCGTCGGATACAGCTTCCTACAATAAAATTAACGATGGCTCTTCGGATATTTGCGATGTTTTTCTGCTTCAAGAGCTTGTCCATTTTCACCCTGCGCCCATCCATTTTCTTCATGACTTGCAGTTCCTTCTCAGCCACTTCATGGTAGAGGTAAGAAGCGAAATGACCGGCAATCTGCGACTTCTCAAAGTACATATCGCCCCCGATATACCGATCATGGACAGGCACCAGTTCTGTGAAAGCAGGGCGTATCGGCTCAAATACTTTCCCCTCATGGATGGTCATTTCCTCTGGCTGTAAATAAAGGGAGTAAGGAGTTGCGGTTACTTGCAGAAAAGCTGACTCCTGTAAGCAACCTCTAAGTTCATTGATTTTTGATGCGATCACTCTCATCTTTGTAATGTTTTGCTCCCATTTGTACTCATAGGCGACACTCGCAAAATCTGCCTCGTCGTCAATAAACAAGATCTTTTTATTTGATAGAGAAGGATATTGATCCACTAGTGTTTCACGAAGTCGATCAAGGTTATGGGTCTCTTTTTTCACAATAAAAGCAAGCTTTTGAGACAACTCATACTTTCGAAGACGTTCCGGCATTGACATGATGTCGTAAACCCGCAGTCTATCATCCACGATTTGCTCTGCAAACTCTTCCTCCAGGCGTGCGTAGGTCTGCTTCACGAGCGCATTTGTCCCTTTCGTAAGGATGATCACAGCATCAAAGCCGTTGTCATAAGCAAGCCCCATCACACCAATGAAGGTTCTCGTCTTCCCTGATTGAATTTTGCCAAGCAACATACCCGGCCGGTTTTCAGAGCTCTTCTTATCGATAAGCTGTGCTGCTGTTTGGATCATACATTCGTTTGATTCGTTTGTGTAATCATTTTTATATTGTAAATGTTGAAAAAAACGCCCTTGCGTTTGGACGATTTCTAGCGTTTTCATTGGGTTCTCTCCTTGTAACCTATAAATCTTCGAAAGACTATTTTATCGATAAATAGGAAAAAGACCAAATCATAATGATCTGGTCTCATTCTTCCTCTTGCATCGCTTGTTCCATTTCTTCAATTTCTTCCGAGAGAACTTTTAATTTATCTTCTAACGAATGGATGAGTTCAATTTTTGAATCCATCTCTTCTTCATATTCCAAAGATTCCCCTAGCAGACGTTTGACCTTTTCATCCAATTGTTCCAATAACTCATTTTCCTCTTCTTCCTCCTCTGCCAGCTGTTCCTCTAAACTCTTATTCGTTTCTTGAAGCGATTGTATATCGCTTTGCAAGGCCTTTATAGTCACGTTCATTCGATGGTTTTTCTCTTCTAACTCTTCCTTTTGAGCATGTAACTCTTGAACCTCTCGTGCTTTTTCTTGCTTCAAGTTATGATGCTCTTCTTTTAACGATTCTAGTGATTCTACTAATGCTTTCTCCTTTTCTTCCCACGCTTTCAGAAGTCCCTGGTACTCTTCAATCTCCCGCTTGTTTGCGACTTGCTTCTTTTCTGTCTCTTCTCGTTCAATTTCAAGAGTGTTTAAATTTTCAGCTGCAGTCTCAACTGCTTCCTGTTTTAGTCTTTGCTCAGCTTTGAATTTCCTCTGAACAATCATATAGCTTTCCTGCAGAAAAGCTAAATTATTCCTCAGCTCCTGCAATCGTTCTTGATTGACTTTCAACTCTCCCTCATATCTTTTCTTAGCTTGAGAAAGTTCGTTATTTTCTTGCTGTAATCGCTCATAATCTTTATCTATGGCTAAAAGTTCTTCCTTCAATCGTTCCTCTTGCTCTTCATAAACAGCAACCTGCTGTTCAAGGCCTTTCACCCGTTTTGTAAGTTCTTCGTTTTCTATACGACTTTGTTCTTCCGCCTCTTCTCTTTCTTTTAATAATTGCTGATTCTGATTTTTTAACTGTTCAAGTTGGGAATAATGGTAATTATCCTGATAATCCTGCACTTTCTTTTTGTATTTGTCGAGTTCAGCCTTGTAGTAGATGACCCTCTGCTGAAGTTGAATCGGATCACGCTTCATCTTGCTAACCTCCCCGTCTATTCACCTTCTGCTTAGCTATCACCCTATGTACACCGTGGATAGCCTTAGACAATAATTAAACAAAAATAAAGAGAGGATAGCATCCTCCCTTTATCATATGAACTGTACTTATTCATTATCACTATTGTCTCGTTTCTCCGTTGGGTCTTCGAGCTCATCCAAATTGACAGCATCTCCAAACAGCTTTTTCAACCTCGCCTTCGCCTGACCTTTTACTTCATCATCAATATGCGATAGCACCTGGTAGACCGCATAAATAATAACCGCGCTGTCATCCGCGAAACCGACAGCAGGAATAAAATCAGGAATGAGATCGACGGGTAATATTAAGTAGCCGAGCGCACCTGCAATCGTAAGTTTCGCTTTTTTAGGAGTGGCTGGACTTTTGAAGGCATAATAAAGCAACAAGCTGTAATAGACAACCTTCGTTCCAATTCGACTGCTATAATCTCGCAATTTCTCTCCGTACGCTTTTTCGGAAAAGTATTTTCTGCTCTGTTCTATCGCTTTTTTAGGGTTTAATTTCTTTAATTTATCTTGATAGGTTTTCTCTTTTTCCATATTACCCCTCCTCTATAAGTGCTGTTCCCATTCTTAGAGTGAGTATTCCCTCATGCTCCTACTCTTCAATCCTCAAAAACATTCACTAGTTTTGTAAATTTTTGTCGAAAGCTTTGTATTTCGCTTACAGTTTTTTCGATATTTTGGTAGTTTTAAATTAATAGAGTAACACGCTTCACCAATAGTTTCCTTGTTTCACAATTCATCGATGAAAAGGAGAGAATTTTAAATGGATCTTGATCAACTTGAATTGAATGCAACTGTAGATGAAGATGAAAAAACAAAACCTTACTACACCGCTTTAATCGGATGGAGTGTCCAAGCCATTGAAGCGGCTGCTCGCATGAACCGACCATTTGTCGTCGTAGGTCCTCCGGAGTTTGAGTCATACGCAGAAAAGCACGAAATTCCTTTTGTTGGATGGGACTTCAACAAACTCAATGAAAGCTCTGATCATCTTTACAATCAGCTAAGGGAGATCGGTGCAGAAGTTGCCGTCCCTTTATATGAAGAGTGTGTGGAATGGGCCGGTGCCCTCAATGCCAGATTCCGTGAAGAGCCACGTGTGTTCAACCGTTCTCTTTTGCTGAGAGATAAAGGGATGATGAAACGGAAAGCACAAATCTCAGGCATCAAGGTTGGTGTTTTTGAAGAAGCACACGATAAAGAAGATGTGAAGCGATTCTTAAAACGAGTCAACGAAGCATTACTGAAGCTTGAAGGCGATCATTATGATCCAATACACGTAAAACCGCTTGATAAAGCAGGCTCTGTAGGACACCTTGCTATATACACCGAAGAAGAAATCGAGCAAATCACAGATGCAGACTTTCCTTTGTTAATGGAAAGCCATCTGGATGGACAGGAGTTCTCTGTTGAAGCGTTTATCCATAAAGGTAAAGTACGCTTTTTAAATATTACGGAATACATTCGCTTAGGCTATTCAAACTTCGTGCCCGCTTCTCCTTCACTGGAAGAAAAGCGCCCTCTCATTGAAAAAGCGGTCCAGCAGCTTGTTGATGCCTTCGAAATTGAATATGGTGTCATCCACCCAGAATACTTCATCACTCATGACGGAACGCTCCACTTCGGTGAAGTCGCGGCGCGTGTACCTGGAGGCCATATTTTCGAACTGATCGAACGTGCTTACGGGTTCAGTGCATACGAAGCGCAAATCCTCTGCAGTGATCCGAATACAACAGAAGAAGAACTTACCGAATTCTTCCCGGACCCATACAGTTACAAAGGGTACGCAGGCTGCTTAATGGTTCATCCAAACAAAGATTTTGTTGAAGACCTCACAATCCCTGAACAGCTGGAAGAGAACTCTTATTTTGAAAAACACGATATGTTTACCCCTCCTCAAGGAAAAGTAGCAGAGCGCGTTGGTTTTGGAAACCACTACGGAACAATATTCTTCTATGGAAGAGACAGCGAAGTCATGAGAGACTTGCTGAAAGAATATGAAGAGCATGATTTCTACGTTTAAGCTAGGCGTTTCAAATTGAAAGGAGAGGACTTATGCCTCAACCTACCGGTGTCATTGTTGAACGATTCGCCCATGCCTTAGAAACTTTAAATAAAGCACAATCATTCGTAAAACCAAAGTATCAAACGGATGTGTATCAAGAGGCAAATCGCCTTATCGATGCGGAAGATGGATTAGAGTACCTCTATCAGCATGCACACCGCTTTGAGGAAAGCGGCGTATTTCAGGATGGGCCCTGGGAAACGGCTGATAAATTACAGCCTCCTCTCGTTGCAGGTTCTTTAAAAGCTAAAGGACTTCCAATGATTATTGAAGTGTTAAGTGAGCTTCGTATGCTTGCTATCGCTGAATCTAAATATAACCATCCAAATCTAACAGCTAATATGGCGGAAGAGTTTTTGAATGAAGTTATGGTGTTGAATTTGGACATTCTGTTTCCTAATGCAACAGAGAGCGCAAGGATTGAAAAAAATGAAAATGATGAACGTGCCAGAAAACTATTTCAGTTTTTAGCAAGTCGTCTATCCTCCACTGCACTGATTAGAACTTTGATTATGGAAATCGAACGGCTGACTGCACAGCGTCCGATTATGGTGAAGCGCACCGTTTCAATGATCAACATGGCGAAGGAGATGCTTGATAAAGAAACAGAAGCAGATGAGAAAGATGTGGCTGAGCTAAAAAAATACATTTCGGCTATCGAGGGACCGTCCCCTTTGAGCAGCAAGTTCAAAGACCTGCATGCTTACAGGGCCAATCTCAAATCATTGACAAGATCCGAGTTGATCTCAGAAAGTATCGCTTTAGCGAAATCGATGCGAGAAACCGGTCTAGTTGCTCCTCATCATGCAACATTGACTCGTTTTATATGTAAGCGGATGCCGGGACTGTTGACTTACGTGCTGAATTTGAACAGTAAAGGAAGCGCGAATCTCGAGGAGAACAGCGAGCTTGTCATTCAATTGATAAAAGCTGCGATCTTCCCAGGAACAAGACAGGCAGTATACGGTTTGTCCCTCATGCTTGAGCGCGGGGTACTATCCCATTCACCCGTTGCACCTGGATTAAGGCGACTCGTCGAGCTCGATATTCGTCCAGATGTGCGTAACGCCTTGTATCAGACGACTTCAACAGGTGAAGGTGTCACAGCCAACAGCATTCTTGTAGCCGGCACACTTCAAGTTCTTGGTCAGCCGCTTGGCATTGGTCAAGGGTTCAATCCAACATGTCAAGCTGCCCGCGGTATCAGTCTTTGGGCTCAACATGCACCTGGATTTTTACTTGAGATTATTCCGCGTGCAGCTCGCGATGGAGACCTTGATTTTACGTTCGAAGGTGCCCAGATTCACTCGAAAGATTTAAGTGGGGGACTTGCCCCTGACTTGGATAAAGAGCTTGACCCTGTCTCGCTCGTTCTCGTTCCGCACCTTGATCGAATCTACAGTGAGATGATGTCACGAGTCGCTTTACGTGGCGAAGACGGACACCGCTGGGTTAATCCTGCCTTTTATGGGAATTGGGTACAAAAAGGATTCAGCTCCGTGTTCGATCCGGTCACAGGATATGTTGTTGACTATACTGGTTTTGTAAAGTTGTTTTATGCGACCCATCATCCGGAATACAACGATGAATACGAATTGATTTATCCGAACCCTGTCGGTATTTTCATCACGAATGTGCACGGGAAGCTTCTCGGTTTACACGCCGTGTCAATTACGAGAATCATAAGGGACCTTACTGGAGAGTACCGGATATACTTTTACAATCCGAATAATGATGGCTCTCAAAATTGGGGGCAGGAAATCGAGCCAAGCGTCGCAGGTAATGGTGAGATTGAAGGTGAAAGCTCTCTTCCATTCCATGAGTTTGTATCAAGGCTTTATGCCTTCCACTACAACCCGTATGAACAGGGAGATGCTTATGCGGTTGAAGAAGAAGTGGTTAATCAAGTGGTTCAGCTTGCGAAGGAAAGCTGGGGACGCGATTACACTTGGGTATAATGATTAGAAAGCCAGGCCTTTTAAAGGTCTGGCTTTTTTTAGTATTTCGTATAGTAGAAAAAGTTAGATTCTGCCACGCCCCATAATGCTACCTAAAGTCTGGAGAATCGATAGGGAAGATATAAGAGGCGCATATAAATCGCACCCTTTCGTTCTCCTCTATACTTACTCTATTGTGGAGATGTATTCCTTCACCACTTTATACACATATTCCTGATTGGCTTCTGCCGTATTTGGATTGTACTCTCCACCATTTACTTTGTTGTTAGAAAGGATACGAATGCCCAGGAAAGGTACATCATAAGCTTTCGCGATTTGAGCACCTGCCGCACCTTCCATTTCTTCAACAGAAGTTCCGTATTTTTCGTGGAACCACTGAATACGGTCAACCTCATTGTTCCAGACATCTGCCGAGCCGATCGTACCTTCTACAACCTCTCCTTTGGTGTACTCATCTTTCACGTCATTAGCGGCGGCAAGCAGGTCTTCATCACCTTTAAAGTAGCGGATATTTTCAGCATCTGGATCTTCACCAGCGCTTCCTTCATTGGCCATTAAATCCATTGGAATCCACGTGGTCGGATCTATGCCTTCTCCGTCTTCCTTATGGGAGGTTTTTAAAGACCCTATGTTAGTCACTCTTTTTCCTAAAACAATATCAAATACGTGAAGGTCTGGATCATGACCGCCAGATGTGCCTTGATTAATGATCGCAGCAGGGTCATACTTTTCAATGGCTACAGCCGTCGCTGCTGCTGTATTTTCCATACCCTTACCTGTTTTGGCAACGATCACAGGGTAATCATCGACTGTTCCTATGTAAAATTCAAACGTTCCGGACTTCTCTTCTTTCACGTTTTCTAAACGATCTGCGAACTTTTCAGCCTCTATAGGCATAGGCCCTTGGATCAAAATCGGCTGCTGCTCTTCTGACTTATTGGATTCAGACTGTACTGAGGAATTACACCCAGCTAAAATTGATAAAAATAATACGGTAATAATAGCTAACATTGCATTTCTAAGCTGCTTGTTCATAAAAAATTCTCCTTTAATCATAATGTAATGTGCAATCTTGGTGTGGTCTTCGATCCTCCTTTGAGCAATATTTTACTCAATAGAAAAAGGTCTAGAGAGCGAATGACATCCACCCTTCTAGACCTACGAAATTAAAGTATTAAAAACAGTCTTGCCAAAAAAAAGACAAAAACCATACAAGCGAATACTTTAACTCGTAGTCCAGTTCTTACAATGGGAACCGGGTAGAGACGCTCAGACCATATTTCCGAGAATATACGAGTAATACTATATAAATTGATTACTGTGCTACTATAGCAGACAAATAAAACAGATTCAACGCTAAAAACGAACTTTTCTTATAATTATCATTTTAATGTTCGTGTTAATCCTCTTGAGTGCGCGCCCAGACAGTGCATAGATGAATGCATACGTTGTAAGGAGATGAAACAGGAGGGATTTTTTTATTATGCATTATTATCAGTATGCTCGTGATATGCAACAACAGCCAATGAACATACAATACACCACTATTATAGATCCTTTTGTTGTAAACACTTTAAAAACTGTCGTTGGGAAAACGTTGATTGTTGAAACGACAAAGGATACGGTACGTGGAGTACTTGCAGATGTTCAACCTGATCACATCGTTTTGAACGTTGGGGACACTACGTTTTTTGTTCGGATTCAGCAAATCGTAACCATTATGCCGGATTAAATATACCATTTATCCTGTGCACCTTATGTGCGCAGGCATTTTTTTATAATGAGCTTTTTTACACTCATGACTAGCAAGACATGCGGAAACCTCAACGTTGTATCTTTATTCCCCTTACTCATGATAGAATAAAGATAATATAAAGGAGGTAGATGTATGCCATTACCCACGATTACAGTCAGAGATCAGCAGCAGGTCCAGCCTCTCCACGTTAGTCAAATGACTATCTACAAACAATGCAAAATCATAGATGCCAAGGACGAAAGCGGCCAGAGCTACTATATCTTTTTTCATAATGATCAATATTTGAATTATGTACGACCCAAAAAAGTAACGAAGCGTTCGCACGTCACCCATGCCTTAAAAAAAGGAATCACCTTACCTGCTCCACATCCCTTGATTGATGCCACCCTTTCCTCTAATCCCCAAGTGAAGAAACAAGATTTTAACGATCTCTTTAAAAAACTACAGACGCAGTACAATGCCCAAGAAACATCCCTGATCGCTACCTACTTTGAATCTTTCATTAAAAAAGAAAAGCTCGCTCATTTCATTCAGACTTTATTCTATAAAGAACGCCGCGACGGGAAATGGTTATCCTGTTACCGCATTTACCACTTACTTAAAGACTTTTCACCTAACCACCCATTAGTTGATACTTTCTCAGGCAACTTGGATTTCACACGCTACGATTCACGTTACAAAAACAACGATGAGAAGCTGCTCTCCAAAGACCCCATTTACGTAGAAAAAAACTTATATCCTTATAAATTTCAAAGTGCTACCTTTCACCAATTAACCGCTCTCTATAAAAATCAATCCCGATGGATCGACTTGATCGGGATTCATATCACACATCTTACCAAGACTAAAACAATCGAAGATTATAAAGTGTTGCTCACACTGGTCGACGAACATTTTAACGAGGAAAAACGTTTAGAGATTCTTGAAGATTTATATAAACGGGGTGTTGCAATAGAACCTCTGATCCAAGACTTGCTGCATTCCTATGTCAAATCGGAACGTATGGAAGAGGCGCTGTCCTTAATCGGCCAGCACCAAATTAGCCTTGAGCCTTCTCTCACTAAAGCACTCATAGACATCGAAAAGAAAAGAAATATCTCTGAGCAGTCGATTTCACCTGAAGGATGGCGCACCTTCACTCTTGCCTTGTTTGAGTCTAAAGATCAACAGGCTCCTGATATTCTTCATGAGGCCGTGTCCTCTCTCCTGAGCAACCATGAGGTTCCTTACCTGAATAAATGGATCGGTCCTTTAAGAGATTTCCATCAGGCTAAATCCCTTATAGAAAACATCGATGAAATGAATCGGATTGCGGAAGATCCCAATCAGCAGCGGCGACTCGGTGAACTCTTCTACTTTTTCCACCAGCCAGAAAAAGCAATCGAGTGTATGAGCTGGGATATGGAGCTGTATGGGGAAGATCCACAGCCGGTGCAGTGGCTTGCAAAGTTATACCAAGAAACGGGAATGGAAGAAGAACATCACGCCTATAAACAGCTCTATATAGATATGGTGAAACGAGCATAATTGAAGCCCTGAACTTCTCCATAGAGAGGTTCAGGGCTTTTCAATAATATGTTGATTCGGTTATATTAGAGCCCGATCGAAATGTACTTCGTTTCTAAGTATTCTTCAATTCCAAAATGGCCACCTTCTCTGCCAAGTCCACTCTCCTTAAATCCGCCAAATGGTGCTTGAGCGGTAGATGGTGCTCCATCATTCAATCCTACAATGCCGTATTCAAGTTCTTCCGCTAATAGAAGCGCCTTACTGATGTTCTCCGTATAAAGATAACCAGCTAATCCAAAAGAGGAATCGTTCGCTCTTTTTATAGCCTCATTTTCATCGGTAAAAGAGGAGACAGGCAGTACAGGCCCAAACGTTTCTTCTCGCATACAAAGCATACTGTCTTTAGTGTTTTTCAGGACCGTTGGATCGATAAAGAATCCATTTTCTGAAGACCCCGAGCCGCCAGTTACTAGTTCTGCACCATTTTTGACGGCATCCTGGATATGCTGCTGGACTTTATAGTACCCATTCTTGTCTATCAGCGGACCTATATCCGTTTCTAAATCAAGTCCATCTCCAATCTTTAATTGAGATGCCTCTTCTTTTAACTTTTCTGTAAAGGAATCAAGAACAGAATCATGGACGTAAAACCGATTGGAACAAATACAGGTTTGGCCTGCATTTCGAAATTTTGAAGCAATGGCCCCCTCGACCGCTTTATCCAAGTCAGCATCTTCAAAAACAATAAACGGAGCTTGTCCACCTAATTCAAGCGATATTCGTTTCATTGTATCCGCTGACTTCTTCATCAAATGTTTCCCTACTTCTGTAGAGCCGGTAAATGAAAGCTTTCGTACACGAGCATCAGACAACCAGACGTTACTGATTGTTGCCGCATCTCCAGTCACAATATTGATAATCCCATCCGGTGCCCCCGCTTCATGAGCAAGCTCTACTAATCGTATAGCTGTAAGAGGTGTCTGTTCCGCAGGTTTAATGAGAACGGTACACCCGGCAGCAAGCGCAGGTCCAACTTTTCGAGTAATCATGGCTGCAGGGAAATTCCACGGAGTAATCGCTGCCATTACACCAATTGGCTGCTTTTGAACAAGGATTCGTTTATCCGGCTTCGAGGCAGGAATTGTCTCTCCATACACACGTTTCCCTTCCTCTGCATACCAGGCAAGAAAGCTGTTAGCATATTCTATTTCTCCTAATGCCTCTTTTAAAGGTTTCCCTTGTTCTTTAGTCATAAGCTCAGCGAGTTCTTGTTTATGTTGATTAATTAGACCGTGCCAACGCCAGAGGAATCCCGCTCGTTCATATGCTGTAGTTGCTTTCCAAACACGAAAAGCATCAGAAGCGGCTTCAACCGCCAGTTTCGCTTCTTCTTCCCCTGCATCCGGTACGGTATCTACAATTTCCTGACTATACGGATTAATGACATTAAATACTTGATTGGTACTCATTGACTTTCCATTAATATAAAGATTCATCTTCACATGTCCTTTCTACAGAGCTTTCTTTTTAGCAGTGGCAGATTTTTTCTCATAAGCTCCTCTGTTCATCTGAATAAAGAAAAAAGCTCCTACTAACCCCCAGCCTGCTACCATTATCCACTCATACGGCCAAATAAGAGCTGCAGGCATGCCTGGCAAATAAAGAACAATGAAGCCAAGACTTAGAACAAGTGCCAAGTAGCCGTAAATTGGAGATTTGGCAGCCCGGAATGGTCTTTCCATGTTCGGTTCTTTTTTTCTTAACACAATAAATGACAAGGCAACAAAGAAATAAGCAACAACTATACCTAGTCCACCTGCATCTACAATCCATACAAGCGCTGATCTTCCAAGTAAAGGTGCGAGCATGGAAAGAATCCCGATAAATAAAATTGCATTGGATGGCGTGTGATATTTCGGATGTAAACGCGCAAACCAGGCAGGCAGCATTCCAGATTTAGCCATAGCGTAAAGAACCCGGCTGCCACCAATGATGAAAGAGTTCCAGCTGGTTATTATTCCAGCAACCCCTCCCAGAATTAGAATCTGGGCAAAAACATCAGAGTTAAATAAGCTGGCCATAGCGTCTGCTGAAGCTAGTTCAGAATTTGCAAGTTGACTCGGACTTAATCCAAGCCCTACTCCTAAAGCAACAGCTAAATAAAATAAAATAGCACCTACCACTGAAATGATCAAGAATTTCCCGATGGATTTCCGTGGAAGGTTTGCTTCTTCTGCCACCTGTGGAATGACATCAAAACCTACAAATAGGAACGGCACCATTACTAACACTGTCATAATTCCCCCCATTCCTCCTGAAAAGGCGGGGGATAAGTTAGCTGTGTCCCCTAGGAATCCGGATCCAAATATTAATATTAATCCAACTCCTACAATCATCAAGGTAAACACAGTTTGTAAAACGGCTGCCTGTTTTAATCCTAGATAGTTAATTCCTGTAATAATTAAGGCCCCCACTGACCCAATTAAAACCCAATTCAAGTGTACGTCCCAGCCGGCAATAGTCCATAAGTAACCAGCCTGATAATTAGGTAGAAGATAATCAATAACAGTAGGAAGGGCAACCGCTTCAAACGTGGCCACTGAAACATAGCCGAGTGTTATTGCCCAGGAAGCAACAAAGGAGAAATTCTTCCCTAAGGCTCTGTGAACATATTCATGTTCCCCTCCAACTTTTGGCATTGCGGAAGCCAATTCAGCATAATTCAATCCCACGCAAACAACTAGAAATCCACCAATGACGAAAGCGATCACTGCCCCCATTGAGCCGGCAGATGTAATCCAGGTGCCCGATAGAACTACCCAGCCCCATCCAAGCATGGCTCCTAGAGCTAAAACCAACAAATCAACCGATGATAAAACCTTCTTTAATTTTCTATCCTCCATGTAAATCCCCCATTCTAAACTGAAAATTCAGTATTTTCGTGCCAAACAGCACTTATGGTTTCTTTAAGGATGGTTAACCCTTCTTCCAGTTCTTCATCTGTAATGACAAGAGGCATTAAGAAGCGGATCACATTTCCGTAAACCCCAGCACCGAGTACCAGTAAGCCGCTGTTTTGTGCCTTTGCTACCATTTCTCCAGCCATCTCCTTGGCCGGTTTTTTACTTTTTTGATCTTCTACGATTTCAATGGCGACCATTGCCCCTAATCCACGGACATCTCCGATACAGTCGACCTTCTCGGCCATTTTCGTAAACGTGGCTTTAACGGTTTCTCCAATTTCGACAGCTCTTTCGTTTAGATTTTCATTGTCAATTATGTCGATAGCAGCTATGGCCGCCTGACAAGCTACCGGGTTTCCACTGTAGGTCCCGCCTAGCTCCCCCGCACCTGCTGCATCCATAATTTCTTTTCTGCCAATTACACCACTGATTGGCATTCCTGCCCCAAGAGACTTAGAAACAGTTATTAAATCCGGAGTAATGCTAAAAAGTTCAGAGGCAAAATAACGGCCTGTACGTCCAAACCCAGTTTGAATTTCATCTGCGACAAACAGAATACCGTGCTTCTCACAAAGTTCTTTCACTGCATGGACAAATCTCTGATCAGGGACTATGAAACCACCTTCTCCTTGCACGGGTTCCATAAACACTGCTGCAACCGTTTCAGGTGCCACTTCTTTTAATAGAAAATCGTTGAATTGCTCAATCATAAAATCAATGTAAGCTCCCTCACTCATCCCTCCAGGACGGCGATATGTATAAGGAAAAGGTGCTTTATAAACCTCTGGGGCAAACGGCCCAAATTCATATTTGTAAGGTCTTACCTTACTCGTCATGGACATCGTCATAAGAGTACGACCGTGAAATGAATTAGCGAAAGTTACTATCGCTTGCCTTCCCGTGTACTTTCGAGCTATTTTAACGGCGTTTTCAACTGCTTCTGCACCGCTGTTTTGTAGGAGTACTTTCTTATGATGAGCTCCAGGTGCTAAATTTGCCAGCTTCTCTGCCAACTCAATATAAGGCTCGTACATCATGACATTAAAACCTGTATGGATAAATTTTTCCACTTGGTTGTGCAAGGCTTCCTTCACTTTAGGATGGCAATGCCCAACGTTGATCGTTCCTATCGCACCAGCAAAGTCGATAAAAGTATTGCCATCTACATCAGTAATTCTGGCTCCTTCTGCTTTTTCAGCGAACGTTGGAAGTCCGTAGCTCACGGCATCAGGTACCACACTATGACGTCGTTCAAGTAAACTACTTGCTTTAGGGCCTGGAAGATTGGTTTGAATACTAGATGTTGACATAACACCGCTCCTTAATTTTTATTTAATTGAATATGGATGTTCGATTAGATAAATCTTTAAGTGTCGAGGCCATATGAGAACGAATCGCTTCTTCCACTCCACTCGTATCTCTATTTTCAAGTTTCAAGACGATTTCTTTATGTTCAGGAATAGATTTGACCTCATCTATTGGAGTAGAATAAAATTCATCTCTCAAAATTAGATAACAGTCGGACCACTGATTCAGTGTTTCTATCTCATGTAAAAGGAATTTATTATTTGCTACTCTAGCTGGGAAGGCGTGAATCAAGCCATTAACTCTCATAAACTCCTCAAAGTCTTTCTTTCTATAAGCCTCCTTTTCTTGATTCAATAAATCATACAAAACTGCAAAATCCTGACTAGTCAATTCCGGAATAGCCAAACTCGCAGCATACGTTTCAAGAACGGTTCTCAAATTAAATACATCCTCTAACTCTTTATTTGAAGGGTTGTGAACAACCGCTCCTTTATTAGGTACAAGCTCTATGAGCTTTTCACTCTCTAATCTTTTGAAAGCTGCTCGAATAGGAGTTCTGCTCATATTTAATTCTTTACTGACCCAATCTTCCGTTATCCTCTGACCAGGGTTCAAACGTTTAAGCATTATGGCACGCTTAACCTTCTCATAGGCCATTTCTTCATTTCTCTTTTTAGTTGACATGAATTACCCCACCATTTTGTATTCAAAGATTGTATACAATTTGAATCTATCAACATCATAACGTAAAGTATTGATTTATTCTACATAATTTTCAGAATTTAGTAATTATTACACAAATTCTGAACGCAACAATTGTTTTATTGCCACAAAATAGAAAAAGCCGGGATAATTATCCCGGCTTTTTGCATTATCGCTTTCGAAACTCCTCTACTATTTTCATTCCTACTGTAACAGCCTGACTCATCGCAGAACCGCCCCCGTAAGCAGCGCTAACTCCCATCGTTTCATAAATCTGCTGGTCCGTGCACCCCATCTCTACACATTGGTCCATGTGGTATGTGATACTCGCTTCGTCTCCATATTTCAAGCTGATCGCAAGCACCATCAAATGTTTAGTCCCTCTCTCTAATTCTCCGTCTTCAAAAAATGCGCCTGTAAATCGATTATATTCTTTTGTTGCTTCAGGTAAGTGACTCGTGAGTTCTTCGATCCCCTTTCGATAATCGTGCAGAATCTGCTCCGCATTCTTGTTCATAATTTCATACTCTCCCTTCTATTTAATACTGTGACCATTCCTTGGCTTTTCCATTTGAATAAACAATTGGGAATGCTCGGGAGCATATTACCTCTATTTTTATAAATATTTAAAATATTATTTACAATGATGCTTGTTTACTGTAAAGTAATAAAACATAATCTAATATACCTAATTATTAATTCTTATCGAGAGTGACTGAGGGAACGGCCCTTTGATGTCACAGCAACCTTCCGAAAGGAGTGGTGCTAATTCCTGCAGAATGTAAGTGTTCTGGAAGATAAGAGTTTGGCAGAATATCTATGCGAAACTCTCTTCCGAATTCGGAAGAGTTTTTTTATGGAATAAAGGAGGAAACCTTATGATTTCGATTGAACAGCTGAGTAAAGTCTATCAATCTAAAGAGCGGCAGATTATCGGTGTCGATCATGTGTCGTTGGAAATTGAAAAAGGAGAAATATTCGGAGTCGTCGGGTACAGTGGTGCCGGGAAAAGTACGTTACTACGCTGCTTAAACATTTTAGAACGACCGACAAGCGGGAAAGTATTGGTAGATGGAATCGATCTCTTATCCTTGTCTTCCAAAGAACTGAGAAAAGCAAGACAGTCGATTGGGATGATTTTTCAAGGCTTTCACTTAGCAATGGCTAAAACCGTTGTAGACAATGTAGCATTTGCATTGAAAGCTTCTGGTGTCGGTAAAAACGAACGCAAGAAACGTGCACTCGAGCTCCTTGAACTTGTCGGTCTCTCCGACAAAGCAGATCAGTATCCTGCCCAGTTAAGCGGGGGACAAAAGCAGCGTGTCAGCATCGCTCGAGCCCTTGCGAACAATCCAAAGGTACTTTTATGTGATGAAGCTACTTCTGCACTTGATCCTAATACCACGAAGTCGATCCTACAGCTTCTGAAAAAAATTAATCGTGAGCTGGGCCTTACTATCGTCTTAATTACCCATGAGATGGAAGTCGTGAAAGAAATTTGTGATCGCTGTGCAGTTATGGAAGACGGACAAATCGTTGAAGAAGGTAAAACGTACGATATTTTTTCCTCGCCAAAGAACACATTGACGAAACGGTTCATCCAAACCGTCATTGATTTTAACATTCCTGATGAGCTTTTGGAGCGAAGCACTGGAACCATCGTACATATGAAATTTAGCGGGAATCTAGCAAATGAATCGGTTGTTTCAGACCTTTTGCAGAAATTCAACGTAAGGGGAAACATTCTTCACGCAAACATTGACTACATTCAGGAGAAAGCTTTAGGAACATTCGTAATGGAGTTGACGGGGGAAGAAAAAGAAATACAAGCAGCACTGCAAAGCTTGCAAACAACCTTAGAAGAAGTGGAGGTGTTGAAACATGGCAGATCAGTTCATCACCCTGTTGCCCGAGCTGAATAAATCCTTTATTGAAACGTTGATTATGGTTGGAATTGGCCTTGTGGTCGCCTTGATTGCAGGCCTGCCACTCGGACTCTTATTATTCGTAACAGATCGTGATCTATTTTTGGAGAACAAATGGGTAAAGAGCGTAGCGGGAGTTGTGGTTAACCTAGTTAGATCTGTTCCATTTATCATCTTGCTCGTCTTTTTATTCCCTTTTACTAACTTCCTATTAGGCACAACAACAGGACCTGTAGCTGCATCTGTCGCTTTATCTGTAGCAGCCATTCCTTTTTATGCTAGGATTGTCGAGTCCTCTGCCAGGGACATTGACCGGGGCGTAATTGAAGCAGCCATTGCCTGTGGAGCGTCACCATGGCTGATCATTAAAGATATCATTTTTCCTGAAATCAAGTCAGGACTAATCAGCGGGCTGACGATCACCGCAATCAGCTTGATCGGTTATTCAGCCATGGCCGGAGCCATTGGCGGAGGCGGAATCGGCGACTTAGCTATACGCTACGGGTACTACCGGTATGACAACTTCGTTATGTTCACAACGGTCATCTTGTTGATTGTAATGGTACAAGTGGTCCAATATGCTGGAGACTTTTTAGCCAAATCTGTTAAAAAAAGCTGAATACACATACTTAGGAGGAATTACTCATGAAGAAATTATTTTTATTGCTTCTTACCCTACTCTCCGTTGCCTTTCTAGCAGCCTGTGGAGAGGAAGCATCAGGTGATGCAGATGCATCAGAAAAAAAGACTATACGCTTCGGAGCTACATCCGGACCGTATAGTGATATGGTCAATCAAGCAATCGCTCCTCTACTAGAAGAGAAAGGCTACGAAGTGACAAACAAAGAATTCACGGATTATGTTCAGCCCAACAAAGCTCTAGCAAACGGTGATTTAGACGCCAATCTTTTTCAGCATAAAATTTATCTAGAATCTTTCGCTAAAGAGCACAACCTTGATCTATCTGAAGTAATTGTCGTTCCCACAGCTCCTATGGGTATTTATTCCAACGAATTTGAGGATATCAAAGGTATCGAAAAAGGCAGTACGATGGGAGTCCCCAATGACCCAACAAACCTTGCCCGGGCACTGATCGTGTTAGAAAAAGAAGGCTTGGTAAAGATTAAAGAAGATGTGGATCCTCTTCGTGCGTCCCTTAAAGACATTGAGGAAAATCCAAAATCAATCAAATTTGTAGAAGTAGAAGCCGGCCAGCTGCCTCGACTTGTTGATAGTGAAGACCTGGCTATGGTCCCAGGTAATTATGCACTAGCTGCGGAAATGGATCTCCTTGAAGCATTGGCCTTGGAAGACATGCCAGATGATTACCGCAACCGTGTTGCTGTAAATACAGAAGATCTGGACAAGCAGTTTGTCAAAGATATCCGTGAAGTAATCGAATCAGATGAGTTTGAAAAAATCATGGATGAAGAGTTCGAGGGATTCGGTAAACCCCAGTGGATGAAAGAAGAATAATATGAATAGAACGTCCCTGGTTCCCATTGACCCAGGGACGTTCTTTCTTTTACAACCGGCCTGTAAACCGATCGTGCGAATCCTGGATTCCCACATTTTGATCTTTCCATCATTGCACATCTTTTTATACAAGCGTCTCTATCAGGAACGTGCCGGTCCGTTTATTATTAGACTCTCTGCCCAATTGACTACTTCTTTGTTGTCACTGACATACATTTCTTGATCGCCTCTGCCGGAGGTCTGCATCCTTATCACATCCGTCTCCTCTTCCCACTGCTTGATATTGTGGGTAAACTTTGCCTCCTCGCCTTTAAAACAGAGAGGAATTTTCCATTCGGTGCGATTCTTTGCTCCTTCTTGGGTCAAAACAAGTTCATCTCTATAAGAAAAAGTACCCCATCCACGCTTTTTTCTATCTTTAGAAAAGTTACGGTTCGCTACATAGATTGCATTCCGCTTACTTTTCAACTCTTCTCTAGCCTGGATGTGGGGATGATACTCCGCCCACTCAGGAATTTCCTTATCTCCATTCACGTCAATCATTTGATCAACCTCTAAGTATCCAAAAAGCACGTGAAGGTCAGGAGCATGAGGGACATACCTGTACACTCCGTTTACTTTTTCAACTTGCTTAAACCATCCAAAAAACAGAAACAGATCTCCAGGACCTACCTTTCTATTATGCAATGTCCCTTGCGAAATACCGCTTTGTCCGAATAATCCTCTCCATCCGTCCTCTCGGTTCTTCCATATAGAAGAATCAAGATCGGGGTCCAGGTGCGTCTCCGAGAAGGTGTTAATTCCTAGATCTTTCATAATATCAAGGTAGCTTTCCGTTTCAGTAAACATGAGATTTTTATAAAAAATACCCGTATCCGCTCTTGGAATGTGAAAGGTAGCAAGCTTATCCCCCAAAATAGGGCTCGGTTTCCCGCCTGTACTACTATCAAAACCTTTTCGACTTAGAATCACTTTTCTAGCTATTATGAACGCCTCCCTATGGATTAGCTGCTATTCTTTCTTAGTGTTGAGCATAGTTTTCATAATAAGGCTTAATTATTCCAATATCCTATGTTGATGAGGTCAGAAATAATTAACTCGATGGTTGGGGTGGTTTTGAAACTAAAAGTAGATCTTTCACTTAACATTAAATCCCTCCGCCCCTTCAACCAAAACCCTATACTCACACATCAAGCCCTTTCTATACACTCTACAAAGTCATCCTTCGCTCGTTCCATCGAAAAAAAGTCTGTCACTTATGCAGAAGCAGAGTGTGACAGACCTTCTTTTCCTAATACCCGAATTCACTAAATTCGAATACAGATTCTATTCTATTTTCTTCCCATCAGAAGAAGATGCATATACGTTCTTGATTGTGTGGCTTTTGCGTTCGTGCTCACTTCTATACTCTTCCTGACGTCTTCGTTGGTGCCAAAGAGTAACTTCTAGCGCAATGATACAAATCAACAGCCACGCAAGACCAAACAGAAATCCTGCCGCAACATCTGTAAAGAAGTGTACACCCATATAAACCCTAGTAATGCCGGTAATTAGTGCAATCAGAGCTAAAGAAATGTTAATTATCCACTTCCATTGTGTTCTTAAATGGCTAATAAAGACAAGATAAATGATAAAAAAGTAGAAAACAAATGCCCCCGCCGCATGGCCACTTGGGAAACTGGACGTTGCGCCGTGGTATTCTCCTAAGAATTCTGGTCGTTCTCTTCCAAACTGAGATTTTAATAGTGCCGTAAGTGAACTTATTCCACCCATACTTACAATAAAATAAATGCCAACCCACCGGCTCAGCTTAGAAAAGAATAATAAATAGATGGCAAGCGCTAGAGAAGCGACCGCAATCAATATGACAGACCCTGCTTGTGTAACCACTTTGAGAATCGGTTCGAGACCATCAAATGATGTGGCTCTTACGAAATCAAATGCCTGTTGATCAACAGCGAATTTTTCCTCTTGTAAAACACCTGCCGCCAGATCGATAAAATAATAAATGCTTCCACCGAGGGAAAGAAAACCAAGGAGAATGAGGAACACTGATGTTGGGGAAAGATCCGAGAATTTTGTTCCAGAAAAAAGCATACCTATACACCTCTATCTATGCGATTGTTTGCTAACTTTTTCCCTCCAGCCTTCCCTGTGAAACGATCCAAAAATTGGTTATTGTTCAAGGATCTCTTTAAAAATATAGGTAATATTTCGAAGTGAATTCGCATAAGTAGAAATTCAGAATTAAAATGCCTTTTCATTCGGTTGATTTCTCCTTATGATACGAGTATCTGGGGGATTCAGCTGGACGAGTTATTTTCCAGTCATCCCTATCCTATTACAAGTACAAACTCAAAATACCTAGAATACGAGTGATTTAGAATACTGGTGGAATAATACCATCAACTTAAGAAAATAGTAATATTACATAACTTTTAGGGACACAACTTCAAGGGAGGCTTCCGATGCTATGCTGTTGCTGCTCATCCCAGCTGGGTTGATTGGTTATCGGTGTACTTCGAAAAGAAGCGAAAAGAACTGTCAAACCTTCACCAGGTGAAAGAAGAGCGAGCCTTATTAGAGGAGATTTATAACTCTCAAGGAGTCGGAAACAAATCTGCAAATCCGCAAGACTTGAAGAGTTTTTAGGAAGAATGAAAAGACGGAAAGCTGCCACAGCAGCCTTCCGTCTTTTTAAATTACTTAATGCGTTCGTCTAATTGTTTACTCGTTTTTGAAATCGTGATTCTGTCTTCTCCTGTACTAGGCTGTACAGCATCTCTGCCTTTTTGGATATTCCGTTTAGACTTTGATTTTTTACTCATCACTCATTCAACTCCTGTAAAAAAGTAATCGAACAAGCTTATTTTTATCAATAAGCCTTATAAATATGTGTAAGAAATCAATGAAATTCTGGATGTTATCACTCAAAAGTCTGGTAGGAATCGATCTCTCATCCGTCAAAATCAACCGACTATCCTACAGAATCGCTCAAATAATAAAGTATATCACCCAAACCTACATTTCTTCTGCTTCCATCGCATCCGCTTTCGTCGGGTGAACCGTACCAAATGGGTGCTCAGGCGGGGCATAAATACTGTAAAGCTTAAGTGGTTGATTCCCCGTATTGGTTAGATTGTGCCATTTACCCGCTGGAACCATGATCGCAAAGTCATCATAAACGTTTGCCTGAAAGTCTAATTGGTCCTTTGCATCACCCATTTGAACTAGCCCCTGCCCCTGTTCAATGCGTAAAAATTGGTCGACATCAGAATGGAGTTCCAAACCGATATCCTCACCGACACCGATACTCATTAATGTCACTTGCAGGTGATCCCCTGTCCATAAGGCTGTCCTGAACGTATCATTCTGTTTCGTAGCTTCGTCAATATTTAAAACGAATGGTTGTTTCCCGTAATCCTTCAAATCAATGCGGCCGTCCTGGGGGTTTGCCCATGCACTTATACGATAGGCGTGAGCTGCCTCATCGTTGCATGCCTTCCCAAAAATATCTCGAAGCGGAGTATGCTGGGTAAGTAAGTAACTTTGTCGATAAGCTTCATAATTCTCTAATTTTGCTTGATATGCCTTTTGGAGTCCTTCTTGATAGCTCTCGAAATCTGCTTTGTCGATTTCATATTCAGGTTGGTTTCCTGTAAGCGAGACGTACAGATTCGTAAAATGGTTCAAATGGTTCTTTTCCTCTTCTATCGTACGTAAAATTTCATTTTTATGATTTTGACTTGGTGCAGCATTAGCCAATCTGCTACATAAATCAATCGATTCCGCTTCCCCTTTGATTCCAGTAAGTAAAGCTTCTATAACTTGCTCATTGTTTCCTGACCTGTAATAGGAGTCATTCATAGGAGCGTTAACGTAATAAGGGTTTTGATACATAGGATTACCGTAGTACATTCAGCTCATTCCCTTCAAAATTTTCTAAAAGTATCCTATGCAACATTGCGAGTGAATGTACTTCATCGCTTGAAGTGACCTTTTTATGTAAAAAAAGAAATCACCTTTTGGTGATTTCTTCTAAGTGATCACGTTCCGCAAAACGTTTGGTATGGACGGTCTGATGGCTCAGGCAGTTTCGCGTACTCCTCCTGTTCAGCAGAATGTGCATAAGGATCTGAAAGTACGTTTAGGAGCCGCTCCATCACACAATAATCCTCGTTACTAACTGCGGCTTCTAAGGCTTCCTCCACCCGGTGGTTCCTCGGAATCACGGCAGGATTGGATTTCCTCATCAGGTCTTGGGAGGACTCCTTAGACCCCTCTTGCCTCTCCAGTCTCTTCTTCCACTGGTCGTACCAATTTGTGAATTCCGTTGATTCATACATAGGTGTTTCTTCTGGCTTATCAAAAGTTAACGCACGAAACGTATTTGTAAAGTCTGCCTTATGCTTTTGCATGATCCCGAGCAAGTCGTCGATCAGCGGTTTATCCTGACTCTTCTCGTCAAGGAATCCGAGTTTAGCTCTCATGCCGTTTAGCCAGTGACTATAGTGCAGCTCATCGTATTCTTTGATAACACCTTGAGCAATTTCTACCGCTTCATCCTGATCTTCATGGAAAAGCGGCAGCAAAGTCTCAGCAAAACGCGCAAGGTTCCATTTTCCAATCGGCGGCTGATTTTGATACGCATAGCGCCCGCGGATATCAATGGAACTGAACACAGTTTCCGGGTCATATTCATCCATAAAGGCACATGGACCATAATCAATGGTTTCTCCAGAAATTGTCATGTTATCTGTGTTCATAACGCCATGAATAAATCCGACCAGCTGCCATTTTGCTATCAATGCGGCTTGACGCTTTACGACTTCCCGGTAAAACGCAACGTATTTATTCTCTTCTGTTTTTAGCTCTGGATAATGGCGCTCGATCGCATAGTCAGTTAATGCTCGAAGCTCCTCTTCTCCCTGTCCCCTAGCAAACTCAAAAGTACCTATCCGTAAGTGGCTGTCCGCAACTCGTGTCACAATGGCGCCAGGGAGTTCCGTTTCACGAATGACCGGTTCGCCCGTTTTCACGACAGCAAGACTCCGATTCGTCGGAATACCTAAACCATGCATTGCTTCACTAATGATATACTCACGAAGCATGGGTCCAAGTGTGGCTCGACCGTCTCCCGCACGTGAATACGGGGTGTGACCTGATCCTTTGAGCTGGATATCCTTTCGTTCTCCTGATGGTGTAATCTGTTCGCCAAGTAATACGGCCCGACCATCTCCAAGCATCGTAAAATGCCCGAATTGATGACCAGCATAAGCCTGGGCAATCGGAAGGGAACCTTCAGGAACTTCATTCCCTGCAAGTATTTCTACTCCAGCTTCCGTTTCCAGTTTCCCAGTCTCCAATCCTAACTGTTCTGCTAACTGCCTATTAAAAACAACTAACTCCGGTGAACGTACAGGAGTCGGTGTGACTCTTGAAAAAAATATATCCGGAAGGCGGGCATAACTGTTGTCAAAATTCCATGCCGTTGCTAAGGTTTGCTTTTCGCTTGCCATATTGATCACCTTTTTATGATTTGACTTAATTGTAAAGAACACTACATTAGCCTCTCTACTTCATTCTTCGTTTATTCTCTTTCCTCTATCGTAGTCCCTTAATGAAAAAAATAAAAGTGCCTTGCACAGGATGTTCTGGGCAGGCACTTTTATCGTCAATCACGTTGCGATTGCTGATTTTCTTTTCGTACTTCTTCCACATTGGTATCACTATAGATACTCGTGCCACGTCCGCCAGTTGTTTTGGCTAATAACTCCTTGACTTCATTATAGGATAAGCCAGAACGTTCGTTTTGGCGTTTGACTGCATCAATGTTCGTCCCTGAACTTGCGAATGTATCGTTCTTCAGTTCATGATAAGGATGATTATGCTTTTTCATCTCAAGCACCTCCTGGTCTTAATCTTCTCGATCTTTCTCTTTTTATTCGATTACTAATTCCTATCCAAATATAATCTCTTCGTCTCTTCAACAGCATTTAATTGGGAGCGAAGAAGTAAGTGCATTTTGATCTAGCCATCGATATTAGAGCGTCTGTTTTCAAATTTTGCAGAAAGAAAACCTAAGACGCCGCCTAAGATTGCACCGCCCAGTACTTCGATAGGCTGGTGGCCTAATAACTCTTTTAATTCCTTCTCTCGTTCAACAAATTCGAAGCTTGGGAAATCTCCGGCAATCTCAGCAAAATTATCTTCAAGATCGTTGACTAGCTGCGCAATTTCCCCCGTATGCCGGCGGATTCCTTGTGCATCGTACATGACGATCACTCCAAAGGTGACAGCGAGCGCCGTTTCCGTATGACGTGATCCTTTATTAGATGCGATATAACTTGCAAGCGCGGATACACCTGCCGAGTGGGAGCTTGGCATCCCTCCAGTTGTCGCCACCTGCTTCACATCCCAATCTCCTGTCAGCCTTTTATGTGTAATGATTTTTAATGCTTGGGCAATTCCGATCGACGATAACGCAGTCAATAATCCCCTGTTCATTTTTTGCATAATCCATTCCTCCATTCATTGCTTCCAACTTTAGCATTTCTTATTTGATTACCCTTGAGAGAAACATTTTATGCTGCGGATCTGTACATTTATAAGAATGCTTTGTTTTGTGGGAGACTTGAATTACAACCCCTTCGTAGTATAGAAGATGGGCATTTTACCAAGAATAGTTAAAAAACGACAGGAGTTTTATTATGGGAAAGGATCAGACTTTTCCACCTCACCTGAGCAAAGGGAATTACAGCCACCTGAGCCTTTCAGGAGATGTGGAAAAAGACGTCAACCAGGTCGCTAAAAGTCTCGGGTACCCCCCTGACCTGATCTCAAAAGTGTACACATTCAAACACAATGCTTTTGCCGTTTGTTATATAGATGGAATGATCAGCAGTGACGAATTGGAGCTGACGGTGATTCTCCCGCTTATGGACTGGTTCAAAGAACATCAGTCTCCATGGGACTTTGGAAAAAAAGACTTTCAACAGCATATTCAGCTTCCTAAAAAATTCAGTAAAACGTCCAATTTCTCCAGGATCCTAGATCAATTACTGCGCGGAAATGTCATCTTATTTGTTAAGAAAGGAAAGGAAGCATTCATAACAGCTGATCAGCGGTGGGAAACAAGATCGATTGAAGAGCCAAGCTCCCAGACAGTGATAAGAGGGCCAAGAGAGGGCTTTGTCGAGACGCTCTCTATCAATACGACTCTAATTCGGAGAAGAATCTCGAATCCTGCCCTCAGATTTAAACAATATCTTGTCGGTGAAATCACTCAAACGCCGGTGATTGTGGCTTATATAGAAGGGCTGGTTAACGAGTCAGCATTGGAGATGGCAATAGAAAGATTGACTAATGCGAAGCCAAGAGAAGTTTTTGAAACGGGAATGCTTGAGGAATTAATTGAAAAAAAAGGGTACTCACCTATACCTACACTTTCGAATACCGAGCGTCCCGATGTTGTCTGTTCTGCTCTTGTTGAAGGAAAGCTCGCCATTATGATGGAAGGAACCCCATTTGCCATCATTGGCCCAGTTACATTCATTTCGTATTTCCAGACTGCTGAAGATTATTATAACCGTTTTGATTTAGCCACTTTCATTCGATTAATTCGTTTCATAGCGTTTTGGATTGCTTTTTCATTACCTGCCACCTATGTGGCGTTAACTACCTTTCATCAGGAATTAATACCGACGAATTTGTTGATCAGTCTGACAGCCCAGCGGGAAGGTGTTCCCTTCCCAGCATTGATTGAAGCATTAGTGATGGAGACTGTATTTGAAATTCTCCGTGAAGCTGGAGTTAGAATGCCTCGGCCCATCGGTCCAGCTGTCTCCATTGTAGGGGCGATTGTTATTGGCGAAGCTGCTGTATCGGCAGGGCTCGTATCGCCAGCCATCGTAATCGTTGTATCACTGACAGCTATCGCAAGCTTTGCAAGTCCTTATTACTCTATGGCGGGTTCTGCCCGAATGCTTCGCTTTATACTCATGCTGTTCGCAGCAACGTCGGGCATTTACGGGATGCTCATCTTTACCCTGGCCTTATGTATCCATCTTGTATCGCTGGAATCTTTGGGGCAGCCCTACATGGCTCCTTTCGCCCCTTTTCAAATTCGCAAACAAAAAGATACCTTTTTCCGTCTCCCTCTCTGGTGGACGAGTCGTAAAAAAAGGAAGAGTCAGGGGGTTTAATTCCTATGAGAATTATTCATTTCTGCATGATAGCTGTCTTCCTTCTTCTCAGTGGATGCAGCGCGCAAAATGAACTGGATGAAATCCTCATCCTTTCGGGGATCGGGATCGATGAGGGAGAACATGGCGGAGTTAAAGTCATTCTTAAAGCAACCAACCCACAAGCTAGTACAAGCGGCCATGAAAGCGGTGGCAACAACCAGGCTCCCAGTTATACATTTGTAAGTGAAGGGGAAGATGTCATTGGAGCTTTTTCCAATGTGAATGAACTGCTGGGAAGAAAACCTTTTTTTGCTCATATATCAGCGCTTGTTGTTGGTGAGGAATACGCAAGAAATCAGGGGGTCAAAGAACTGATTGATTACATGGAGAGGCATTACGAAATCCGAGACAGTTACCTTTTTTTCATAGCCAAAGGAGAAAAAGCAGAAACCATCATGAACCTGTTTACTCCTATTGAAAACTCATCCGTGTTTACCATGGAGAGGATGGTGGCTATACCTGGAGGCGCGCACGGTATGCAGGATGGTATCAAGCTTGAGGACTTTATTAAATGGACTTATGGGGACAACCGTGACCCCGTAGCTCTTGGAGTAGAAAAAGTGGATAAGGAAATCAAATCGACGAATGTAGAGATTCTGAACAATATTGAAGGAAATAAAAATGCAGTGAGGTTGACTGGTTTAGCAGCTTTTCAAAACAACCGACTCAAAGATTGGTTAACTGCAAAAGATACGCTAGGCTATGCGCTGCTCGCCAGCCATACAAGCGAGACATTGCCCTATTCCATCCCATGTAATGAAGGAGAAGGCACGGTTGGATTCAATTTAAAAGAAATGGAAAAGGATTTTAAACCTAAGATTGAGAATGGTAAATTAACCTACGTTATCAATTTAAAAGCCCAAATCATTCTTGAGGGATTCACCTGTCCATTAAAACTATCTACAAATCAAGGTGTCGATGATCTCCAGCAGCTCATAAATAAGAACCTTGAAAAAGATCTGACATCTTCTTTAAAAAAAGCACAGGAATTACAGCTTGATTACTTTGGCATTCGCAATCAGCTCTTCCGTAATGAAACAAAGAAATGGGAAAAGGTGCAGGATAAATGGGATGAATTATATGCGAATATGGAAATTCAGGCTCATGTAAACACATACTTGGAATCGCCTGGAGCGAGAGTGGATAATAATGAAGAAAAACAATAAAACTTGGAGAGAAAAAGGGTTTATTATCGGAGCGTGGCTATTTTCCATGTACTACACCATTGGATTTTTACTAGATCGTCCTTTTTTTCCTGTGACCCAGTGGCTGAGAGCCATATATAAACCCATCTACACAGCCTTATTTGGAGGTCCATCATGAACATACTACTGACAAAATACCAGCTATTCACGGTAACGACTAACTTTGTCATTTTCAGCTCCATCTTGATGGCTCCTGCCCTTACTGTTGCTGCTGCTAAACAGGATGGATGGATCAGCATGCTGATCGCGTTCATACTTGGACTTCTATTGAATCTTGTTTATGTTCTTATCTTAAGAAAGCACCAATACCCTTCTCTATTTAGTCTGATCGACCGAGTAACAGGCAAATGGATTGGAACTGTATTGAATATTGTCGTCATGTTCTACGCCTTGCACCTTGCCGCGATGGTTGTAAGAAACTTAAGTAATTTCATGGTTGCAAGTGTATTCCCGACTGCTCACCCATGGACTTATCAAATTCTAGTGATTGCGCTTGTCGCATTTACGGCCCTTTATGGAGTGAGAAACCTATTTCTTCTAAATGAATTGTTATCACCACTGCTTTTTTTCATCGTAGGCGGGTCTTTGATCTTGATAATTAAGGATTTCAGTTTTTTAGAAATAAAACCGGTTTTCTACACACCTTTCCGAAAGATTTTCGAAGGAGCTTATGCAACACTCGGCTTTCCTTTTATCGAAGCCCTAATAATAGGTAATTTCTTTCACTATGTACAGCAAAAGAAACAATTGATGTTCGTTTATTTATCAGGAATTTCTTTAGGAGGACTTACGCTCATCATCGCCGTCCTGCTTATCATCGGAAACGATGGGGCTTATATGGTAGCAAGGGAGACCTATCCTACTTATTCGGTTTTGAGAGATATAGAGTTTACAACCATCTTTGAAAGGATTGAAATCTTAATTGCACTTGCTTGGATCACAGGACTGTTTTTCAAAACCACCGTCTGTTTCCTAGTGGTAATGATGGGCTTTAAACACCTGGCCAACTCGAAGAGCTATAGACCCTTCATTATTCCTATTGCCGTTTTAACATGGGCAATGAGTAACCACCTTCATAAAACAGTTATGGATTTCAGCAATTTTGTCACCTCGAGCTGGACGTTGTATTGGTTCACTCTCTATATAATTCTAATAATTGTCTTCCTAATTGGTTTTTTGAGAAAGAAAAAGCAATTGGGTCAAGAGCAACATGCCAGAGACCGATAACTCTTCCATACAAAAAGCCAGGCCTTGAAATTTACAGGGCCTGGCTTTCTTGTTATTTAACAACTTTATACCGTTTTTGATTTTCAAGGTTACTAGCAGGAGCTCTTCTTTTATTTGTAGCGATAATATATACGGCTAGCGTCGTAATGATGGCTACAATAATCGTACCCATATTAAAGATTCCTTTTTCTGCCGTCCACACGATCGAATACCCAAGTGCACCCGCGAAGGTGGCATAGTAAACGAATGGAAGCAGCGTTTTCCTTATAATATTTCCTTCTTGCCCGACAAGACCTACGACCGCACAAGCAGCTACGACATTATGCACACAAATCATATTTCCTGCTGCTCCTCCTACGGCTTGAAGGGCAACAATCCAAGTAGCATCGACACCAATTTGCGCACCTACGTCATATTGAAACAAGGAGAACATCATATTACTTATAGTGTTACTGCCTGCAATAAAAGCACCAAGACCGCCGACAAAGGATGAAAATAACGGCCAAAAATCCCCGGTTAAAGCTGCAACTCCATTCGCCAGTTCAATCGGCATACTTCCGAAGCCAGCCGCTCCTCCTCCGGAGTTCAAGAATACTTGAACCATCGGTACGGTAAATAGCAGGGCAGCTGATGCAGGTATCATTGTCTTCCCAGAATGAGTCCAAGCTTTTTTATAAGACTGGCCGTTCATTTGGTGAATCACAAATGTAATAAGAGAAACGACTACAAAGATCGTTCCTGGCAAATAGAGCGGCTGGAAGCTTGCTGTTATGTCTGTTCCGAAAATGGATGGAATCGTAACATTCCATGACTTGATCCACTCAAGAAACGGCAATGATTTCAATCGTGTTAAAACAAGGAATACACCAACTAAGATGTATGGTGTCCATGCGCGTACCATAGTCATCTTTCCACTTTTATGCGCAACGTCTTTGATTTCAATTTTACCCGACCAGGAAGGATCCCATTTTGATTGATCTTCAAAATCCCAATACTCCTCTTTAGGAGGCATCAAGAACCCTTTCTTAGCTGCAGGCACGACGATAGCCAGACCCACAAGACCTCCGATCATTGATGGAAATTCTGGACCAAGCACATTAGCGACGATAACATAAGGAATAGTCATGGCTAATGCTGCAAATAAAGCGAATTTCCAAACTTTAATCCCTTCGCTGAATGATTTGTTTTTACCAAAAAACCTAGTCATGAGTGCAACGACAAATAGCGGGACAAGCGTTCCGACAATTGCATGGAGAATGGCTACCCGTCCTCCGACCATGGTAACGAGGCTTAGGAAATTGTCCGTAATACTCGCATCAGCAGCCAGTCCTGTCTGAACCCCGACAAGAATAGGCGTACCTACCGCACCAAATGAAACAGGTGTACTTTGGATGACCATTCCAGCAACAACAGCAGCCATAGCTGGAAAACCGAGTCCAACAAGTAAAGGAACAGCTACAGCGGCCGGCGTACCGAAACCAGCAGATCCTTCTATAAAAGAACCAAACAGCCAGGCAATGATGATCACTTGAATTCTTCTATCCGGAGAGATATCAACAAATCCTTCCCGGATCGTCTTCAGCCCGCCACTTTCTTGTAACGTGTTCAATAAAAGTATCGCACCGAAGATAATATAAAGAAGTGTAGCAGCAACAACCAATCCATTGACAGAGGCAGCAGCGACAGTAGCTCCAGGTACTTGCCACACAAACAAAGCGAGTAAAACGGCAACTATGTACGAAATCGGCATCGCTTTACTTGCGGGCCACCTGAGCCCTACGAGAAAAACACCTACAGCAACAATCGGTAAAAGAGATAATAACGCTAAGGTTCCGGTGTTCATGATTCACCCTCCATTGGTTTTTTGTCTAAAGGACACGACCAATAACCTCTATCCTCCTTATTTCTTATTACGAATCATCGTTTCATTTCTAAGGAAAAAGACATTTGTGTAAGCGCTTTCTATATCATAAGATCATTATAAGATCAGATGACCTTACTTTCAACAATATTCGGAAAATTAAGTAATATTTACTTGTTTCGATAAATGTAGACAAAAAACGCAATTCATCCCCTAAGTTTTTAAGGTGGTATGCGTTTGCTTTTTTAAGTAGCCCGGTACACATTGAAAGCTCTTCATTCTGTTGCTTATAGTGCGAGTGTCGGTACGATATAACTAGTAGAATTCTTTTACAACGATCCTAAACTTCCAAAATTTAGAAGTTGCGGCTACTAGAATACTGCTCTTAAACTCTTATCAGAAAGAATTATCATTAACGGAGCAAAAGTTATCCGAATGAAACGGGTTGCTTTTCATCCGGATAACTTTTTTCCATTAGAACTAAGCTCTTCTATGATTTTACAGAAACCGATGACTTGACTGTTCGATTTCTCAACGTACCTATTTCATCAACCTTGCACTCAATCACATCTTGATTTTTCACAAAGTGTGCCCCTAAAGGACTTCCTGTTAAGATGACATCACCAGGTTCCAGCGTCATGACTTTTGATAAATAAGACACCATATGAGCAAGCGGCACAATCATCAGGTTCGTCGGGCTGTTTTGTGTTTCAACACCATTGATATCCGCTTTTACAGCAACTTGAGAAGGATCCAGATCTGTTTCGATATATGGGCCAATCGGCGTGAACGTATCGAACGACTTCCCTACGGTCCAATGCCCATCTTCATGGAAAAATTGAGGAGCTGTCACATCGTTTCCAATGGTGTACCCAAAGATATGATCGAGTACGTCTTCTTCAGCAACGTTACGGGTTTCTTTGCCGATAACAACCGCCAATTCTGATTCAAACTTCACTTCGTCCACCAAGTCTGGAATAATAATCTCTGCATCCGGACCGATCATAGATGAAGAAGGCTTGAAGAAGAATACTGGGATTTCCGGCAGTTCTTCTGGTCTTTCCTCTGTGCTTCCCACATAATTCGCACCGATTCCGATAATTTTGCTCGGTTCAACTGGAGCTAACAGCTGCACTTGCTCAAGTGGAAGCACTTCACCTGTATAACTCCAATCACCATATAAATCTCCCTCAATTACACTGATATCATCACCTGTTACAACTCCGTAATGTGTTACATCTTTATGTGTAAATCTCGTAAATTTCATATCCAATCACTCCTAGAAAAATTATTTTACAGCTACGGTGTCTTTAACGATTTTCTTTACGTCCATGCAGCGGCTAGGTGTTGGGAACAGCTTCCCTTTATTTAGTAAGTCATCAGGGTTAAATACTTCTCTAATCCTTAACTGTGCTTCCAATTCTTCATCTGAAAAAATGAACCTCATTTCTTCTTTTTTCTCTATCCCGACGCCGTGCTCGCCTGTTATCGAACCTCCGACGTCTGCGCAGGCTTTCAAGCACGCGGTTCCAGCTTTCAACGCTTTTTCCGTTTCGCCAGGAATACGAGAATCAAACAAGATTAATGGATGAAGGTTGCCATCCCCGGCATGGAAGATGTTTGCGATTCTTAAACCTGATTCCTTACTGATGTCGGAAATATTTTTAAGCACTTCCGGCAACGTACTCCTCGGGATGACTCCGTCCTGAACGAGGTAGTCCGGCGATATGGCTCCCATTGCTCCGAATCCAGTCTTACGGTTGGCCCACCATCGGCCTCGCTCTTCTTCACTTTCCGCTACTTTCACTTCTCTTACATTCCTAGCTTTACAAACTTTGAGAATTTGCTGGATCTGCTCCTCAAGTCCTGCAGTGATTCCGTCCACTTCGATGAGCAGAAGTGCCTCAATATCGTCAGGGTGACCGACGGGATAGGCTCCAGCTTCGACTCCTTCTATTGCCGTCTCATCCATCATTTCTAGAGCCGCTGGTACAATGCCAGCAGAGATGATGTCCGAAACGGCGCGGCTGCCATCCTCTACACGATCAAAATAGGCAAGTACAGTCTGTTTACCTTCAGGGTTTTTCAAAATTCTCACCGTAATTTTCGTGACAATTCCAAGCGTCCCTTCAGACCCTGTCAAAAGCCCCATAAGATCATAGCCAGGGCTGTCAGGAACTCCATCTTCTGCGATTTCTATGACTTCTCCATTCGGCAATACGACCTCAAGCCCTAAAATGTGGTTGGTTGTAACTCCGTATTTCAAACAGTGGGCGCCTCCTGCATTTTCAGCGACGTTGCCCCCGATCGTGCACACATACTGGCTGGAAGGGTCAGGGGCATAATAATACCCTTTGTCTGAGATGGAATTCGTCAGTTTCAAATTAACAAACCCTGGCTGCACCACCGCCTGCCGGTTTTCATAATCGACACTTAGCAAATGTTTCATTTTCACTAAACTGATAATTACTTCATTGTTAAGTGGAATCGCTCCTCCACTCAAACCAGTGCCTGCACCACGGGCCAGAAAAGGAATATCATTCGCGGCACAATAGCGGACGATTGCTGACACATCTTCGGTATTCTTTGGAAATACCACGGCTTTCGGCATAGACTTATGGACCGTGAAGCCATCACAATCATAGGATAAGAGATCTCCTTGCTCATGAAGCACCTCTTTTTCTCCTACAATCTCGATTAACTTAGCAATGTGTGGGTTTTCATGCGTCTTCTTTTTCTTAGTCCTTCCAAACATTCACGTCATCCTTTCACCGTTTCTGGTTTTTCATTTGCCTGCTTGTCTTTTTGATAGGCCCAGTCGAGCAATTGGATCGTGTGGACAATTTCGCTCCGTCTTCCGTATTTTTGAACACCCATCGCCATCTGCAGCATACAGCCAGGGTTCCCCATTGAGATCATCTCGACATCTTCTGGCACGTGCTCCATCTTTCTGTCTAAAACCGCTCCCGCCATTTCAGGATTTGTTAGATTGTAGATGCCTGCACTTCCACAACACGTATCGGCGTTGGAGAGCTCGGTGTATTCCACTCCAGGTATGTCTTTCAGAAGCTGGCGCGGCTCATGACGTACACCTTGTCCATGCGCCAAGTGGCAAGCATCATGGTACGTGATCCGCTTATTAATCTCGCTTTTCGGCTTTTCATACCCACTGTCATATAAATATTTGGATACATCTTCAACTTTTTCCGAAAACTCTTCCGCTTTCGCTTTCCATTCCGGATCGTCTTTGAACAATTCCGGGTATTCTTTTAACGCACAGCCGCATCCCGCTGCATTGACAACGACTTTCTCAGAATCCTTAAAGGCTTCGATATTCTGTTTGGCAAGCGTCCTTCCTGTATCTCTGTCTCCAGCATGCACATGCAGCGCACCGCAGCACGTTTGATTCTTAGGAATGACAACTTCATTGTCGTTGTGAGTCAATACATTGATGGTCGACTCATTAATATCACTGAACATGACGTCCATAATACAGCCCGTCAGCATCGAAACCCGGGCTTTTGGTATTCCTTTTGCAGGAATGACTTCAATATCTTTATACTTTTTCTGTACAGAAGTCTTCACTTCAGGCATGATTGACTCCATCCCAGCGAGGTGTGAAGGCATAACCTTCAGAGCCCCCGTTTGACGGATGACTTTTTGAACGCCGCTTTGTTGGTAAAATTTAAGCAGCCCACTAATCGTCTGCATGCGATTTTGATGCGGGAAAAGTCCTTTCAAGAAAAAGTTGCTTATCGCGCCTCTCCAGCCTTTTAACGGCATCGCTTCACGGATCTGTCCCCTCGCTTCCTCAATCAATCCGCCGACATCCACATCTGCCGGGCAAGCGGTTGTACAGGCTCGGCAATCAAGACATTGAAAGACTGGGTCTGCCAACTGCTCATCAAGGCTGAGTTTTCCTTCTGCTACGGACTTGATTAAGTGCACGCGGCCTCTCGGAGAATGCTGTTCCTGTCCCGTTTCCAAATAGGTTGGACACGCCTCTAAGCACATGCCGCAGTGAACACAGTCCGCCCACTTTTCTTCATCAGGATGATCTTTTTCAAAGTAATTGCTTAAACTGGTCGATGAACAAGGCAGGCTTGATTTGTTTTCGGACTCCACCATTTCCTTAAGCAATTTAAATCCCTCCTATAAACCGTTGATGGTTCAGTGTGTTCCTTGGATCGACTTTTTGTTTAATGCCCTGAAACAAGAAAAAAGATGGTGTTTTTTCTCCCCAGGCGCCGACCTCTTTCCGAAGCTTGTACGGCAAGTGTTTGCCAATAGCGTATCCTTTCTTACTCTCCGCTACATTTCTAAGCTCTCGAATCGCTTTCAAAACCTCTGCTTCCTCACCGGTAAGCGTATATTGACTGATCCCATGTCCCATTCCGCCATGCGCTTCGATTGATACAGAGGAGCTGATAGATTCTGAGTCTTTCATAATCTTAAACACGTCCATATTTTTACTGCCAATTTTCAAGATGACTTGGGTGCTGGCGGATTGTTCGTCTTGGAGACTGTTAGGGGCAAGTGCCGAGAACGTCCGCCAGAACTCCCTTGCTTTATCTTGTCGTATGACTTCAATAAATGACCCTTGCGGCCTATGGTTTTCCATCCACTCTTCCTGAAAATGAACCGATTTTTCTACATCTTCAAAAGCAATCAAGAGCATATACTCTTCACGGCCCATCAATTTTTTCGATAAGCTTGGATTCACAAGTTCAAGGGACACAGGCTCGATCACAGAATCCTGGATAGAGACGGCCAATGTCTTCAATTCATCACTTTTTTCTTTTGGAACAGACACTTGAACGAGACTTTCATACTTTGGAATCGGTCGCAGCTTCATTGTGATTTCAGTAATGACTCCAAGCGTTCCCATGGCTCCTATGAAAAGCTTGTTCATGTCATATCCGGCCACGTTTTTGACTACCTTTGCTCCTGTACGGATGATTTCGCCATTCGGGTAAACAACCCTCAACCCGATGACTAAATCTCTTGCTGATCCATACTTCAACCTTTTGCAACCGCTTTCATTTGAAGAAATGACTCCACCAATAGTTGCTTGATCAGGCCAATCTGGATCAATGGAAACCATTTGATTGTGCTGGCGGAGAAAATCTTGAAGATCTGCAATAGTTGTACCTGCTCTGACAGTCACCGTCATATCGCCGACATTGTGTTCGACTACCCCTTTATAATCACTCAAAGAAAGTGTCCAATCATACGCTGTTTTCACACCACCGTATCCACGTTTCGTTCCTCCCGATTCAATCGTGACGTTTATATTTTCTTCATCCGCCTCACTAATAATTTCTGATATCTCTGCTTCTGTCGTCGGTTTCAAAATCTTTGCGCCTTTATTACCGAACTTGTCTTCAAAAGAAACGTCTTGCTCCGATATCCCTTTCATATTCATTCATCACACCTCTTTTGTTTCTAATTGGGATAAACATTTTTCAAACGATCAGCCGCTTCTCAATGTATTTTCTTCATTGTTCTCCCTCATAAGATTTCGCACATACTCCAAGTGAGCCACCATTTCATCACAGGAGCGCTCCACCTCTCTCGCAGCAACCTTCTCATAGATCCGCTCATGCTGTCCGATGATTTCTTCTAGAAGTCTAGCATCTGAAGCGATCATTCTGTGAAAATCGTCCATCGACTTCTTAGTCGTTGCTGAAATAAACTCCATCAATTGGAACAGGATATGGTTCCCGGACGATTTGGCAATCGCATTGTGAAAGCTATAATCCGCTATTCCCAGACCTTCTTTCTTCCCTTTCATTTCTCCGATTGCAAGTTTCATCGCTTCCAAATCTTCTTCTGATCGGAACTGTGCTGCCCGTTTTACCATGCCTGCCTCAAGCATCTCTCTCACTTGAAACAAAGCTTCGATGTCATTCTTATCTGGTAAAAGCAAGTAATGGTTCAGCAGCTTCGTCGGATCAAAATGACAGATATACATCCCTTCGCCATGCCTGATCTCCACCAGGCCCTTTCCTTTCAACGCAGTCATTGCATCTCTCATAGCTGATCTTCCTACATCAAAAAGATCACAAAGCTCACGAACTGAGGGCAGTTTTTCCCCGGGTTGAAACTTCCCTGAATGAATGAACGTTTCCATCTGCTCTTCCACAAGTTCGGAAACTTTTTTTGGTGAAATTTTTTCTATTTCCAAAACACTCACCCTTTCGGACATCACATATCTGATAAGTCGCTTCAAACGTGTAGGTTGAAAGCACTATAGATACAACAGGAGCCACTAACGTACTAGTTAATGGCTCTTGTTGTGTAGGACTTTATTTATTTGCATATATTTTTTCTTTGGCTTCCCTGCGGCGGCGATGCAGAATCGGCTCTGTATAGCCGCTTGGCTGATCATACCCTTTCAAGACAAGGTCACAGGCGGCCTGAAAAGCGACGGACTGATCATAATCCTGAGACATCGGAACATATTCAGGATCATCCGCATTTTGTTCGTCAACGACTTTCGCCATTCGCTTCAGCGTCTCAAGCACCTGGTCTTCGGTTACAATTCCATGATGAAGCCAGTTTGCCATGTGCTGGCTGGATATGCGGAGCGTTGCACGGTCTTCCATTAAATCCACGTTGTTGATGTTTGGAACCTTCGAACACCCCACGCCATGCTCCACCCAGCGGACGACGTAGCCGAGAATTCCCTGTGCATTGTTGTCCATCTCTTCTTGAATCTCTTCAGGACTCCAGTTCGCATTCTCCACTACGGGAATTTGCAAAATATCATTTTTCAGATCGCCATGATCTTTGGACATGTCTGCTTGCACTTTCCCGACATCGATCTGGTGATAGTGAAGCGCGTGCAGCGTAGCCGCTGTTGGAGATGGAACCCAGGCAGTATTAGCTCCCGCTTTCAACTGACCATCTTTCGTTGCCAGCATTTCTGCCATCCGATCAGGCATCGCCCACATTCCTTTACCGATCTGTGCTTTACCACGGAAACCGCTGGCCAGACCGACACGGACGTTTGATTTTTCATAGCCATTCAGCCAGGTCGAACCTTTCATATCATTCTTGCGGATCATTGGTCCAACTTCCATTGATGTATGAATTTCATCGCCAGTTCGATCAAGGAATCCTGTATTAATAAAAGCAACCCGTTCCTTTACTTCATTGATACAAGCTTTCAGATTGAGCGTTGTACGGCGTTCTTCGTCCATCACACCGATTTTCAGTGTGTTGCGCTTATAGCCCATCAAATCTTCTGTGCGGTTAAACAAGTCATTCGCAAAAGCGACTTCTTCGGATCCATGCATCTTCGGTTTTACGATATACACTGAACCTTTAGCCGAATTTTGATAACGGCCATTGTTCAGCACATCATGCTTCCCGAGCAGTCCGGTAATTACGGTATCCATGATCCCTTCTGGAATTTCATCGCCGTTTTCATCTAGAACTGCATCTGTTGTCATCAAATGACCGACATTACGTGCGAACATAAGAGATCGACCAGACAACGTTAATTCCCCACCGTCCGGAGTCTTGTACGTCCGGTCAGGGTTGAGCTCACGTTTGATTTCTTTTCCGCCTTTATTAAAAGAAACCGACAAATCACCTTTCAGAAGACCTAAATAGTTACGATATACTTCTACCTTGTCGTCAGCATCAACCGCTGTTACAGAATCTTCGAAGTCCATGATCGTTGTAACCGCTGATTCCACAAGAATATCTTTGACTCCTGCTTTGTCTGTCTTTCCGATTGAATCATTATGATCAATTTGAATCTCTAAATGAAGACCATTATTTTTCAGTAGTACCCCTTCAGGAGCATCCGGCTGACCGAGAAAACCTGCGAGCTGTGCATCGTCTTTTAAACCGGCTGTTTCTTGATTTTCAAGCGTTACGGACAAGTGACCATCAACGATTTGATAAGACTTCACATCTTTGTGCGATCCACCGTCTAAAGGTACATTTTCATCTAGAAATTCTTTCGAATAAGCGATAACTTTATCTCCACGAACAGGATTGTAATCTCCTTTAATTTCAGCCCCGCCTTCTTGACTGATCACATCAGTTCCATACAAGGCATCATATAAACTCCCCCAGCGTGCATTTGCTGCATTGATCGCATAACGAGCATTATTGACAGGAACAACAAGCTGAGGTCCTGCCTGCACAGCAATCTCATCATCGACGTTCTTCGTCGATACTTCGAAATCTCCAACTTCGGGTTCAATATAGTTCAATTCTTTTAAAAAGGTTTTATAAGCCTCGGAATCTATTTTAGAATTTTGCTTGTGCCACTCGTGGATTTTATTTTGAATTTCCTCACGTTTTTGCAATAATGCTTTGTTTTCCGGAGCAAGGTTATGAACGATCGCTTCTAAGCCTGACCAAAAATCATCACTCGAAACTCCGCTTTCTGGAATTACTTCTTTGTTGATGAACTCATGCAGCACAGGTGCAACCTGAAGTTTGCCAACTGTAACGTAGTCTTTCACAGTTCATTCCTCCTTCATTAATATAAAACGCTTTCATAAATTGTCATATTATTCTATCTATTCGTCGTTATTTATCATATAATAAAAATTACCATATCGAAAATATATATTTGGAATTTATATTATTCCATTTCGTTATAACTGAGTTGATCGTTGCGAGGTAGCTACTAGGTCAGAAAAATAGGGAGAGATTCTTTTTGGATATTCGTCATTTGGAGTATTTTTCAGAAGTAGCTAAACAATTAAGTTTTACAAAAGCAGCCGCATCCCTGCATGTTTCTCAGCCATCCCTAAGCAAAGTGATCAAACAGCTGGAAACTGAATTAGGCGTTCCGTTATTTTACCGATCCAAACAGCTGCAGTTGACCGATGCGGGGAAAGCCGTACTCGTTAACGCCGTCAGTGTCCTGGACGCCTTTCATAATTTAACTTCAGAGCTCGGCGACATTATCGACTTAAAAAAAGGTGAAATCAAGATTGGCATTCCCCCGATCACCGGGGCAGCTTTTTTTTCAAAAATTATTAGCTATTACCGTGATCGATATCCTCAAATTAAAATCCTGTTAAGCGAAGTCGGCTCAAAAATGATCAAGCAGGGCGTCGAGGACGGCTCACTGGATATTGGACTTGTGTGCAACCTGCCTGTCCAATCTGACAGTTTCGACACGCTCGAGGTCATCAATGATCCACTTATGCTGCTGGTTCATAAAGAAAGTGACTTTGCTACAAAGCCGTTCATTGATTTAAGCGAACTGAAAAAAGAATCCTTCATCCTTTACCGAGAGGACTTCACGCTCCATGATAGGATCATCGAAGAATGTAAGAGCAAAAATTTCTACCCGAATGTCGTTTGTCATAGCTCGCATAGAGACTTCATGATTGAAATGGTCGAGGCAAAAGTAGGGATAGCTCTCCTACCAAGCCAGATTGCTACAGATATTAAAAACCGAGAGATCGTGGCAATCCCATTAGAGCATTCAAGCCTCAGTCTTGAGCTAGGGATGGTGTGGAAAAAGAACAAGTACTTGCCATTTGCGGTGCGTGAGTTTATCGAGATGTCAAAGGAGTACATGGCAGAAGTGTAGGAAATGGAACTTGTATGATTGCTTACTATTTACCGAAAACGACCAATATCGTTCTTTTCCACAACGAAAACCAATTATAATGAAACTAAAATCAATGGAAGGAGATCATGTTATGTCACTTATCATTCGCCCTCCTTGTTAATTTGTAACCGTAACGAGTGAGCGTGCTCCTCCTTTTCTAAGTCTGATCAAGACAAGGGAAAAGGAGGAGCGATTATGAAAAACATTCGACTATTATACGTTATTGAATTTTTACAAAGCTTCGTGCCCGCGTATGTCATTGAACGACTGTTCTGGGAAATGCGCGGCATGAATGTGGAGATGGTTGTCTGGACAGAGCTCATCTATGCGGTAACCATTATCAGTGCAGAAGTTCCTACCGGAATACTTGCCGATCGAATTGGACGCAAACCACTTATTCAATTGGCTGCTTTCTTTGGCTGTCTTGAGTTCGCTATTCTCATCGGTGCAACTGAGTTTTGGCACTTTGGCCTCGCTGTGTTTTTTGCCGCTATCGGAACAGCATGCAGCAGTGGAGCTTTATATGCATTTGTGTATGACAAGTTGATGGAAGAAAAAAAGCAAATTCAGTTTGAAAAGTACGTTGGTTACCTGCAAGCCTTCAGTACTGTGACGACAATCGCCGTCGCTTTTCTTGGAAGCTGGATGGCCACACAATATGGACTGATTAAAAACTACTGGATTTCGCTAATGGCTTTAAGTGCAGCGTTCATTCTCGCCATGTTTTTATCTGAACCGGAAAGAACAAAAGGGCAAGAATCAGCCGCTGCTCATATGAAGGCATCGATTCAGGTTCTGCGCTCCCACCCCGAGCTCTGGATGAGCCTGCTCTCCGGAATGATTCTTGGTGCAGCGTTCACCTTCCTAGATGAATTTTGGCAGCTCTATATAAGAGATGCCGGGATGCCAGTAGGATCGTTCGGTTTATTTATGGCATTGTTTTTTCTAATTCGTCTTCTTGGTCAATTGTCCGCTCATTTCTTGACTCAAAGATTCAATACACAAACACTTCTCTTGAACGTCTTAGCCGTCTTCACTCTCGGTTTTTTCGGATTGACGATTTCACCTGGATGGACCGGCATCGCCCTCATTTTTGTGGTTTATCTTTTTGATGGGCTCGTCGAACCAGTAATTGCTGGGTATCTGCACCACCGAATCGGCTCCGAACAGCGATCCACCATTGAATCGTTCTGGTCCTTAGGTGGAAACGTGACACTCGTGATCGTTGGGCTGGGCTTTGGCTATGTCTCTGGTTCATTTGAACTTTTGGGTGGATTCGGATGGATCAGTGCTATTTGCGGAGGATTTTTCTTTATTGCTTTATGGATGTATAAAGTGAAAGAATAGAAAAAAAGCCAGGCCCTGGGCTATGCCATAAGGGTCTGGTTTTTTCATGTTAGGGAGCAGTTGCAAGATTTTTTTCTAATAGATCAGCAGGGTAAGCAATGCCACCCCGATGCCGAGAAAACCTAACAGTAGACTGTATGGCAAGTTTCTCAAGACGATTTGATACGGATTCATCCGGAGCGCCACCGAAGTTATCGTGACGATGAGTCCATAAGGGGCAGACGGTACCGTAGCAATTGCGCAGGCGGAAAGAAGGATCGTTAGTGTCACAGGTGGAAACGTCCCGATCAATAACTCGCTTACGCCGCCGAAAATTCCCATCGTAGCAATCGGATGCACGCCTAATAACGTCATGACAAGGAAAGCAGCTTGAATAAAGAGCATGATGAGCAGCGGGTTCCCCTCAAGGGCGACAATTGGATCTTGCAAGTATTTCAAATAAGGGGATGCATTCAACGTTTCTGTTAAAAAAGACAGTGTTAACAATAGTACAATAAAATTGCTTAAATGATTGGTCTTCCATTTCCAAGTGGGCCAGCCAATATGCAAGAAGCTTTTCCTACGCTTTACGAGCACAGCCCAAAGGAGGGCAAAAGGAAAAATAGATATGGTAACCGCAAACAAAAAGTCCAATTGAACAACGTTTCCTAAAAAGACAACGACAGATAAGAAGAGCACAAGTGCCGTAATAAATTGCATAAGTTTTCGTTTGCTTTGGCCGGAACCGTTCTCTAAAGAAGAACTTTCTTCGATTTCTTGTTTATCAAAGAATATTTTTCCTATCAAGGAGTCAAAAGAGATGCCAAGAACAGCAATCAACAGCATCCATGGCAGTACTTCTAAGTAACTGGCCTCTGTAATGAAGATCGAAGTAGCCAGCAAGATTTCAAGCGGACTCCATAGCAATGCCAGGGAGTACCCTCTTAAAGTCGCCATCAAAATGAAGCTGTTCCTCACCTTTGTTTTTACTCTTTTCAACTGTTCCTTCAATAAGTCTTGAGAAATCGTTGCGGATGATAGATTTAAAAAAGCTGCTAGAGATACCATCGTGATTTCACTTCGCACGTATAATGCACCTAACCCTTTAGCGTTACTGCCAAGTAAAGACTGAAGGAGTTTATTGTATCTACCTGCTTTTACGACACTGTTCATCCAAGGAAGCATGGACAAGAGAAATAGTAAGCTAATGTTTCCCGCAAAGAACAATGGAATCTCCCTCAAAGTAGATTCACCTGAAAAAAAGAAAAAGACTCCGGCAGCCAACAGAATGATACCGAGAATCTTAAATACACGATCGGAACGCGGAAAACTGATCGCAGTCATAATGATTCCTAGAACACCTATGATCATATATAAAACAGAGTTATTCCAAAAAAGGTGGACGACATCCAGTAAGAAAACAAATGAATAAAATATGTACAAATAGTTTGAAAGCCGGCGCACAATCATTCTCCTATCTAGCGAGGACAGAGCTCAACATTTACGAGAGTTAGTCTATTATTCCAATGAATCAATGACCTCATCCTATACAGAAGCGGATGATTTTTCAATAAAGACGCTTGGATGGGCATTTCAAAGAACGAAAGAAATTCACCGACTTTGCTAAACATCATTTAATTTGTGTTGGATTTGGTTTAGCCCACACGAGATGAACAGCGTCAAATAATGCGTTCTCTATTCGGACTATTTCCAATGGTGATGACTCAATTAATTTTACTATGTCACGGTTGATGTGACAGCCTACTCTCTTTTTAAAGAGCGGGTCAAAAACATGCTGTAACTTAGAGAAAATCCGATTAGAGCTGACCCCGTGCTCCATCAGTAAAACCTGGCCATCGTCCTTACACCATGTTGCTAATTGCCTTAATACTCTTTCAGGGTTTGGATAGGCACACATCGATAACGTAGAAACGACCGTATCAAATGAGTTTGCCGGCAAATCAAGTTCTTCAACATTGGCAACCAAAAAATCCACTCGGCTGTCCGTCTCCTTCGCAACCTCTTCCGCATGCTGGAGCATTGCCGAGCTAAGGTCAACGGCGAGAATAGAAGCGTCCTTGGGATAGTATTGAAAATTCGCCCCCGCCCCTGCTGAGACTTCTAAGATCTTCCCGCTTGCTGATTTAAGAAGCTTCTGTCGCCATCTATGATCGGGAGTTTTCTTCCTCGCTCGTTTGGAATACTTTTTGGCTTGTTTATCGAAGATTTTTTTCTGTTGATCGATGTTCATAAATTCATCGCCTTTTTCATTTTATTAGTTAATTCGCGGTCTTGTTTTCATCTTATTCACTCTTCTTACAAAAAGTAGTCTATCTAAAACTTAATATAAAAAACAGAAATTGAATAGAGATATGATTAAATATGAAAGATCGAGGCATAATAAAATGATTTCTCTAAGGAGGGTTTTTATGAGTAAAAACAAAAAAAGTCAGAAGAAAAACAATCCGAAAGGCACAGACCGAGCAGCTACTAATCAGAAGCTTAACGCTCAGCTCGAAAGTGGACATAAAAAAGAAGACGAATTGTCTGCTGCTTATATGAACAACAACACCGCAGCTATTGATGTTAATGAAGAAGAATAAAAATGCCTGGACCAATTCGCCACTATTGAATAGCAATTGGTCCAGGCATCTTTTCTGTCTTCGATGAGATTTTATCTATGCGTTCCTCTTCAAGTTTTCCAAAGTTAAAAAATGATTTAAGATGAATTGCCGTACTTCCCAATCTTCAAATTCTTCCTGTCCATCGGTAAATGTTGATTGATCATAGGAATAATTTCCAAATTGTGAACGCTCGCCTGAGATCAACTCTTTCATTACTTTGTTCGTCTTCTCCATGTAAGTCATGCTCATCATCCTTCCTAGCAACAGTATTGCCAGAATAGCAGTCTTCTATAATCGATGAAATAGAATTCTTATTAAGAGAGCAAGTTTAACAAGGTACCCCATATGTCCTCATACCCATTTTGAATGGAGCAATCATATAAGTACTTAACACTATTAGACTTATGACATGTACTAAATTAACACAAGATTCCAAAGCTGATCTGAGACAAATGTCCATAGGATGAAATGGTCCACTCACTGATTATTATATTCCTTAACAGCATCTTCTAAGAAACTTTTAAACTTCACAAAAGTTTCGTTAAATTTATCTATTTGATCCGATTGAGAATGATGTTCGGTATAAAGTAGTTCAACTACTAGTTTAAATAAACTCGCGTTCTTCTCTCCTCTAACTAAGCTTACATCTGTACCAAGTCTTTCCGTAGCCTTATTTAAGTAATTTTCATTGATGTATTTCATCACTTCAATGGCTTCTTGGTCAAATGACTCCACAAACATAGAAGCAGTCCTATTTTTCTTTTTGTAAGCAAACACAAACCGCCATGGCAGATCTATAAATTTATGGCCTTTAAAATAACTCCGTACCCCACCGTATTTCGCTGTATAATCCGTGTTGGTATTGATGAAATCAGAAACAGCCTGTAAAAATTCTCTTACATCCTTTTCAGCCATCCTCTGGCGTTCTTTCTTTACCTCTTTTTTGTTTATATAATAATCTTCTAATTTAAAAGGAGGAATAATCTGATTTGTATCTACTAGTATATGACCTTCCCCTAACTTATAAGGTTTTAGTGTAATACATTTCACATCAATGCCGTTTTCATATAACCATGTACATACAGAAAGAATGCGTTTATCAATCTCTTTTCCGACAATAATGATTCGCTGGTTGGTATTTAAAATTGTATGAAGTTCTTCTTCGTCCTCTAGTTCAAGGAACTCAACCAAGCTTTCTTTTGCATCTACCCCCAGACCAAATGACGTAATGTAATCAGAATAAATGTCTACTAGATCTGATGGACTTAAACGCGCACAGTAAGAAGCATACTTAAGCGCTTGAAAATCCACATAACCTCCAGTTGTATCACGTTTTAATTCAATGATGGATACATTACCTTCTTTATCAATACCAAGCAAATCAATACGTTCGCTAATCTCAAACTTGTCATATTCACAGCCAATTAATAACAGCTCTTCTCCTAACACTTCAGGATTTTTACGTATCCATTCCTGAATATGCTCTCTTTCCTTTAAGTCATTTTCAAAAAAAGTGGTTTCTAATACTTTCTCTAATCGATTGCTTTCGGAGTTTAACTTATACATGGTCGGATTCCTTTCTAAATATCCTCTATAATTCATTGGCATCAGGAAAAATAGTAACTAATCGATTAAACAAAAAAGATTCTGGTTTAATGTCTAATTCTTTATACACCTCCTGATAGTGATTTAGCCACTCTTCCTCAGGAGTAGGCTTAAGAGTCTGATCATCTACAAAGTTAACGAGAACCAGCCACGTCGGAATCTCCAGTTTATAATTTAAAAGATATAAATAAGCCAATCGATTCGCCAGCTGATAGTATCTATGCAACCAAGGATCGATTGGCGTTTGTGACCCGCTCACCGTTTTAACCTTTATAATTGTGCTCTTAATCATCTCTAAACTTTTTTCATTTGTTGCTTTCACTTTTGAAACCATTTCATTCGTGTGGGCTTTTGCTTCTACAAGTAAGAGACCTTTTTGACCATTGTCATTCTTAACAAGAGCAATTCCATCCCACTTCGGGCCATTTTTCGGCCAAAATATTTTTAATAACTCTTTAGCTAGATTCCACTTATAATTTACGTCTAGGAAATCATCCTGATATTCATAGTATTTATTTTCTTTAAGAGGGGATTTCCAGATAATCTGTTTGTTTTCATTTATGAATGACAATAACGACGGGGATGCTTTTAAGATTTGTTTATTAAGGCTATCAGGCTGATGATTAACGTATTCTTCAATCAGTCTCTGACTACCTTTTTTTTCGGAACTCCCATAAGATCCTATATTACCAGCCATAATATCCACTCCTTTTAATGGAATGTTTCACAAAATATCCTTATTTCTTAGATTCTCTAAAGTTAAATAATATCCTTTACTTAATAAAAAAAAGAGAAACAGTCTCGAGCGACTATTTCCTCTATTTCACACAATAGATTTCCCGACAAGAATATTCCACTTTCTCCCCCACTATACAGGAACAAGTGACGGATTTCATAAAAAATTTAGTCTATGCTTATCATAAGCATAGACTAATTGTGAAAGGACGACTCTCTTAAGAAGAAAAATGTGAATGTTGTTGCACCTCTCATTGAAAACAAAAATACACGTCTCAATACTTTTGAAGCAAACCATTACTCATGCATACATCCACAAGCAATTCCTTATAACCTGCTTCATCAAATTGAATCCCTATTTGATCCCCGCCGTATTCCTTAATAACACCAGGACCAAACTTCCGGTGGTCAATTTTTCTCCCCAGCTCAATTTCATCAAGCTGCAGCAAGTTGTCATCTGATAAGTCAGCTCGAATACTTTTCTTTGTGTAGGATTTTTCACTTGCTGGCTGAATGATTTTTTTCACATTCGACACAAACATCGATTCCGTTACGCGTTCGTTACCTTTGTAGTTGTACGTTAAAAGCTCCAGATTCTTTTTTGCTCTGGTCATTCCTACATAAAATAACCGCACAGCTTCCTCTATGGGACCATACTCTTTATTTCTGTAGAGGTCCATATCGTCCTTAGACGGAACGACGCCGTTGATAAGGTCAATCATAAACACTTTATCGTATTCAAGACCTTTAGCGCTGTGGAAGGTGGTCAGAGTTAGCGGACTTTTATTCTTGTTGAACTTCGACGTTTGAATCAGTTTTTCAAGCTCTTTCAAGCGATCTGCGAAACCTTTCAACGTGCCAAGGCCTTGAGCAATCTTTTCTAGCGTATCCAAAACGCCGAAAAGCTGCTCGGCGTTGAATCCGAATTTTTCGCACATCTTAGTTATGGCACGGTCATAACCAAGCTTCTCACGTATCGTTCGTATCGCCTTCGCCGGTTCCATTTGGTTGATCTCTTTAAACAGCTTTTCTGCTTTAGGCAAGGACTTTTGCTGGTACGATGGAATATCACTATCGAGCAGCGCTTCAAAAACCGAGGTTCTATTGTTTTTCTTTTTCAAAAGTGCGATTTGCTGCTTAGAGATGTACGCATTGAACTTCGTGTGGATTCTCTCAAGGATGTCCACGCGACTATTATTATAGGAAAGGCGCATGAAGTTCAGCATATCTTCGACGATCCAGTGTTTAAAGAACTTCGCATCAATGTCCTTCATATAAAATTCGATCCCCGCTTTATCAAGCTTGTCAGCAAGCGGTACCGCTGAAGCATTGTTTCGGTATAGGACGGCGACTTCCTCCGCTCCCCCGCTCTTTCTTATTTCTTCGGTCACATACTCCAGCTGATCCTCATAGCTTCGCATCGATTTAATTTCAATCGGTTGACCTGTTGGATTGTCTGTGAACATTTCCTTTGGATAGCGGTTTCGGTTTCGTTTAATAAATTGATTCGATGCTTTCACAATATCCTGTGATGATCGGTAGTTCTGTGACATCGTCATCACCGTTGCATCGCGGTGCGTCTTTTCAAACTGCAATAACTTTGTCACATCAGACCCTCGCCACATAAAAATGGACTGATCATCATCCGCTACGACACAAAGGTTGTTTTGCGGTTGAGCCAGCAGCTCGACAATCTCATGCTGGACGACAGAATTGTCCTGGCTTTCATCGGTCAAAATGTATTCAAACTGCTGTTGATACTTTGAAAGGATATCGCGGTCGTCCAACAAAATTTGATGACAATAGGTGAGCATATCGTCAAAGTCTAATAAAAGAATGTTTGAATGCTTTTTCTTGAACCGTTCATACGCTCGAAAGATCTCCACAGCGTTTTTAACATTACACCGAACCCGTTCAAGCTCCTTTCCCTGGAGCATCCGGTTTTTCACAAAACTAATATAAGTTATCAGTTCATCCATATCGTCATCCGATATCTGCGCTCCGTTAATATCCTCATAGAGCTTTTTCAAAATGAATTTTTTATGGAGAGGGATGTGAGTACCGCCCCATCCTTTTTTTAACTCTTCATCACTTATATTCCCTTCGATCAGCTGAAAATCTTGCCTGGTCTTTCTCAGCCACTCGCGAACGACTTTGAAAGCGAAGCTGTGAATCGTTGAGAAATGGACTTGATCATTCGTCAGGTTAGAAAAGAAGCGGTCAAAACGATCTGACATATCACGCGCGGAAGCTTTACTAAACGTAATCGCCATAATCTGCTCCGCTTTTACCTTTTTCTCTAATAAAAGGTAGCCGATTTTCATGTTAAGTGTTGTTGTCTTGCCTGAACCTGGCGAAGCGAGCAAAAGCAGCGGTCCTTCTGTATGCATAACTGCCTGTTTCTGCACGTCATTCAACCGAACGTCTGTGTGTTTTTCTATCAATTCAAAGAAATCCATAGCGGTATTCCTTCCTTTTATCTTTTTATAGCAAAGAAAAATAGATGGAAGAAGGGGCCCCTTAGCTAAGGACTCCATATTCCATCTACTTTTTTACTGTTTAGGGTTATCCCCACCTCTTCTTATTATAATTGGAGTTCCAATTTGGTTCCACCCTATTTTAGTAAACTAAGCAAACGTTGTTTTATTATGAATTTCGACCTCTAGTATAAAATTCAACCTCTTTCTCATACTAAACAAAACAAAAGAGGAGGGATTCTGATGGCAAAGAAAACGAAGAAAAATGACCCTGAGCAAAAGCACAAAAAAGGGTTTGATATTAAGGCAGCAGAAACTGAATTCTCTGATGAGTTTGGTAGTGCAGCCGCAAACAAAGCACATAAAGAAGATGCAAAACGAGCAAGAAAATCTAAAAATCCTCAGCAAAATAATTAAGAAAATTCGCGACTTCTTCATTATGGAGAAGTCGTCTTTCTTTTTTGTATCAATATCTAAACGTCCAATTCATTCGTCATTCCTATGGTAAAATGAGAGAATCATAGAACGAAGATCAATTTAGGAGTGAACGACCAATGGACAAAAAAGATATAGCGGGTATTCGCAGACAATTTAAACTCGATAATGATTTATTAAAGATCTCTGATATTTTCAACGTCTATATCATGAAAGAGACGACAGATATCTATCACCACCAGAGCCAAACGTTTGAAATGCTCGACCGGGACCAGCAGGAATTATTTATGAACAATTTCAAAAAAGTGCTGACCGGCCAGCTTGATGAAAAGTTGTTCGAATTGAAATTTCAACGCGAGGCTGAAGATCACAGCCAACTTATCTTACATAAAGGATTATTAAGCAGCGAAGTCGAGGATTGGAAAGCTGAAATGCTGAAAATGACTGAGAAAATAATCTCGGACAATCCCTATGAAAAGGATGTTGTCATCAGCTTCATTCGTGCTGAATACTTGAAGCCGACGAAACGCCGAAATGACGAAGCAGAAGAAAGTGAACGGGATGCCGTGTACTCCAATCCCTTCATTTTGTGCAGCATTAACAAAACAGAGGAACCTAAGAAAGAAATTCAATTTGACTATGTCGAAAAGGAATTCAAATACAAAATTGAAGTGGACCCTGTCATTGACCTTAAAAATCCGATGTCCGGCTTTCTTTTTCCATGCATTACCGAAGGCACTTCTGATATAAATCATGTCCTTTATTCTGCTGGTAAAGCCAACGAACCAGATTATCGCTTTATAGAAGATGTGTTAAACGGCGAAGAGGTTATGACGGCAAAAGAAGACAAAGCAGTATTCGAAGAAGTCATTAAAGATGTGGTCGGTGATCAAATGAACCCCTCCACCCTTGCGAATGTCTATGGAGAAATCAACCGTGTGGTGGAAGAAAATGAAGATGATGAACCGCCTAAACTTGATTATAAAGATGTGGAGCGTGTGTTAACCCAAAGCGGTGAACAAGTCGATTCAGAAAAAGTCAAAACAGCTTTTCAACGAGTAACTCAAGAAGACGCCTACGAACTAAAAGCAAGCAGCATCGTACCTAAATACAAATCAAAATCGATCAAAATCAACACCAAAGTCGCCAACATTTCGATTAGCCCTCAGGACTTGCAATATGTGAAACAAGTAAATAACAAGGGGAAACGTTATATTATGATTGAGGTGGAAGAGGATGCAGAAATTGACGGGTTCAAGATGCTTCCTGAGGTTTTTGGTGAATGATATTAATAGAACTGTAGGCGGAGGATAAGGACCACAACAAGGTCCTTGTCCTTCTTTAGTATTTTGCAATGGTTAAATGATGAAAAACATCTCCCGCCAATGCTCGAATGTTTACTTCCTCACCAGGATTGTAAGTAATAACAAAGCAGGTGGCAGGCCCCCCTGATTTATAGAGATCTAAAGAACACTTCACTTGTACATCTTCAGAAAAATCATTAGCTTGGAGCAAAGCTTTTACTTCCTTCTCAATCCCTTTCGAGCCCACCGGCAATACTTCATAGATATCTTTGTTTTTCACCAGCTCTTCGAATAACGCCAACGGTGCCATACGCTCCCTATGCCTGATTACTTCTTCACCTACAAGAGGTTCTCCAATCACCGCAAACCTTGCGTTCGCTGGGGTTTGGCAGTCTATTTTATTTCTTTTTTCAACTTTCCCAATGATGGATAACCCAAAAGCCGAATGTGGCAAAGGGAAATTTGATTCTGTACTTCCTGTAATCGGGACTTCAAATCCCATTGCGTTCATTTTCTTCTTTATGGTTTGAGTAAATTCCCGCCATACGGATTCATCCGTAAAGTTATATAAGACCACTGCTATGGGATGAGCACCAATCGATCGATTCTCCATAAACGCTACTCGGAATAATGACTCGGCTACTAAGCTGTAGGGAGCCTGAATTTGGTCTTTTTCCTTTTCTCCGATATTGGCTGCATTATCTGAACTAATGACAAGTTCATAGGTATCATCAATGATAACGTAGCTAAGATCCCTCATGGTTTCACTACCTCCTGATTATCACTGGACAATAAGCTGATTTTAGGAATAACGAGTATAAATAGAATAAGATTGATAAGCGAACCCATCAGAAGCGCCGGCACTAACGTATAGTAAAAAGCTGCACTCATCAAGAAGTAAAAAGGAAGAGGCAGCAGTAAGCTGTTTCCACCCCAGAAGAAAACAAGTCCCAGCCACTTCTGAACCGAGTAAAGATAAGAGAAACTAGCATAGAGAAGCGCCATTTCCAGGGCAATAAAGAGATGGAATGGCCCCAGAGGGAAACCGCCGGTTAAGGCAGACAAAAGATGTCCAAGTCCACCCACTACGGCTCCGCCGAAGGGCCCTAAGATTATCGATGCAGCTAAGGCAGGAGCAGCATCCAAGGCGATACTTCCTACACCTACGGGAATCTTAATCAGGCCGCCAACAGCCGCTAGAGAAACAAACAGAGCTATAAGCACAAAACGCTTCATTTTTTGTCCTTCTTCTTTGGCTTCCCTCGGAAAACTTCTTCACTTCGTATGTACTCCACGTCAGGATTACCACTGACATAGTTGATATAGCGGCTCACAGCGAAGAAATAATCGGATAGTCGATTCAAATACCTTAAGCACACTTCAGGGGCTTCTTCTACTTTCTTTAGAGAAACAACGAGCCGCTCCGCTCTTCTTGTAACGGTTCGTGCAATGTGAATGGTTGCTGCTGCATTGGATCCTCCCGGAAGGATGAATCGCTTCAATTCAGGCGTTCCTTCAATATAAGCATCCATTCGTTCTTCCAGCCAGAGGATACTATCCTCCTCCAATTTAAGTTCCCTGTTTGATTTTTTATTGGCTAAATCCCCTCCGCAGTCAAAAAGCTCATGTTGGATTCGCTCCAGTTCTTGATCTACTTGCTTCAATTTTTCGTTAGATAGATTTAACTCTGTCCTAGCTTTACCTACAAAACTATTCGCTTCATCAACAGTCCCGTACGCTTCTACTCGCACATCATCTTTGTCCACGCGACCGCCTATTACACTCGTCTGTCCCTTATCTCCCGTTTTTGTATAAAGTCTCATCTTAAATTCCTCCTATTATTTTAATTTCTCGACTAATCCAAACCAAATGAGATAAGCACGATCTGCTTTCTTCATCATTTTTTGATAGAGAAACCCCGTTCGATCACGCCACTCCCGGTCTGACCGTTCAAGAGGGACAATCCCTTTGGTTATATCGGTTCCAATTAAGACAACAGTACGGCTGCCATTTCCTTTTTCCCAATAAATTATTTTTTCAAGTTTTTCTTCAACATTTGTAATCTCATTTTCTCTCACTAGGTATTCCAGATTTTCCAAAACTAGCGTATTCGTTTCTGGAAGGACAATTTCTTCGCTAGACACATCTATCCATGTTACCCCACGTTCGTTTATGAGAAGTGTCTGCCTTACCCATTCGGCTTTGCCGTTATAAGCTCCCCCTGTAACAAAGTCCACGATTGATCCCTCCTTTGTTTAAGCTGAAGATGATAACCCTCACCAGGTGCGGCGCTCCAGTTCCAAGTCGATGTTAAGTCTCCATAGAGCCAATGCATAAGTTCTCGTAGTACCCCACCATGAGTGATGACAGCTGCGCTTTTCAATTCTCGATGTTCATCCAATTCAGAGAAAAAACTCAAAAGCCATTGTTCAATCCTTGCCTGGAACACTTGATAAAGCTCTCCCCCCGGAGGAGACGTTAAGGAAGGTGCTGCTACCCACTTCCGGTATAAGGGATTGGCTTTTAAATCTTCGTAGCTACGCCTTTCCCAATCTCCAAAGTGGATCTCACGAAGCAGCTGCGTTTTCTTTACTCTCTTCTCTGGAAAAAGACGTGCAGCGGTGTCTATACACCGGACTAGATCGCTAGTCCATATCATATCAACACTAGGGATGCGAGGACGGATGATGTGTAAAGCTTTTACCCCATCCTGGTGGAGCGGGAGATCACTCCAGCCAATATACTGTTTTCTAATATTTCCTTCTGTTATCCCGTGACGAATAATGTAGAGATCCACCACACGATCCATAAAAAGGTTTCGCCTCCTTCTACTGTTGCCCCGAGCACATCCCCTGTCATCCCTCCAAATGATCGGAGAGCTGTTGAGCGACTCATAGTGTAGATACCGGCTGCGGCAAGAAATAAAAAGGTCAGCTTATATAAAAAGTCGAGGTCAATTAGTAAAGCCGCAGCTCCTAATACGATAAAGCTGGCTAAACTTGCTATTAGCACACCTTTTGAAAAAGCTGAGGCAAACCAATAACAGAGTCCTTCTTGTTTTGCTAAGGGTGTCCAGGAAAAATGGAAGACAAGGAGCAGCCGGGAGAGAAACGGGATGACCAGCACCCCGAACGCAAACGTTGAAAAAGAAACAGTCAGCGTCTCATAAATAAAAATAAAACGGAGGAAAAGAAGGACGATGACAGAAAGAACACCAAACGCACCTGTTCGAGGGTCTTCCATAATGGCAAGCCGTTTTTCTTTTGGTTGATAGGAAAAATATGCATCGCTCGTATCCATCCATCCGTCTATATGAATACCCCCGCTTCCAAGAATACTTGTTACTATAGCGATTCCAGCTGCACCAGCCATGGACATTGGCGTATAGTTAAGGAAGAGCCAAGTAAAAATAAGGGGTAGCAACCCTGTTATCATACCCACCCATGGCAAGCTGAAGATCGCTCCTCTTAGATGCTTTTTCCTCATAGGAATTTCACGATTGATTGGAAAAACTGAGAAGAATTGAATAGCTAGAATGAATCCCTGTATGTATGGTTTCATTCCGCCCGCACTCCATTGTTAATAAGATTAAGTAGTGCATCTGTGTCTACTTCGCTTTCCAACCATTCAGCCAGCTGATCATACGGATCCTTTCTTAATAAAGCAGCACCAGGTTTTGAGAGACCTCTTCTCAATCTTAATCGGTTCAGCCATTCTGTTCGGAAGTCTTTATTGTGAAAGACGTGATGCAGGTGAGTTCCAATGATTCTCCCCCCATCAAACACAGCTCCTTCTTCTCCATTTTCAAGTAAGAATAAAGGAATAAGCTTTTTTTCCTCTCTCATTTCACCAAGGTGAATTTCATAGCCTTCTACTACACTAGACTGAAATCCACTCCTTGAATAAACAACTCCTTTCGTTCGCTGAGTCGTTTTTACTTCATGAAAAAGAGTGGTAACAGGAAAGACCCCCATACCTCTGATCACTTTATCTCCTTCAATTAATTGATTGGTAAGTACCTGATACCCACCGCAAACCCCTGCAACTGTTCCACCCTTATGAATATAATCAAGCAAGCCATCTTCAATGCCACGATTCCGTATCTCCTCTAAATCCTCAATCGTACTTCTCGTCCCCGGCAGAATCACAGCATCCGGGGTACCTAATTCTTCTTTTCGATAAACATAACGGATGCTCACGTCTTCTTCCTGATAAAACGGATCGACATCTGTAAAGTTTGATAGATAAGGAAATACAATAACAGCGATGTCCAATGCATTGTCTACTGAAGACACTTTATCTTCTCTAATAGCCAATGAATCCTCTGCTTCGATTTCATGAGCCGTGTAGGGTAAAACACCTAGCACGGGAATTCCTGTGTAGTCCTCCAGCCAATCAACCCCATCGGTAAACAACTCCGGGTCTCCACGAAATTTATTAATAAGGATTCCTTTTACTCTCTTTCGATGGGCTTCTGGTAAGAGTTTAAGGGTCCCAACTACGGATGCAAATACACCGCCTCGGTCGATATCCGCAACGAGAAGGACGGGCACATCCGCCATGTCTGCAACCGCCATATTCACAAGCTCTCTGTCGTTTAAATTCACTTCCACAGGGCTCCCTGCTCCTTCGATGATTGTATAGTCAAAGCGTGTTTCTAATAGGGCGAGGCTTTCTATGATCGCCTTTTTTCCTGTCTCATAAAAATGAGTTCGGTAGCCTGCTCCAGAGAGCGATTCTATTGATTTTCCCAGGCAAATGATTTCTGAAGTCCGATCATTTTTAGGTTTTAATAATATGGGATTCATTTCAGGCAGAGCGATCGCTTTACACGCTTCCGCCTGTACCCCTTGCGCCCTGCCGATTTCTGTTCCTGCTTCTGTAACATACGAGTTGTTAGACATATTCTGGGATTTAAAAGGAGCGACATGATACCCTTGATTCCTCAACCAGCGGCAGATGGCAGTCACCACCAAACTTTTCCCAACGTTCGATGCCGTTCCCTGGATCATGAGTCCTTTCATAGAATTCTTCCTTTCTTTACTTGCGTACAGCCAAACTCCATTTTTACGACACGATCGGCCTTTTTCACAAGTTTTTGATGAATCGTCCCAATCAATCGTAAATAGTCCTTTATCGCTGGTCCATATTCTATAGCATCTGAAAACAAATCATTTGAGACTAAGATAAGGTTTGCGGCGCATTGCATCATTCCCTCGACCTCTGCCACCATTCGGTTAATAAGTTCATCAATCGTTTCTTTTTCTACTCTCTCCATCCATTCATTGGTGGCCCAAGTTGTCACACAATCAAGCAGAACCGTAGCATCTAGTGGAAGGTTGATAGTGGATGGTCGAGTAGGATTCTCAAAGACTATCCATTGTTTTGGAGCTGCCTTTCGTGCTATTTGATGCTTCAATATCCGTTCATTCATTTCTCCATCTGTATTGACGCTCGTCGCTATGTAATAGATAGGGTTCTTATGTGATTGGATAGCCAGCTTTTCCGCAAGTGTACTTTTTCCACTGCGTACTCCACCGATGATCAAGGTGAGCATAAAGAACTCCACCTTTGAAGCACGGATAAGAGCCGGTCATTCTCTTCTTTCCGTTTAATCGCTATCCGCACAAACCTTCCTTCTAGATTTAAAAAATTGTAGGTATGCCTTACGATTACACCTTGCCTTAGCAAAAATTCGATCATCACCCTTGTATCAGCATGATAGGGATCCTTCATTAAAAAGTAATTCGTATGTGTCATCATTGGCTGATACCCCAGCTCTTTAAGTTTAGTAAATAGGGAACGCTTCTCATTAGAGATCGCTTGTGCAGTCTGTTGTTGGAAAAGAGACTTACCTAAGCAATATAGTCCTGCCTCTTCTGCAAAAGCATTGACACTCCAGGTCGGTTGGTACATTTTCATCCGCTTAATTAAAGAAGGCTCACCCACCGCATACCCGAGACGCAGTCCAGGAATTGCGAACATTTTTGTTAGGGAACGAAGGAGAATCACATTTGAATTCTCAATAACGTGTGGAGAATAAAATGGAACGTCGGCCACGAAATCGTAAAACGCCTCATCAATTACAACCACTACTTCTTTTTCTTTACATTGATCGATGAGATCCTGTAAGATATGCGGTTTGTATATGGCACCTGTCGGGTTATTCGGATGACAAAGAAAAAGGACATCAATGACATCGAGAAAAGGTTCATAATTTGACGGGGCTAAATTAAACTGATCCTGTTCCTCTAACGCAATTGGATAAACCTTGCATCCATAGGCTTCACACGCCTTTTGATACTCAGAAAATGTAGGCTGGACAATACCCACACGCTTCCCCTGCCAAAGTTGGGCTAATAGGTAAATGATTTCGGATGCGCCGTTTCCGACTAATACATGGTCCTGATTTATTTCGTGTTGTTTAGCTAGTCTCTGATGCAAACGTTCAATGTCTGGATCAGGGTAGCTGTGAGTCTTTTCGAGGCTTTTTTCTAAATGTGACCTCAATCCATCCGGCGAACCAAATGGATTGGTATTCACACTGAAATCAACCACAGACGATGGTTGCTCTGCATTCATTTCTTTATAAAGCTTAATCGGATTCGCTCCATGTGAAGGCCAGTTCAATTCCCATTCCTCCTAAACAAAGTAATAAAATCCATATCCAGACCGTTTTAGATAACAGGTAATTTACCTTTTCAATATCGTACGCCATCGGTGCTCGCACAGCGTTTCCAATCGTCGGGCGTTCTGATCTTTCACCAAAATAGTAATTGATCCCACCTAACTGCACACCAAGTACTAGAGCCGCAGCTGCTTCTCCCCATCCGCTATTTGGGCTTGGGTGTCGGCGGGCATGTATGGGGAGTTCCCGAAGCAGCTTTTGTTTTTCTTTTAATGAAATAGTGGAAGAGATAATCATCACAAACGCCGTTAACCTGCTTGGAATTAAATTGAAGAGGTCATCTAATTTTGCAGAGATGAATCCAAATTCCTTAAAGCGTGCATTTTTGTAACCTACCATGGAATCGCATGTGTTTACGGCTCGGTAAGCCATAGCAAGAGGGGCTCCTCCAATCAGCGCATAAAAAAGCGGGGCGGTTACACCATCGCTAATGTTCTCCGCTACTGTTTCCACCGTACCACGAGCTATCCCAGCCTCTTCTAAATGATCAGTATCGCGCCCAACGATGTAAGATAGATGGTTTCTCGCGCGCGGAAAGTCTCCCTCCTTTAATGGCCGATAAACATCCATGGAAGCTTGACGAAGTCCTTTTTCTGCGATGGTCGTCCAAATCAGTACAGCTTCCAATCCAATCGCTACATAGTGATTCCAAGCGGCTAACAGCTCAACTAGTCCAAAACTGAAGAAAAAACTGAAACCAATGACGAGTATCCCCATTAATCCCCCTTTGATTTTTCTACCTCTGCCTTGATTCCAAAATTTCTCAAAAAAAGATATCAGCTTGCCCATCCCTATGACTGGATGAGGCATTCCTTTTGGATCCCCGAATAACCGATCTAGTCCGTACGCTAGCGTAATAGCGATCAGATGAGACACCATCAGTTCTCACCTCTTCGTTTTAAATAGCGTTCAATTGCCAACTTTGTTGTTTCAAATACCGCTTTACCTAACTTCCTCCCTAAAGGAGAAATGGGACCTCCATATTCTAATCTCTCTCCTTCCTGAGTGCTTGCAATTAATATACTATCCGTGGATGTTCCGGTCGCAAGCGTCCGAGTGACAGGATCGCGGATTTCAAGCTCCATCATGGCTCTTACCTTAGCTTCTGTCGCAGTCATCACCGATTGCACATAAGCTTGCTCTGACAAATCACCATCTATAAAAACCCATGTGTTAATTGTTCCTGGTACGGTCTCTGTTATATGATCACCTGCATGCACAACGTCCACGGCATTGCTAGTACCTGCTGTAACAACTACAAGCAAGCAAAAACCGCCTCCCTTTATGTATTGATAACAGACGTCTTCGACCATTGCTGCCGTCATCATCCCTACCGTTTCGCAGGTCTGAAACCCTTCTTCATCCGCATAATTTTTCACATACATAACAGGATCTTCATAATTAAACGAATGGTCGACATGGAGGTTAATAAAATTACGATACCATCCGAAGCCTGGGTGCAATACCGCCGATGAATAACATTTCAAGGGGCGTGGACTTTTGTAATGAATTCGATCGGAGCAAATATCAAGATAACTCGGGTGTACACTTGCTTTTTCTAACCTTTCTGTAAAACTTGGAACGACATTCGTCAGTGGTTTCGAGAAATAAGGATGGGCATGCACGTTTATGCTCGACTGGTAAACTTCAGATAACTGCGTCTCTTCTAATACTTTTTCCGGAGTATGTAACGCTCTGACGCGCCCCTCCTCTAAAAGTAGCAGTCGATCACAATAGAGGCTAGCTAGATTCAAATCATGAAAGATGGCAATGACAGTCAGACCTTCTTGAATCGACCTATCCTTTAGCGCATCTAACATAGTCTTTTGGTAACTGAAATCCAAATGATTGGTCGGCTCATCAAGCAACAGAATCTGAGGCTGTTGGGCCATTGCCTGTGCGAGGAATACTCTCTGTCGCTCCCCACCGCTCAAGGAAAGCAGCGATTTATTACGAAACCTCTTAATTCCTGTTTGTTCCATCACCTCATCTACAATCTTGTAGTCCTCGTCTGTCCACTGCTTAAGAAGCCCCTTTTGATATGGATAACGTCCCATTAATACCGTCTGCTCAACAGGAAAGGAAAAAGAGAGTGTGTGATGCTGAGGAAGAACCGCCATTTCCTTCGCTCTTTGTTTTGGAGTTAAATCTGCCGCCGGATGCCCTTCAATCCTGATTTCTCCTTTTACATTAGATAGTGTTTGATTTAGAGCTTTCAAGAGAGTCGTCTTCCCACTTCCGTTCGGGCCAAGAATTCCAAACATCTCTCCTTTTTGAACAGTAAATGAAACATCTTTTAATACATCCGTCTCATACCCGGCGTATAGATGATTGACCTCAATCATGCCGATTGTCCTCCTCTCCGTCTTCTCACTAAAATCAGGGCAAACATAGGGGCACCAATTAAGGCTGTCACAACTCCGATCGGCAGCTCTGAAGGAGAAACAACTGTACGAGCAAACAGATCGGCTAAAATCAAAAAGGCACTGCCATTTAGCACACAGAGCGGGATTAAATGGCGGTGGTCACTGCCGAAAAGCTTTCTACAAATATGCGGAACAACAAGTCCAACAAATCCAATCGTCCCAGAAACAGCAACTGAGACACCTGTCAAAATCGATGCCGCAATTAAAACGATATACTTTTGACGGTCTACATGGACGCCTAACTGCTTTGCGCGCTCTTCTCCAAATGTCATCGCATTCAATTCCTGACCCGAAACCAGCAAGAGAACTATACCCACTATGAAAAAAGGGAGCATCAAATAAACATAATTCCAGCCACGCATTCCTACACTGCCTAACAACCAGTTCACAATTTGCCTAAGCTCTTCTCCTGTCAACGCAATCATTAACGAAATCAGTGACCCTAAGAAGGAACTGAAGATAATTCCTGTTAAGATAACCGTCATCATCGACATGGAACGGTCGACCAATCTAGTAAATCCAACGACAAGAAAAATCGTTGTAATAGCTGCTATGATACTAACAACTGGTAAGGTAAATCCCCCTGCAAAGGGTAAAGTGATTCCTAAAAAAAGCACAGCAACTGCTCCGACAGAAGCACCTGAAGAAACTCCTAACGTATAAGGATCGGCCAGCGGATTCTTCAAAAGGCCTTGAAATGCGGCTCCCGCTATGGCCAACGCCCCTCCGACAAGCGCAGCCAGAATCACTCTAGGCAGGCGAATTTTCAGGATAATCGCCTTCTGCATGTCATCGACACCTTCTGCCATATGTAAAAAAGGAAGCAATTGCTCGCCTATAATACGAGCAATGACCTCAAATGAAATAGATACGCTTCCTATAGATGTTCCTAAAAAAATACAAAACACCAAAAATAACGAACTAGAAGTATATTGAAAAGGTCTATTCACTGAAAACTTCTGGATATATTGCTTTACCAAGTTCATTTACTCCTTCAACTAAGCGAGGTCCAGGACGTGTAACGAGATCCGAATGGACATCATAGACCTGTTCCTGTTCAATCGCAGGCACAGAATCCCAACCTTCACGAGAAAGCACTTTTTCTTTCGGATTTTCTGTATAATAGCCATACGTAGTTATGATAACTTCTGGCTGTAATTCGACAATCGCCTCGTTATTCATTTTGAACCAGCCCTCCTGGTCACCGACCACGTTTTTCGCGTTGATGACTTGAAGCATTTCGTTTAAAAATGTTTCCTTTCCTCCACTATAGATTTCGGGAGCAGGTGATACTTCGATAAAAACCTCTTTCTTATCTTCTTCAGTTATTCCACTGGTTTTCTCTTTGATCGCTTCTAAATCTTCTTTCATGCCAGTTACAATTTCTTCTGCTTTCTCAGAAGCTCCCGTAACCTTTCCAATCGTTTGAATGCTCTCATACACCGCTTCAAAAGACGTAGCCTCCTGTACAACAAACACCTTTATACCAGCATCACGAATCTGCTTTAAAGCTTGTTCAGAATTGTGCGCTCCTGATGCATGAGAAAGGACTAAATCAGGCTCTAAGGAAAGAATCTTCTCTACATTTAGATCCTGACCGCCGATCTTCTCTTTTTGAGTGGCTTCCTCAGGATAATTTGCATAATCACTTACGCCGACAACTTCTTCAGAAAGGCCAAGTGTAAAAAGGATCTCCCCATTACTCGGAATCGTGCTAATGATCTTCTCAGGTTCTTTTTCAAAAGTCACCTCTTGCCCCAACGCATCGGTCACAGTTAGCGGATAAGACGAATTTGTTTCTTCTCCGCTATTCGCTTGTTCTGGCTGGTCTTGTGAATCTTCACTTGTCGATCCGGCTTCCTTATCCCCCCCAAGAGCACAGCCAGCTAATAAGCCGATAACAAGAAATAAAGATAATAATTTCTTCCAAAAATGGTTCATTCTTAAATCCTCCTTTTGTTATTTGAACACACAAAAAAACACATCTTTTGATAAAAAGATGTGTACCGTCATGAGACCACTATGTATAGAAAGGACTCCTGATCTTCCGACACACCTCCCTATCCGCGTAGGTTATATTGGTGTAAAAAGCAGGTAGGTCTCCTGACTTCAGATCATTGCTTCCTTGCTCCTTCCCATGCGTACTAAGCACAGTGGACCGGCAAAGTTACTCCCTTTCACAGTGGCGGGACCGTGTTGGATTTGCACCAACTTCCCTTTTAAGCCATTGAAATAATTCAATCGCGCCTACTTTTCCAATATGTAATTACTTTTCATTGTAAACGAAAGTGAATGAATTTGCTCACTTTTTCTGAAAATTTGTCGGGAAATTTTACTTAGATTGAAGAAATTATTAATCAGTTAAGCCACCTTATCCAGAAGCTCAGTTTCGATACTTTAATGTTAATGATGGTGGATGGAAGATCACCTCGCTTTCCATGGACATGTGCTGACCCTCCTCACACTAAGTCTTCCAGGATCTCGCCTAGCATGTTCATCCCACAGGAGTGAATCCGTTTTCCTCCCTACTACGATATAAAGTCACTCGATCTCTTGACTCACAGAGTAATGAAGATATTGGTAATAGCAGACCATAAATCGCGCACACTAAAAGAGATCAATAAATAGAAGGAGGAACGATCGTGGATAAAAGTGACTCTCTTGCTTACACAACAATTGCTATGAACGAACTTGGCTACAGCCGCCGGGAGATTGAAAGCATTACGAATAAAATGCTCGAAATCATTGAAAAGCTCCCTGAACAAGAAGCAGAAAATAAAGCGGATGAAATATTATACGATTCCTCTGAACCATCTTAACCTATGGATATTTCTTTCCAGGAAACACGATTCGTGTTACAAATAGTGGGTGAATGGGAAGAGTATAGTGGACCATAAAAAAGGAGGAGTGTAACAGATGAATCAAGCACAATTTGATAAGGTCAAAAGTGGAAATGGATTTATCGCAGCCCTGGACCAGAGTGGCGGTAGCACGCCTAAAGCATTAGCTGCTTATGGAGTTCCAGAGGATTCCTATTCTGGTGAAGACGAAATGTTCGATCTTGTCCACCAGATGCGTACAAGAATCATTACGTCCCCGTCTTTCAATTCCGATCAGATTCTCGGTGCCATTCTATTTGAGCAAACGATGGATCGAGAAATTGAAGGGCAATATACAGCAGACTATCTTGCCGATAAAGGGGTTGTCCCTTTTCTGAAAGTGGATAAAGGGCTCGCTGAACAAGAAAATGGCGTACAGCTTATGAAACCAATTCATGATCTAGATGAAACTCTTAGACGTGCCAATGAACGAAACATTTTCGGTACTAAAATGCGCTCAGTCGTCCACGAGCCGAACGAACAAGGCATCAAAGATGTGGTTGATCAGCAATTTGATATCGGAAAGCGCATTATTGAAGCTGGATTAGTTCCGATCATTGAACCAGAAGTCGATATTCATAGTGAAAACAAGGAAAAATGTGAGGAGATTCTTAAACAGGAAATCCTCAAACATTTGAATAACCTTTCCGATGATCAAAATGTGATGCTGAAACTCACGATCCCTACGAAGCCGAATCAGTATAAAGAACTGATCGATCACCCTCGTGTAGTTCGTGTTGTTGCTCTTTCCGGAGGCTATTCTCGCGAAGAAGCTAATGAAAAGCTTAAAGAGAACGACGGTTTGATTGCAAGTTTCTCCCGCGCACTAGCCGGAGATCTAAACGCTAATCAGTCGGACGAAGAGTTTAACGCAACGCTGAAGAATGCGGTAGACTCCATTCACGATGCATCTGTGAATAAAAAATGATTCACCCTGAATGAAGAAAGGGGGCCGTTTAAGAACGGCCCCCTTTAAAAAGCAAGAAGTTAACTTCCTATCTAAGACGCTTGATAATTTAACAAACGGAGAGCTGCCTTATGACACATCATCTTGTAGTCATGATGCAGGTCATCCTCTCCCCTCATCAACCACTGGATTAGACTGCCATCAATCATACTTCGAATGCTTTTAGCTGATTGATCAACATCCTCAACATCAAATACTCCCTCTTCAATACCCCTGGTAATAATTTCTCTTCCAATTTCCCAGCAATTTTTGTAAAACTGTAAATTAATTTCTCGATAACGCTCCACATTCTTGGCTTGAGAAAGAAAGTCTAAATAAACACGGTAAAAGGTTTTATTTTCCTTTGGACCAATGAATACTTGCTCCATATAAGCTTCCAATTTCTCCACAGCTGTATCCTTTTTTGTAATGGAAGCCGCTTCCTTTTCGTAAATTTTCGTGGTTGTCCATTCTAGAAGGTTCGCGAACACATCTACTTTATTTTTAAAATAATAGTTAGTGACACCTTTACTGACTTCGGCATAGTCAGCTATATCTTGCAAGGTCACAGCATTATATCCTTTTTCTGAGACAGCCGCAAAGGCTGCCTTTAATATTTGTTCCCGTCTTTGCTCCGCTTTTTTGACCATTAGATACCCTCCACATCCATATCTAGGCTTATTATACATAATCGTTACCCATGTGTGAAATTATTATTCTGACTGGACAAAATAAAAATATTGACCAGTCAGAATAAAAATATTATGATGCAAGAGAAGATAGATAGGAAAGGAGACAATATCAAATGGCAGAAAAATTTAAAGCTCTTATGGTCAACAAGGCAGAGGAAAAGTTTTCAGTCCAAATTGAGGATTTATCTTTCAATGATTTGCCAGAGGGTGATGTTACGATTCAAGTTCATTATTCCAGCGTAAATTACAAAGATGGACTTGCAAGTTCACCAAATGGAAAGATCGTCCAATCCTATCCTTTTGTGCCAGGCATTGACCTTGCCGGAACCGTTATTTTTTCTGACGATTCACGCTATCAACAAGGCGATAAAGTGATTGTGACAAGCTATGAATTAGGAGTCTCTCATTTTGGCGGCTTCAGTGAATATGCCCGTGTCCCAGGGAATTGGGTCGTTCCTTTACCGGAAGGATTGACCTTAAAAGAGGCTATGGCTTTTGGTACAGCCGGATTTACTGCAGCACTATCTGTTCATAAACTTGAGCAGAGCGGGGTAAAACCAGAAGATGGAACGGTGCTAGTTTCTGGTGCCACAGGCGGTGTGGGCAGCATGGCTGTTTCTATGCTCTCGAAAAACGGTTACCACGTTACAGCTAGTACTGGAAAAGAATCAGAGCATAATTATTTGAGAGATTTAGGAGCTAAAGAAATCATCTCAAGGGAAGAATTATCTCCTGAAAAAGTACGTCCCCTTAGCAAACAGCGTTGGGCCGGTGCGGTCGACCCTGTTGGAGGAAAAACTCTAGCAACGATTTTAAGTCAAACTCAGTATGGAGGATCTGTTGCTGTCAGCGGACTAACTGCTGGCGGAAATGTTCCAACTACTGTATTTCCTTTTATACTAAGAAGTGTAAACCTATTAGGAATTGACTCTGTTTACTGCCCTATGGATGTAAGAAGAACATTATGGGAACGACTAGCGGATGATCTGAAACCTGATACGATCGGCGATATCATGAATGAAATATCTCTAGAAGAATTGCCAGAGGTCCTATCATCTATCTTAGATGGTAAAGTCCGAGGCAGAACGATTGTAAAGCTTACTGAAGAAGCTTCGTGAAAAAATATAATTAATGAACAACCCCCCGAATAATAACGCTTCTTAGAGTAGGCGTTTTATTCGGGGGATATTCCCTTAATGGTGGAAAAGATTACTCATTAATAGTCTACCTTACATACAGGTTATGAAATGAAAGCCACTACCAATAGGAAGTGGCTTTTACACATGTATTATTCTTCTGAAGGAAGCAAGATAATCTTCCCTAACTTCCCTGAATCTTTAAAATAAGTTTGAGCTTCTCTTGCTTCTTCGAGAGGATACGTACGGTCAATAACTGGTTTGATTTGACCATTAGCTATAGCGTCGAGCATTTTCTGGAACTCTTCTCTTGTTCCTAACACAGAGCCAAATAAAGTGATATGCTTTAAATATAAGGTTCTAAAATCTAGCTCCGTTTTCTGGCCACCAGCAGATCCTGAGATGCAATATTTACCGCCTTTCTTTAATACTTGGAGCAAGGTTGAAAAGAGAGCGTCTCCTACTACATCTAAGACAGAGTCTATTGGGCCATTGTTAACCTTTACGATGTCATCCGCAAGATTTTCTGATTTATAAGTTAAGACGTGAGTAGCTCCTAATTCCTTCATCTTCTCTTCAAGAGCCATATCTCCCACAATCGCAATCACTTTTGCGCCAAAAACTTTAGATGCAATTTGGACATTTAATGATCCGACACCACCATTCGCACCTGTGACAACAATCGTCTCGCCACGCTTAGCTTTGATTTGCTCAACCATGTGCCATGCTGTGAGTCCGCTTACCGTAAATGCTGCACTATCCTTATAAGTTGCCAGTGGCATATCATAACAAAGCTCATAGGGCCATACGACGTATTCTGCATAACCTCCATCATATTCAGACCCTATAAAAGACATGTCCTCAGAGATATGTTCAAGACCATTTTCACCGCTGGATGTGAAAGGAAATAAGACGACATCTTTACCTTTCATAGACTCAGGTACATTCGCCCCGACTTCTACAACCTCCCCTGTGATATCGGAACCAGGAATTCTAGGGAATTGAACACCTTCCGGACGCCAGCCTGATTTTCCTCCCTGTCCATAAGCTCCTTCCCTCATCCAAATTTCAGTATTATTAATTCCACATGCTTTTACTTTGAGCAGAACTTCACCTTCTTTAGGCGTTGGAACTGGAATGTCTACTACTTCTAGCTTGTCTACGTCTCCGTACCCGGTAACTTGTACTGCTTTCATTTCAACATCTCCTGTCTTTGTTATTGTAACTTTCGGTCAATGCCGTCACTTCAATTGATATAGAAAAAATCAAAGGTATTTATACTTATTATGGCTTAGTCGATAACCTAAAATCCAATTTAGGTATATAAAGTTAGTTTACTTATACGTATTCACGAAATCAAGGTCCGCCAAATAATGCATCAATATCTTGAAACTAAGCTTTCAAAACAACATAGACCAAACTGTAAATAAAGTGCTTTGGAACGTTTCTTTCAACCTTACCTCTCAAACAAGAACCTGAAGCGCTTACATAAGCGTAATAATATGTTACGATTATTCATAAGAAGCAACACATCTAGACTCTAACCCAAAGAATCCTCCATTTATCGCGCCAATCATTTCTTTTAAAGCTCTTTACAGATACATCCATTTAGTGAGAACTGTTTTTAGTGTATTAGAAACTATTAACCCACCGTCAAAAAAGAGTAAAATCTACTTTATTTTCAGTCAATTTACTAAGATAAGAGTTAAGAGCGCTTTTGCTCTCCCCACACGCCACTTCTAAGACACATGAAATCCTGGTCTACTTTTTATTCCTTTGTAACCTAATTGAAAATCTTTCTTTGAAAGTTTAGTGCATCTTACTTCCAATTCTAAATCCAGTTTATTATAATTATAATCTAATAGAGGTTATAATTTTTATTCACATATAAAGAAGGGAGAAATACACACATGGACAAGAATGAAATGCACGAAAGTAAAGCTGGTGCTGAGCAGTGTCCCGTATCTCATCACAAAACGGAGGAAGAAAGCGCCGTTACGACCGCAAAAGTCGGTACAACCAATAAAGATTGGTGGCCAAATCAGCTGAACCTGGACATCCTTCGACAGCATGATAAGAAGACAAACCCAATGGGTGAAGACTTTGATTATGAAGAAGAATTTCAAAAACTAGATTATGATGCCCTGAAGCAAGATCTTCATAATTTGATGACAGACAGCCAGGACTGGTGGCCAGCAGACTATGGACACTATGGTCCGCTCTTTATCCGTATGTCATGGCACGCAGCCGGGACGTATCGTACAGGCGACGGACGCGGTGGCGGTGCGACAGGAAATCAGCGTTTTGCACCACTAAACAGCTGGCCGGATAACGCGAACCTTGATAAAGCTCGCCGCCTGCTATGGCCGATCAAACAAAAATACGGAAACAAGATATCCTGGGCTGACCTACTTGTACTTACTGGGAATGTTGCACTTGAGTCCATGGGCTTGAAGACATTTGGTTTCGGCGGAGGACGCGAAGATATCTATCATCCAGAAGAAGATGTGTATTGGGGTACGGAAAAAGAATGGCTGGCTGACAACCGTTACTCAGGCGACCGTGAGCTAGAAAATCCGCTTGCTGCCGTGCAGATGGGTCTCATCTATGTTAACCCAGAAGGTCCAAACGGAGAGCCAGATCCACTGGGCAGTGGTCGAGACATCCGTGAAACATTCGCACGTATGGGGATGAACGATTACGAAACTGTTGCCTTGATTGCCGGGGGTCACACATTCGGTAAAGCACACGGCGCAGGAGACCCTGAAAAAGTCGGCGCAGCACCTGAAGCGGCTGATATTGAAGAACAGGGCCTGGGCTGGCACAGCAAGCACGGAAGCGGTAAAGGCCGTGACACCATCACCAGTGGTGTAGATGGCGCATGGACAGCTAACCCAACGACATGGGATAACGGCTACTTCGACCTGTTATTCGGCTACGAATGGGAACTAACGAAGAGCCGTGCAGGTGCAAATCAGTGGGCGCCTGTAAACCCTAAAGATGAACACCTTGCACCAGATGCAGAAGATCCATCTGTAAAAGTTCCTACATTTATGACGACTGCAGATATGGCGTTACGTATGGATCCTGAATATGAAAAGATTTCTCGTCATTTCCATGAGAATCCGGATGAATTTGCTGATGCCTTCTCACGTGCATGGTTCAAGCTTCTTCACCGTGACATGGGACCTAAATCCAGATATCTTGGACCTGAAGTACCGGAAGAAGATCTCATCTGGCAGGATCCAATCCCAACTGTTGATTATGGTCTATCACACGATGAAATAAAAGAATTGAAAGGGAAAATCCTCAATACTGGTTTATCAGTAAGCGAACTGATTAAAACAGCTTGGGCTTCTGCAAGTACGTTCCGCGGCTCTGACAATCGTGGCGGCGCAAATGGTGGACGCATCCGTCTTGAACCGCAGAAGGATTGGGAAGTAAACGAGCCTGAGATGTTAGAGAAAGTGCTTACTGTTTATGAAGACATTCAAAGCAAACTTGAGAAGAAAGTCAGCATTGCTGATTTGATTGTCCTTGGAGGTAGCGCAGCCGTAGAAAAGGCAGCTAGAGATGCAGGGGTTGATGTCACCGTACCATTTGCTCCTGGACGCGGAGATGCTTCTCAAGAACAGACAGATGCAGAAAGCTTTGAAGTCTTAGAGCCAATGGCAGATGGTTTCCGTAATTATGAGAAGAAAGCCTACACACTGAGCCCAGAAGAACTATTAGTAGACAAAGCTCAGCTGCTTGGTCTGTCTGCACCAGAAATGACAGTGTTGATCGGTGGTATGCGTGTCCTAGGTGCGAACTATAAAGGCACAGAACACGGCGTGTTCACAGACAATGTAGGTACACTGACGAACGACTTCTTCGTAAACCTGCTTGACATGGGCATCGAATGGAAGCCGTCAGACTACAACCTATACGAAGGACGTGACCGCCAAACAGGTGAACTCGTGCGTACAGCGACACGTGTAGACCTCGTATTTGGTTCAAACTCCGTCTTGCGCTCTCTTGTAGAAGTTTATGCACAGGATGATAATAAAGAAAAATTTGTGCGTGACTTTGTAGATGCATGGGTGAAGGTTATGAATGCTGACCGTTTCGATCTTAAGGTAAACAAAGATTTGGCTTATCATAACGCATAAGTAAAAAACCCCTTACTAAGATGCCGCTTAGGCGGCATCACGTAAGGGGTTTTCATGTTTAGAAAATTTTTAGTGCCTGACCACTTCATAAAAACCTTTATTCTTCCATCTCTACTACTCTTACTGCTTTGTTTCCACAGTCGTTGCATTTACCATCCAACATAACTCCCACAGGGTGATCGACGATAATGAAGTCTGTAATGGTGACCATATCATTACAAGTGGTGCAACGAACGTTTGCTATGAGTTTCTTTCTGAAATTTTGAGGTAATGATAACCACTTTTTGTTCGCTTCCATTCGAGAACCTGCCTTTGGAAATACCATTGGGATTTATTTTTCTTTCTTCTCCAACCATGTCACACACTCCACGTGCATTGTCTGCGGGAACATATCAACAGGTTGAACTTCTTTCGTCTCATAACCTCCATCCTCAAGCACTCGTAAATCACGCGCTAAAGTTGATGGATTACACGATACGTAAACGATACGCTCCGGTTCCATATCGACCATAGCTTTTAAGAGCTCTTTATCACAGCCTTTGCGTGGAGGGTCAACAACGATAACGTCTGGACGCAGACCCTGGTTGCGCCACCATGGCATAAGCTCTTCTGCTTGTCCTACATAGAACTCGGCGTTCTCCATTTTATTCAGCCGGGCATTCTTCTTCGCATCGGTAACAGCTTCAGGGACAATCTCCACTCCATAAACTTTCTTCGCTTTTTGCGCCAGGAAAAGCGATATGGTGCCGATGCCGCAATACGCGTCAATAACCGTTTCGCCACCTCTAAGATCAGCGTATTCCAATGCTTGATCATAGAGTTTTTTAGTCTGGGTCGGGTTGATCTGATAGAACGATTTAGGAGAGATCATAAATTTGATATCGCCTATTGTATCGTAAATATACTCGTCACCGTAAATGACGTTCGTTTCTTTTCCTAAAATCACATTAGTTTTAGCATGATTAACGTTATGAACGATCGATTTTACATTTGGATAGGCATCGCGAATCTCATCGATCAGCTTCTCTTTATGCGGGAGCTTTTTCGTTTTCGTTACGATGACAACCATGATGTCCTTTGTATTTTGACCTGTGCGCACCATAATATGTCGTATCGTGCCGCGATGTGTCTGTTCATCATACGCTGATATACCAAGCTTTGAAGCGATACGGCGAACCGCTTCCACCATGCGGTCATTCATTTCATCCTGTATCAAACAAGTGTCCATATCAATGATGTTATGGCTGCGTTTTTGATAAAAGCCGGTCATTAGTTCCCCGTCTTCTTTTTCACCGACAGGAATCTGAACCTTGTTTCGGTAGCGCCAAGGATCATCCATACCAACCGTATCGTGTACCGGTACGTGTTCAAGATGGCCGATTTTTTTCATCGCATCTTTTACTTGCTTGTGCTTCATCTGTAGCTGCATTTTATAACTCATGTGCTGCAGTTGGCAGCCTCCGCATTGATAAAATACGTCACAAGGCGGTTCCACACGGTCGTCACTAGCCTCTTTCACTTCAAGCAATTTGCCAAAGCCGAAGTTTTTCTTCACTTTGATGACTTTTACGGTTGCTTGCTCACCAGGAAGGCCATACGGTACGAAAAGCGGATAGCCATCGACTTTCCCTACCCCATTGCCTTCGTGAGTCAAATCTTCGAATGTCAGTTCAATCGTTTGGTTTTTCTGTACAGGCGGTTTTGGTTTCGCCATGATTCATCCGTCCTTTTCAATGTACTCTGTCTTTGTAGTTTATCACAATATGAAAGCGACTCGCACGTCTATGAGACTGTATCACATATATCGGGTGGCGATTGGTGCAAAATTTTGAGGAATTGACGAAAACTATGCCGGAATTGGTGCAAACTTTACGCCAAATGGCGCAAGAATGTTCCAAATGAGTACAAGCAAACCATAAGCCTTTGCAAACTCTCTTCTACTTGGCACATCTCCTCAGCAGTCCCCTCTAAACACAGAAAAAGCGCCGCTAAAAACAGCAGCGCTCTCCCTTATTTTTCTTCATAAAACTTCTCTTCTGGTACAAAGAAGTCAATATGGCGATACAAATTGACAAATTCCCCGGGCAATAATCCGCCAAATTCCCCGTCAATATTTAGCTGCATTTTCTCTTCCGTCTTCACTTTTACGCGACTGGCTGTCGTGTGAATGAACTTCGGATGAGTCAGATGGTTACCTTGTATGGCAAGTGTAGCAAGGCGGACGAATTCAGCAATGTTCATTTTTTCGATGATCATTAGGTCAAATAGTCCATCGTCCATTCGAGCAGCTGGAGCTAGCTTCTCAAGGCCACCGACTGAATTGGTGTTGGAGACGAGGAATAACATGATCTCGCCTTCATACCACTTACCGTCATATTCCATTTCGACGTAGGTCGGACGGATTGATGGCAGCATCTCAATCCCTTTCAGATAATAAGCAAGCTGGCCGATCATCGTTTTTAATTTACTTGGGACCTCGTAGGAAACCTCAGTGATTTTTCCGCCCCCGGCAATGTTCATGAAATATTGGTCGTTTACGCGGCCGATATCGAGTGGGTGGGTGTACCCTTCCAAAATAATATCGACGGCTTTATGAATGTTTCGCGGTATGCTAAGGGCACGTGCGAAATCGTTAGTTGTTCCGACTGGAATGACGCCGAGTTTTGGTTTGTGGTCCTGTTCGGCAATTCCATTGATCACTTCGTTAATGGTTCCATCCCCGCCTGCAGCGACGACGACGTCGAATTCCCGTTCAACGGCATATTTGGCTGCTTGTGCGGCATCTCCTGCACACGTTGTCGCATGTGTTGATGTTTCGTAACCACTTTGTTCGAAGCGCTGTAAGATATCGGGTAAAACCTTCCGGATCACTTCTCGTCCAGAGGTCGGGTTGTATATAATTCTGGCCCGTTTCATTCTTTAACCCCCTCATCCAGGCATGTTCCACATTACATCATAGCTCTTTTTCCTGAATTTGAAAACACTTTTTATAGTATATGATGGGTTGTCTCCACTCATACGAAAACACGCACGGTCAAAATCGTGCGTGCTTCCGCTTTCTCTGTTCATATGGTAATTAGCGCTTTTCCATTTCTGCCAAAATGATTTTGTTAACCATTGGTGGATTGGCTTGACCTTTGGTCTCTTTCATGACCTGACCAACTAAGAAGCCGAGCGCTTTATCTTTTCCGTTCTTATAATCTTCAATTGACTGTGGATTGTTATCCATGATGCCAACGACGATTTCCGTCAACTGACCTTCGTCAGAGATTTGGACGAGTCCTTTCTCTTTGACGATTTTCTCTGGGTCGCCGCCTTTTTCAACAAGCTCTGTAAATACTTTCTTCGCAATCTTAGAAGAAATCGTCCCGTCTTCGATCAGCTTGATCATTTTAGCCAGTGATTCTGGTGTCAATTCAAGCTCATGAAGCTCTTTATAGTGCTTGTTCATGTACGCAGAAACTTCACCCATCAGCCAGTTAGAAGACTGTTTAATGTCACCGCCTGCCGCAATGGTTTCTTCGAAGAAGTCGGATAGCTCCTTGTTGTTCGTAAGCACCATGGCGTCGTACTCAGGCAATTCAAGTTCTTCGATATAACGCTTCTTACGTGCATCCGGAAGCTCTGGAATCTGATCATAGATACGCTGTTTCCAAGCTTCATCAATGTGAAGAGGTACAAGGTCCGGCTCTGGGAAGTAGCGGTAATCGTCAGAACCTTCTTTGACACGCATCAGGATCGTTTCTTTCGTCTGCTCATCATAACGGCGAGTTTCCTGCCCGATTACTCCACCGGAAAGCAGTTCTGCACGCTGACGCTTCTCTTCGAACTCCAGTCCTTTCTGTACAAAGGAGAAGGAGTTCAAGTTCTTAAGCTCGGTCTTCGTACCGAATTCTTCCTGACCGATCGGACGTAGAGAAAGGTTGGCGTCACAACGAAGGGAGCCCTCCTCCATCTTACAGTCAGATACGCCTGTGTACTGGATAATATTCTTCAAGGCTTCCAAGTACGCGTACGCTTCTTTTGGCGAGCGGATATCCGGCTCGGATACGATTTCAACAAGCGGAGTACCCTGACGGTTGTAGTCGACAAGCGAATAGCCGTCATCACTGTGGGTCAGCTTTCCAGCGTCTTCCTCCATGTGAAGACGTGTGATGCCGATTCGCTTTTTCACCCCATCAACTTCGATGTCGATATAGCCGTTTTCTCCGATTGGCTTATCAAATTGAGAGATCTGGTAAGCTTTCGGGTTATCCGGGTAGAAATAGTTTTTTCGGTCGAACTTCGTGTCTGTTGCGATTTCACAGTTCAGGGCCATCGCCGCTTTCATAGCGAAGTTAACGGCTTCCTCGTTCAAAACAGGAAGAACGCCTGGGTACCCAAGGTCGATTGGGTTGACGTTGCTATTTGGCTCATCACCAAACATGTTCGGTGAAGGACTGAAAATTTTCGAGTTCGTTTTTAATTCAACGTGGACTTCAAGTCCTATGATCGTTTCAAAGTTCATGAGTGCGCACCTCCAAGAGACGGGCGTTGTTTATGGAATTCTGTTGCCTGTTCGAAGGCGTGAGCCGTACGGTAGACGGTTCCTTCATCGAAGTGTTTCCCGATGATCTGCAAACCGATTGGAAGTCCGTCACCAGAGAATCCACATGGTACGGAAATTCCAGGTACGCCTGCAAGGTTAACAGGGATCGTCAGAATATCGTTTGCATACATCGTCATTGGGTCGTCCACTTTGTCGCCGACTTTAAAGGCTGGTGTCGGAGTCGTTGGGCCAATGATGACGTCATAGTCAGCAAATACTTTTTCAAAGTCGTTCTTGATTAATGTACGCACTTGCTGAGCTTTTTTGTAATAAGCATCGTAGTATCCGGAACTTAGAGCAAATGTTCCAAGCATAATCCGGCGCTTCACTTCATCACCAAAGCCTTCTGCGCGGGAACGCTTGAACATATCCAGCATAGACTCAACGTCCTCTGCACGCTTACCGTAACGGACACCGTCAAAACGTGCCAGGTTAGCAGACGCTTCTGAAGACGCAATCAAGTAATATGTGGAAAGAGCATATTTAGAGTGTGGAAGAGAAACTTCTTCCCACGTTGCGCCAAGCTCTTCATATTTTTTCAAAGCAGTCTGAACAGCTTCTTTCACTTCAGCAGAAACCCCTTCTGCAAGGTATTCCTTCGGTACAGCGATCTTTAAGCCTTTTACATCACCAGTAAGAGACTCCGTGTACTTTGGAACTTCAACATTTGCAGAAGTTGAGTCCATTTCGTCGTGACCCGCGATCGTTTCTAGAAGGAACGCGTTGTCTTCAACGTTACGTGTGATTGGACCGATTTGATCTAAAGAAGATGCGAATGCAATTAGACCAAAACGGGAGACACGGCCGTATGTCGGCTTCAAACCTACAACACCGCAGTAAGCCGCTGGTTGGCGAATCGATCCGCCAGTATCAGAACCAAGAGAATAAGGTACCTCTCCTGCTGCAACTGCTGCTGCAGAACCACCGCTGGATCCGCCTGGAACGTAGTCTGTGTTCCAAGGGTTACGAACAGCGTCATAGCTTGAGTTTTCGTTGGAAGAACCCATCGCAAACTCGTCCATGTTAAGTTTACCAATTGTGATGGACTTCGCGTCATTTAATTTATTTACAACAGTAGCATCATAAAGTGGATCCTCAAAGTTATCGAGAATCTGACTTCCGGCAGTCGTGCGCAAGCCTTTGGTTACGATATTGTCTTTGACACCGATCGGAAGACCGAATAGCGGTGCGTCTTCTTCCCCTTGCTGTTTATCAAGGTAAGCGGCCTGGGCTCTAGCTGCTTCTTCGTTCAAGGTCAGGAATGCTTTAACTTGATCATCAACTTCATTGATGCGTTTGTATGATTCCTCAACTAACTCTGTAACTGTAATTTCTTTGCTATGTAGCTTCTCTTGAAGCTCACGTAACGAGTACTCAAATAAAGACATCATCGAACCTCCTTATTCCAATACAGATGGTACTTTGAATTGACCATCCTGTTGATCTGGTGCGTTTTTAAGTGCTTCTTCTTTTGAAATCCATCGCTTCGGCTCGTCTTTGCGAAGAACATTTTTCAAATCAAGAACGTGTGTCGTCGGTTCAACACCTTCTGTATCTAATTCGTTCAGCTGCTCAGCATACGTGATGATGTCATCAAGCTGTTTCGTGAACATATCTGCTTCTTCTTCTGTGATAGCAAGGCGTGCCAGGTTGGCAACGTGCTTCACTTCGTCTTTACTAATTCTGGACATAATGCGACCTCCATTTCGATCTCACATAATATATGATCATACCAAATATCTGAATCAATAATCAACGTACGTTTTTTCACCCTCCCTATCTTAACATATCCAGACGGGGGCTGTCTTATCTTGGGGAGGAATTAGTGGGCTGGCTTTCTTTCGAGTTAAGGAGCTTTATTTGAGTGTTAGGACACTTTTCTATCACGTTAGGGCGCTTTATTTCACCGTTAGGGCACTTTCCTTTCACGTTAGGACACTTTGCCTCATCGTTAAGGCACTTTCCCTCTCAGTAAGAACTCTGTTTTTACATACACCACAAAAGAAAGCGCTACCATTTTTACGTTTATCACAAAATTAGCAGGGTACCGTCCCTCTAAGGGCAAAAAAAAGAACCTCCGGCGAACCGGAGATTCTTCATTCCTTAACTTATTATAGAGTTTTCGCTTTTTCGAACTCTTCAACAATTTCTTTTGGCGGTGTACCCATCTTACTTACGATTATTGTAACAATCGTATTCAGTAAGAAACCAGGTACGATTTCATAAAGATCGAAAATTCCGCCGCTCAGGAAGTCAGCCCATACGACAACGGTTACGGCACCTACGATGATACCAGCCAACGCACCGTTACGGGTGATACCTTTCCAGAATAGGGACAAGATGATGATCGGACCGAATGCGGCTCCGAATCCTGCCCAAGCGTAAGATACAAGTCCAAGTACCGTGCTGTCCGGGTTACCTGCAAGTAATACCGCAATCAATGCGATAGCAGCAACTGCGAAACGACCGACCCATACCAATTCACGCTCAGAAGCGTTCTTACGGAAAATGGCTTTATAGAAGTCCTCAGCTAGCGCAGAAGAAGATACAAGTAGCTGAGAGTCAATCGTACTCATAATTGCAGAAAGGATCGCTGCAAGTAAGATACCTGCAATTACCGGATGGAATAAGATTTGTGAGAAGGTAATGAAAATCTTCTCAGAGTCGGCAAGCATTTGGATGCCGCCTTCAGTAATGATTTCAGCATTAAAGCTGCCAAGTGTATTAACGTCTTGAGTGTTAATAAACGCAAGACCGAATAGACCTGTGAAAATCGCTCCGTAAAGACCAAGAATCATCCAGCCGATACCAATGAAGCGTGCTTTCGGTACATCTTTAGGTGAACGTAGCGCCATAAAACGTACAAGGATGTGCGGTTGACCGAAGTAACCAAGTCCCCATGCAAGAGATGAAAGAATAGCAAGGGCACCTACACCTTGAACCATGTTCAAGTAAGTCGGGTCAATTTGAGCAACAGCATCTACAGCGTTGCCCCAACCGCCTAACTCAGTTACAGCTACAATTGGTACAGCAATTAATGCGAAGAACATTAGAATACCTTGAACAAAGTCTGTCCAACTTACAGCTAGGAATCCTCCTAGGAACGTATAAGAAATGGTTACAATTGCACCAATCCAAAGAGCTTGAGTGTAACTCAATTCAAAGGATGCTTCAAACAGCTTCGCGCCGGCAACCATACCGGAAGACGTGTAGAAAGTGAAGAATAAAAGAATTACAAATGCAGAGATGACACGTAAGATATGGGAGTGGTCACGGAAGCGGTTCTCTAAATAGTCCGGAACCGTGATTGAATCATTGGCCACTTCAGTGAACACACGTAGACGACGCGCCACGAATTGCCAGTTTAAGTAAGCACCAATAGCAAGACCTACACCAATCCAAGCTGCGGACAATCCTCCCGCGTAAATAGCACCTGGCAAACCTAATAGCAACCAGCCACTCATGTCAGAGGCACCTGCGGATAACGCGGCAACTCCTGGACCTAATCGACGACCACCTAATACATAATCGGATAAATCACTTGTTAAACGGTATGCTGCAAAACCGATCCCTAGCATACCAATCAGATAAACTATAAACGTAATTAACGTTGCAGTACTCATGTTTTGTTATTCGCTCCTCTCAGTGAATAGTGTAATAATTGATAGAATGATTAAAATTGGCATTGGGACAAACAACCAGAACCATGTAGCCCCTTGAATTGTTGTTGCTGTTGTGGCTAGTTCAAACACTCTCCCACCTCCTCTAATCTTTTTGTTATGCACTCCTATGCATTCGTGCCGACATATGGTTCTTAAGTCATAGAAGCTTAAAAATCCAAACACAGGTACAACCATATCATATTATATTTGTTAGAACATTGCAAAAATTGTGTGTTTCAGTCGAATGTGTATTTATATACATATATACTGTATAAAAATACGTATATAAGTCATATCGACTATAAACATTCACAAAATTTTTTTGAATTTTTTTTGACAAAAAGCAAATTTGGAAGATTTTCTCCTTTGATTTGCTTTTTTATTATGTACGGAATGAAAAAAATAATCCCCTCTCTTTCAAAGTAAGAAAGGGGATTATTTAATTTTTTTCTATTATAGCATTTCAGACGTTGTTTTCCCTTGCATGTGGTGAATCAAGTAATCCGGCCCACCCGCTTTGGAGTCGGTTCCAGACATGTTGAAGCCGCCAAATGGATGGTAACCTACGATAGCCGCTGTACATCCGCGATTGAAGTAAAGGTTTCCAACGTGGAAATCTTCGCGCGCTTTTTCAATATGGGCACGGTTATTGGAGATGACCGCACCTGTCAGACCATATTCCGTATTGTTCGCGATTTCCAAAGCTTCATCGAATGACTTCGCTTTAGTAAAAGCCAAGACTGGTCCAAAAATTTCTTCTTGCATAATTGTTGCATCAGGGGCAAGGTCAGCAAAGACAGTCGGCTCAATAAACCAACCTTTACTGTCGTCGCCTTTTCCTCCAGCCATTAGCTTACCTTCTTCTTTACCGATTTTAATGTAGTCCATAATCTTGTCATAGGCACCTTGGTCGATTACCGGCCCCATGTAATGGCTGATGTCTGTAGGATCACCGTAATTGACGTGTTCTTTCGTCTTGTGAACAACACGATCAAGAAGCTCGTCATATACTTCCTCATGCGCTACGACACGGGAGCAAGCCGAACATTTTTGACCGGAGAAACCGAAAGCAGAATACGTAATAGCATCTGCAGCTAGTTCAAGGTCGGAATCTTTATCAACGACGATAGTATCCTTACCGCCCATTTCGATAATCGTGCGCTTTAGCCATTTCTGACCTTCATGAACTTTCGCCGCACGTTCGAAAATGCGTGTTCCAACCTCACGGGATCCAGTGAAGCTTACAAAACGAGTGCGTGGATGGTCAACGAGGTAGTCTCCCACTTCTTTCCCGCTTCCTGGAATATAATTGATAACACCTTTAGGAAGACCTGCTTCTTCAAGCACTTCCATCATCTTATAAGCGATAATCGGTGTTGCACTTGCTGGTTTAAGTAATACGGTGTTTCCGGAAACCATGGCCGCAACCGTCGTTCCGCACATGATGGCGAAGAGGAAGTTCCATGGAGAAATGACAACTCCGACACCGAGCGGAATGTAGTGGAAACGGTTATTTTCGATTGGACGTGAGTTGATTTCTACGCCCTTATCAATCTCAAGCATCTGACGTCCGTAAAACTCCATAAAATCAATAGCTTCAGCTGTATCTGCATCTGCTTCTTTCCAGGGCTTTCCGCCTTCTTTAACTAGATGCGCAGTGAATTCATGCCTACGACGGCGGACGATCGCTGCAGCACGGAACAATATGTCCGCACGGAACTGGGCTTTGGTCTTACGCCACCAGTCGAACGTTTCGTCTGCGATTCGGTGAGCTTTCTCAGCCAAATCCTGATTCGCTTTTGAAACATAACCAATAACTTCTTTCTTATTTGCTGGATTCACGACTTTAATCTTGTTATCAGTCATGATCCGCTCTCCACCGATAATTAACGGATAGTCTTTGCCTAAGTCAGACTCAACCTGTTTAATCGCAGCTTCTAAAGCTCTACGATTTTCATCCACGCTAAAATCGGTAAATGGTTCATGTTTGTAAGGTACTACCATGCTAAACCGCCTCCTTGAAAGTAAATGAGGTTATACGCCACGTAATTTTTCGAAAATTACCACATCAAGCGTTTCCATTCATAATTTTATCGTAACCATCTCGCCAGTTCAAATTCTTTCATCCTAAATTCGTTGATTTAGGGTCAAATGTCCCTAAATTTTGCGATTTCACTCTGATATCGTTCTCATAATCTAATTTACTTTCTTATATTTCTCCATTGCATTTCTTGTCGAAAAATAGACGTTGAGCGATTCGAGAGTGAAATTGAATAATTACTGTAAATGGATGGTTGATTGTAAGGTAATTTCGACGATTACCCCCTTTATTTGAGTGATCGTATGAAAAACTTCCTAAAAAAACCGTATGGATATTAATATCCATACGGCATCAGATTTTATTCATATATGTGGACGAATGGTTCTTCTTTTCCTGCCTTTTTCACAATTAGACTTTCTTGTCGGTCCATGCTTTTAATGTTCACCTCGACGGAATAGTGCTCAGGGAACATTTCGACAACAAGGCTGTAGACATATTGAGTGAACCCAACAACTTCTGATTGCGAATGGAACTGAATTGGGATATCAATAGATACCTGCTGCAATTCGTCATCCATGTAAAATCCGTTTCCAATCATGCCTACAAAGTTAGGGAAGTAATCAGAGACCTCTTTACGGAAGTCTGAAAAAATTTGTGAATCCTCAAAATAGTCTTTTTCTGCTTCTTTTGATGGGAAAAGTACGTGTTTCTCATTGATCGGCTTCCAATCTTTAATTTTTTTATCCGATCCATCCACATACGTTTTGCTAAGAAATTTGCCTGGCACCTTAGACCTCGCCTCTTCCTCTTCATAAAGAGCAAAAACGATCGGTACGTCCTTCAATTCTTTACGTTCTCGAAGGCGTGTCAAAATTTCTCCGGCGTACGCTTTTCCTTTTTTCAAAAGTTCTTCAGTGGAGTGATTTTCCTTATAATCTCGATCCTCAGTCGTGAAATTATAGACTGTACGAAGTGAAATGCCTATAGTCACACCTTGTACTTCAACGACCTTCTTATCTTTTTTTACAAGATAATCTTGTTCAATGATATTGGAGATGTATTTCGGGTTTTCTCGAAACTCCTCCTCAGAAGCTTCGTCTTCATTCAATTCAGGGTTCAAGCCTTCTTCATTTTTTTTCGTGTATCTAGATAGCCAGCTTAAAAGTGTTTCTTGTGAAAGGAACTGCCCAGGCTGGAAGAAGTACTCTTCTGGACTGAAATATTCTTTTGAATGACGTCGAAGGCCACTTTCGAATTCGGCAATATCCATTCGATTCCCCATTTGATTGGTCGTCACCGTTCTTGCCCTAGCTACTTTGGGACTGCTCTCCGTTAAAATCATCCGATAATTTTCCTCTGACATCGTATAGTTTGGGACGATGGCTGTCTGGTTGCTATTTTCGTCTTTCGTTTCTTGAATGACCTCTTCTCTATTGTCAAAAACCGGGGTACACGCGCTTATAAACAGCAACGAACTTAACAACAGTGCGTGCAGCTTCCTCATGGTCTTTCCACTCCCTAGTTGGATAAAGCTTTCGTAAACTCTTCTTCATCCCAAATTTCAATACCTAAATCAGAAGCTTTTGTATATTTGGAACCGGCGTCTTCCCCAGCAATCAGAAGGTCTGTGTTTTTACTGACACTTCCTGTTACCTTGCCTCCGAGCTCCTCTACCATTTTCTTTGCCTCTGACCTGCTGTAGTTTTCCATCTTTCCAGTAAGTACGATTGTTTTGTCTTTAAATGGTGAATTCTCCGGCTGTTCACTCTTCTTCGGTCCCTTATATTCCATGTTCAAGCCGAGCTCATTCAGCTCTTCCAATAACTGGATGACCTGAGGTTTAGCGAAGTAACGCGCTATAGAGTCAGCCATCTTCTCTCCGATTTCCGGGATAGCTTCTAGTCTTTCAGCATCCGCTTCGAGCAGGTTCTCCATCGTTTCAAATTCGCGGGCTAAAGTATTCGCAGCTTTAGTTCCGACGTAACGGACGCCGAGCCCGAAAAGCAGACGCTCCAACGAATTCTCTTTCGAAGCTTCGATGGCCTGCAGGAGATTCTGCACCGATTTTTCACCCATACGTTCAAGCTCCAAGAGCTGTTCACGTTCAAGCTTGTAAAGATCAGCAATGTTATGGATGAGTTTTTCCTGAAAAAGCTGTGCAATCACTTTTTCCCCTAGTCCTTCAATATCCATCGCATTTCTTGAAACAAAGTGAATTAGCCCTTCACGAAGCTGCGCCGGACAGTTCGGATTGATACATCTTAGTGCTACTTCTTCTTCCAGACGGACGAGTTTACTGTCACACTCAGGACATGTCTCAGGCATAGAAAACGGCTCTTCGTTACCTTCACGCTGATCTTCCATTACTCGGACAACTTCCGGAATGATATCACCCGCTTTTTTAATCACAACCGTATCCCCAATGCGGATGTCTTTTTCACGAATCAGGTCTTCGTTATGAAGTGATGCTCGTTGTACGGTTGTACCTGCGACTTTCACCGGATCAAGAATGGCAGTCGGTGTTACGACTCCAGTGCGACCAACGCTGAGCTCGATACGACGGAGGTGCGTCACAGCTTCTTCGGCTGGAAACTTGTAAGCTGTTGCCCAGCGTGGGCTTTTCGCTGTGAATCCCAGGGTTTCCTGCTGATCGAGACGATCAACTTTAATAACGATGCCGTCAATTTCATAATCAAGGTCCGCTCTGCGTTCAACCCAGCTATGAACATAGTCGATCACTTCGTCGATATCGTTACACTTTTTCCATTCCGGATTTGTTTTTAATCCAAGGTCTTTTAACTTTTCTAAGCGCTCGCTGTGGGCGTCAGTTGGATCATCTTCCCACTGGCCGACCCCATATAAAAAGATATCAAGGTTACGTTTAGCAGCGATCTTCGGATCAAGCTGTCGCAGCGAACCAGCGGCTGCATTACGAGGGTTTGCAAATGGTTCATCCTCATTGGCTTCACGCGCTTCATTCAAGGCCATAAACGAACGTTTCGGCATATACGCTTCTCCGCGAACTTCAAGCGTCTCTGGTGTCTTAAGACGAAGAGGGATATTGCGAATCGTCTTCAAGTTTTTCGTAATGTCCTCACCTGTCGTACCGTCACCGCGAGTGGCGCCACGGACGAACAGGCCATCTTCATAACGAAGAGATACGGCGAGACCATCGATTTTCAACTCACAGACATAATTAACGTCTTCATCGGTTCCATTACGTACGCGGCGATCGAAATCGCGCAGCTCCTGATCATCAAAGGCATTTCCAAGACTGAGCATTGGGATGATATGCTGGACTTTTTCAAAAGCTTCAAGTGGAGCCCCGCCGACGCGCTGAGATGGAGAATCAGGCGTCTGAAGCTCCGGAAACTCCTCCTCTAAATCCATCAGCTCGCGTATTTTCTTATCATATTCATAGTCTGAAACACTTGGATTATCAAGCGTGTGGTATTCATAATTGTATTGCTCGAGCTCTTGTTTCAGAGACTCGATTCTCTCTTTTGCTTCAGATCCATTCATCTTCCTTCCACATCCTTACGCTTTCGTAATCGGGGCAAAACGGGCGAGTAGACGCTTGATACCTGTCGGTGCCGGGAAGGCGATATCCAGCTCCATCGCATCTCCTTCACCCTGTACTTTGACAACTGTTCCTTCGCCCCACTTTTTATGCACAGCTTTGTCGCCAGGCTGCCAGCTCGCTTTTTCCGCACCAGTACCCTTGTTCTTCTCGATTTTCTTCGCTGACCGTTTTTCCGGACGAGGTGGTTGTTTTTGGAAAGGAGACGCTTCTTTTTTCTTATTGAAAAATGGTAGCTCTTCTTTCTGTTCTTTGCCTTCTAAGAGTTCTTCAGGGATTTCGTTAATAAAACGGCTGATTGGGTTCATATTCGTACGACCATATAGCGTACGCATCTTCGCATGAGTAATAAACAGCTGCTTCTCCGCACGAGTAATTCCAACATAAGCAAGGCGGCGTTCCTCTTCCAATTCTTCATCGTCCATAAGCGCACGGCTATGCGGGAAGACGCTCTCCTCCATTCCGATCAAGAACACAACAGGGAACTCAAGCCCTTTGGCAGAGTGCAGCGTCATCAAAGTTACGGTGTCGTCACTACTAGGGTCTTCATTCATAGAATCGATATCCGCAATCAACGCAAGATCTGTTAAAAATGCAATCAATGTCTTGTCTTCTGCGTTCTCTTCAAAGTTTTTCGTAACAGATTTAAATTCTTCAATATTTTCAAGGCGGCTTTGGGCTTCAATGCTCTTTTCATTCATGAGCATCTCTTCATATCCGGTTTTATCGATGACTTCCTGAACCATGTCAGTTGCTGATATGAATTCCTGCTGCTGGGTCCAGTTTTGAATCATCTTACGGAAGTTCATGATGGACTTCGCTGCTTTGGCACTAACGCCGACAAAATCGACTTCTGCTGCTGCTTCATAAAGCGAGATGTCGTGATCAGCAGCATACGCCATCATTTTATCCATGCTCGTTTTTCCAACACCGCGCTTCGGTTCGTTAACAACACGCTGAAAGCTGAGGTCGTCGTTTGGGTTAGCAATCAAACGCAAGTAGGCAAGCATGTCCTTAATTTCTTTCCGATCATAGAACTTCGTGCCGCCGATCATCTGGTAAGGGACACCGGCTTTAACGAACGTTTCCTCAATCGTACGGGACTGGGCGTTCGTACGGTAAAGGATTGCTACATCTTTGTATTGGAAGCGGCCCTGACGAACAAGATCCTCAATTTTATCTGTAACAAAAAGACCTTCCTCACGTTCCGTACCAGCTTGATAGTAATGGATCTTCTCTCCACCGTTATTATCGGTCCACAGGCGCTTCGGTTTACGACCTGAGTTGTTATCGATCACGTTATTTGCAGCGTTCAGAATCAGCTCGGTAGAACGGTAGTTTTGTTCAAGCAAAATGGTTTTCGCATTCGGGTAGTCATTTTCAAAGTTCAAGATGTTCTGAATGTCAGCCCCGCGCCATGCATAAATCGACTGGTCAGAATCACCGACAACGCACAGATTCTGATAGCGGCTCGCCAGGTGCTTCACTAGCTGGTACTGAGCATGGTTCGTATCTTGATACTCATCAACGTGAATGTACTGAAAGCGGCGCTGATAGTATTCAAGCACTTCAGGAACACGGTCGAAGAGAGACAGCGTCTGCATAATCAGATCATCAAAGTCCAGCGACTGGTTTTTACGCAGCTTCTTCTGGTAGCCTTTGTAAATTTCAGCAATCTGCTCTTCGTGCATATTCCCAGCCTGCTTCGCATAGTCTTCGGCTGTCATTAATTCGTTTTTCGCATTACTGATCGCACCTAACATCGCGCGTGGATCCCATTTTTTCGGGTCAAGATTGATTTCCTTAAGCACCTGCTTGATCACAGAGAGCTGGTCACTGGAATCCAAAATAGAAAAGTTTCTGTCGTAGCCGATACGATCGATATCACGACGAAGAATTCTTACGCACATCGAGTGAAACGTTGACATCCAGATTTTTTCTCCGTCCTTGCCTACAAGGCTCTCGACACGCTCTTTCATTTCGCGTGCGGCTTTATTTGTAAATGTAATTGCCAAAATGTTCCGAGGCGCTACATCTTTTTCACTTAATAAGTAAGCGATACGGTGAGTAAGTACACGTGTCTTACCACTTCCTGCCCCTGCCATAATCAAAAGTGGTCCTTCGGTATGGATCACTGCGTTTCGTTGCTGTTCGTTCAAACCTTTTACTAAAGGATTCATTGCTTGTGTCATGGTCCACCATCCTTAGGTTGATTTTGCCGCCTGCACCGTTTCCAATGCGGCGTGTATATTTTCATAAATGATATTTCCGACGACGATCACATCCGCATGAGCACTCATTTCCCGAGCCTGCTCAGGTGATTGGATGCCACCGCCGTAAAACAATGTGGTTTGTTTCAGTTCTTCGGCAATCCTTTCAACGAGCTTTGGATCCCCGTAAGTTCCGCTGTATTCTAAGTAAAAAATGGGTATTTGGAAGAGATGCTCCGCTATACGTGCATATGCAAGAACGTCTTCGTCATCGGGTAGATAGCAATCAGTATGCTGGAACACTTTTGCATCAGGATTCAACACGCAATACCCCTCTGTGGCCATGCTCTTCCAGTCGATGATGTCTCCATATTCTTTCACTGCGTGATGCTGGGTATCCAGCATCCACTTCTTGTCCTGACTGTTCAGGACAATCGGAATAAGGTAACCATCGAACCCTGGGGTGATTGCTTCTATATCCGAGATTTCCATTAGACAAGGAACCGCATAAGGCTCAAGCCGTTCCCATAGATCATGTACATTTTCAAATGTGACTCCATCCGTTCCACCTACAATGATCGCGTCTGTGCCTGATTCGCAAACGGACTGCAGGTCGTGGTCGCTAATCTTTTTGTTGGGATCAAGCTTAAACACATGATCCCACTCGTTCAATTTGTCCATTTCTGTCCTCCAAAAAAACAGATATCCATTCACTCATTATAGCAAACTTTGCTACATGGAATGAATGGATACGACCAATAAAAATTGATGAAGTTTTTTGATTAGCGGCGTGTGTGGAGAGAGAATTGTTACCTAGCTAGTCTGGCTTGTCACTTAACGTGAGGGTATTGTTCCCTAACTCATTGTGATTGTTCCCGATCTCCTTTTTCAGCAAAAAAACCGCCTCCCAAAGAAAGCAGTTTTTAGTGAGGGGTTGCATGATGAAGAAACCTTGAAGAGGTACACAGCATCGTAACCAGAGCAACACTCAAAATCGTAATCGTCGACAGCAGGAGCGTTTGTGTGGAAAAAAGGTAGCCGCTTACACCTATGATTAATAAATCGAATGCAAAAATAACAAAGCCGACGTTCATCTTCAGCCAATCGGATATCATCTGAGCGAGAAGGTCTGTACCGCCCGTGCTCGTCTTATTCCGAAGCATTAATCCGATACCACCGCCCACTAGTGCTCCCCCCAGGATAGAACTCACCGCCGGATCGAGTGCCAGGTGATAGTCGCGAAGACCGCTCAAAACATCGATCGAAAGAGAGGAAACGAGCAGTCCATGGAGACTGTTATAAAAATAAGCCCGATAATGGAACCACGCCAGCGTAAATATTGGTATGCTGAAGCAAATGATCGTAAAGCCGACTTTGAGTCCCCATACGTAATTAGCGATGAGGCCAAGTCCGATCATACCGCCGTCAAGCACATGATCAGGGATTAGAAAAAAGTTAATTCCGAGCGACAAGAGCAGACTTCCAGCAATAATCGCTATTCCTTTTTTAAGAAAGGACTTCATTATAAAAATCCCCTTCAAGATAGACAAGTTTTTTCTAGCGTATGCTTGTCAAGCTCATCTTAGAAGGTGAATTATATTAGTAAACGCGGCATGGGGCTTTTATGTCAGCCCGGACTCAAACAAAAAAAGACTGCTCAATGAGAGGCAGCCCTTCCCAAACCTATTCAGTTTTCTTTTCCTGCACTCGATCAAGTGCAAGCGTGTAGGCATCATTCCCATAGTTCAAGCAGCGCTTCACGCGGGAAATCGTCGCCGTTGAGGCTCCTGTTTCCGTCTCAATCTTATGATACGTGTAGCCCTCTCTCAACATCCGTGCAACTTCTAGACGCTGTGCGAGTGACTGCACCTCATTCATTGTCGCTAAGTCATCAAAGAACTCGTAGCATTCTTCTACATTTTGCAGGGATAAGATGGCTTCAAAAAGCTGGTCAAGTGTTTTTCCTCGTAGTTTATCTATTTGCATAGCATCAGTCCTCCTCTAATCGTTAATAGTGATGGCTGCATTCTTAGGAGTGATATTTACCCACGTCTGCCCTGGAACAAAGGATAATGGCTCTTCATTGTCAAAGGGCAAAATGCGTCCATCGATATTTTTCCATGTTATTTCTTTTACTTTCCCTTTTTGTATTAAATACCCTTTTCCACCGGATGTTAAATCAATGTCCCGCCGGCCTTTGCTATCGATGATTTGATGTTCGGCTTCGACGATCATTACATTATCAACAGCAAGACGTTCTTCATTGGCGGCATCAAATGAAGGTTTTCCATCACTCGAACGCAAATACTGGCCGCTCGCCTCATCATAGGTGAACGTGACGACCTCTTCGGGATGTCCGGAGTAGGTGATGGTCACATCCTTGGCATCCGTTCCATTTATAACCTGGTTTTCTTTTGAAAATGGAAGTGGAGCGATTTCATGGTCCCGAGGATATTCTTTATTGGTCAGCGCCTGATCCAGCCCTGCTGTAATCAAATAGGAATTGTGCGGTGCTGACCGCTCTGAAGATCGCTGAAACAACCAGCCATTGTTGTCATACATCGATCCATCCAGATAATGAATACCATTGGCTGCAATCTGACGGTTAATAGCTGTTGCTGCTCCATGATAAAAATAAACCGAATTAAAAGCCGAAGCGATTTCGAAATAGTATGGCCTCGCGCTTCTTACCGGTCCAATTGTATCAGGAATCCGGCTGTGAAACAAAGCGAGGAAGCGTGTGATCTGCCCTTCTGCCAACACTTCATAGACGATATCTGCCTGGCTTAGGCCCGACTGCGGCCTTGCCTTCGTATGGTTATTGACCATTACACCAATGACCCGATGATGACTGACTTCATCCATCGCTTGTCCTGTTAAAGGATATATGTTGTCGTCCGTTTGCTGTTGTTCTTTGTCTTGTGAACCTTCTATCTCTTTTGGTTCTTGTTCAACCGTCGTCTCTTGTTCTTTTTCCATCCCTTTTCCTACAGATGCACAGGCACTAAGTAGAACCAGGGTGAGAACGGTGACACTTAAAAACGTAAGCTTTCTCAATTTTAACACTTCCCTCTTTTATTTTAACGCATTATCGAGGGAAAGAGTACCTCTTTCTTTTTCACATCCATGATACCAAGTGGCGTGATACGGATGTAAGGCAAATGCATGGAAGATAAAAAGAGCAGTGTGTAGACTGGATCGGAATAAGAAAAACCGTGAGATTTCAAGTGTTGTTTCAAATTTGATTCCTTTTCCATAAGCTCTGGAAGTGGCAAATCAGACATGACACCGCCTAATGGAAGAGGAAGTTCAAAGGTCACTTTTCCATCATTCACGAGCACAATTCCGCCTCCGAGTTCTTTCATCCTTTGGAAGGCTTTTTTCATGTCAGAACGTGATTTTCCGATAAGGATCAAATCGCCTGTATTGGAATAAGAGCTGGCAATTGCCCCTAGAGAGTTAGTGAAACCCTTCAACAACGTATTGACTGTCCACTCGCCATCCCTGTCCATAAACATGAGGAAAGCTTCATTTGTCTCGTGAGACAGACGTTCTGCTGAGGCGTCAATATCGATTGCGTACGGCTTCATGATCACATCATTAATCATTTCCATTCCAATCGGCATTGAGAACTGCATATCCCCTTTTGCTACCTCCCAATCCAACGATAACGGGGTCACACCATTTTTCTCCCAAGGAATCGTTGAATCGGTTTGAATCATCTCGCCATCCCGCTTCACCCATTCTCCTTTTGCAATAACTGAATGAGGAGTCGGGTCTTTCGGATCTTTCAAAAAGTTGAGGTGAGCCACTCTCCCTGCGTTAACACTTCCAACCCGATTTTCAATACCAAAATGCCGGGCTGGCTGATAAGTCGCCATCATATATGCATCCAGGACCGGAACACCTTCTTCAATCGCAATTTGAATACATTGATTGATCAATCCTTCACGATAAAAGCCAGGCGTAGACCCGTCCGTTGTGTACATCATATGATCGAAGTGGGTATGATTATGCTTTTTCAGTCCCTTAAGAATATCGGGAAGGTCAGGGCGAATAGAGGAATAGCGAAGTCCGGTCTGGTAACCAACCTCGAGACGTTTGATCACGTCTTCCGCCGTCATCGATTCATGCTCTGAGTCCATGCCAAGCAGTCTCATTTTGACAAGTGTTTTTTGTGAAGCACCAGGAAGATGGGCTTCCAGCGGTTTTCTTGCCCGCTTCGTTTCCTGCATCCAATGAAGAATTTGTTCGTCACCGCCGTAGAGAACATCTGGCCATGCCGTCAATTCTCCGCCCTGGATGACTGCATCATGTTCAATCCATGAGAGCACCTGTTCATCAAAGTGCTGTTTCTTTTCTTCCCTGAGCACGGACTGAGGGTCAAAACGCGCCCACCAGTACATCGTTGCGGGAAGATCCATGAATTCTTCCAATAAAGAAAACGCTTTCTCTTTTTCTGTTAAAAAAAGCCACATAAGATTATCATTAATCAGCGTGGTGGTCCCTGTCCTGGCTGCATATTCCGCCAAGCTTCGGGGATTATATAACTGAAACGGATGGGCGTGAGGCTCAACGTAGCCCGGGACAATATAACTGTCCTTCCCATCAATGATTTCTGTTCCGTCTGTATTCGCAGGAAGCTCCGGTCCTGTGTAGAGGATACGATCCTCATACAGCCAGATATGCCCTGTCATCCATTGTTTCATATATACGTTCAAATAGGTTGTATTTTTGATCAGTTTAGTTGGCGCTTGTGTGCCATCGATGACAGCCGCATGTTCACGCAACTGCCGGTTACGCCAACGGAATCGTGTTTCATTCATGGAGCGTCCTCCTTGTTTCAATATGTTCTATCGTAACACAGGAAAACCCTATCTGCTAAGGAGGAACCTACGTGATACAAAATATCGGGATTATCAACTCTATGGTTCGTATCACTGCTGGGCTGAGCATGCTGACATTTTTGTCAATGCAAGGCCAGAAGCAGGAGGATTCGTTTGTTCAGCGTATGATGGTTATCATTGCAGCAATGAAGGTGGCGGAAGGAATCGTTCGCTACTGCCCGATGACAGCAATGTACGATGAGATCGTTTATGAAGATGACGGTATAGAGGAAGATTGGGATCAAGAATTTACTGAAGAAGTAATGTAAAAGCTAGGGTGCATCATTTCCCGTGCTCCTTGCACTATTTAACAAGGAACTTTCGCCAATTGTCTGAGGACATAAATAAAATAGGACGGGGACAATCCCCGTCCTTTCTATAAAGGATGAAAACGATATGGATTTTTTAGAATACTTCACTGATGTCGGATTCGTGATTGTAACAGTTATTGGCACCATAGCCGCTCTATTTTACGTAGGGATGCGTCGACGAAATCGATGAAATTCCGATATCACGTCTGTAGTAAAAGTCTTTATTGCCTTCGAACATCTGTAAATGTTCATAGACTTCTTCCAGTGCTTGAGGGAGGCTATTCTCTACCGCTCCAACGAGTAGGACACGCCCTCCACTGGATACATAGCCATGCTCGCTTATTTCCGTACCCGCATGCACTGTATAGACGTGAGTTTTTCCACTTACAACAGGAACGGGCCGCCCTTTCTCATATCCCCCCGGATAGCCGCTCGAAGCAACAACCACACCTGCGCAAGTTTTATCTGCCCAACGTAGTTCAGGATCTTTCTCATTCAGCACATCTACAATCACCTGGACAAGGTCGTTTTCTAATAGAGGTAAGACTACCTGCGTCTCAGGATCACCAAAACGCGCATTGAATTCAATCACTTTCGGGCCTTTATCTGTCTGAATCAGCCCTGCATAGAGAATTCCGGTAAACGGACGCCCTTCTTCGACAAGTGCATCTGCCGCAGGCTTCAGGATGGATTCGACCGCAGTCTGATAATCCGCTTCGGGCAGTTCTGGAACGGGAGCAAACGCACCCATGCCGCCAGTATTTGGACCATGATCCCCTTCAAATGCACGCTTGTGATCTTTTGCAGGAATCATCGGGTACACGTTAGCTCCATTGACAAACGCCATCAGAGAAAACTCTTCTCCTTGCAAAAATTCCTCAACGACGATTTCTTTGCTTGCCTCGCCAAACTGCCCTTTTTCAAGCATATCCTCAGCTGCTTTTAGCGCCTCCTCCACTTTATCCGCAACGACCACACCTTTTCCTGCTGCCAGCCCGTCAGCTTTGACAACAATTGGTGCGCCTTTTTCACGAATGTAACCTTTAGCCGCTTCTAAATTTGTGAATGCCTGGTAGTCTGCCGTAGGTATCTCATACTTCGACATGATCTGTTTAGCAAAATGCTTACTTCCTTCAATCATAGCGGCTGCATAAGTCGGTCCAAAAACCTTCAGCCCTGCCGATTGGAAGATATCGACAACCCCTTCAAGTAAAGGATTTTCAGGTCCGACTATCGTTAGGTCTACTCCATTTTCTTTCGCAAAAGTAACAAGCTTCTTCTGATCGGTCTCAGGTATCGCAACCCGCTCAGCAACTTCTTCCATACCAGCGTTCCCTGGTGCAGCAAAAATCTTGTCTGCCTGTTTGCTCTCAGCTAGCTTCTGTATCAGACTATGCTCACGGCCTCCACGACCGATCACCAAAATATTCATCCTATTCACCCCTGTGATTTAATGTTTGAAGTGACGCATTCTAGTAAAGACCATTGCCACGCCATGCTTATTACAAGCATCAATTGAATCCTGATCACGCTTCGATCCACCCGGCTGTATAATCGCTTTTACACCAGCTTCTGCAGCTGCTTCCACCGTATCTGGCATTGGGAAAAATGCGTCAGATGCCATGATGCTCCCTTCCGCTTTGTCCCCTGCCTGTTCAAGTGCGATTTTAGCTGCACCTACACGGTTCATCTGGCCTGCACCAACTCCTACTGTCCGGTCTCCTTTGGCAACGACGATCGCATTCGACTTCACATGTTTCACGACTTTCCATCCGAGTTTCAAGTCATGCAGTTCTTGCTCTGTCGGCTCCCGATCCGTTGCGATTTCAAGTTCTACATCATCTAAAGAACCTTCGTCAGTATCCTGGACAAGTAAGCCACCGCCAACGCTTGTCAGCTTATGCGTTTGCGCTTTAGGCTTCTTCATATCTACAGTTAACAGTCTAAGATTCTTTTTCTTCGTTAATAAATCAAGCGCTTCTTGACTGAAAGATGGTGCAATGATGATCTCCAGGAAGATCTCTTTCAGTTTAGCCGCTGTGTCTGCGTCGACTTCACGGTTCAACGCGACAATTCCGCCAAAGATGGAAACGGGATCTCCTTCATAAGCTTTCACGTAAGCGTCATAGAGTGTATCACCGACACCTACACCACAAGGATTCATGTGCTTCACTGCAACGGCTGCGGGCTGATTGAATTCGAGCACTACTTCTAGGGCAGCATTTGCATCCTGTATGTTGTTGTAGGACAGTTCTTTTCCGTTCAGCTGCTCGGCATTGGCAAGTGATGCCCCTTCATAGTTGGCTTTTTTGTAAAAAGAAGCAGACTGATGAGGATTCTCTCCATAACGTAAGGACTGAACTTTTTCATACGTAACGGAATACGTTTCTGGATAAGCTTCTTCTGTTAAGGTCGTGAAGTATTCAGCGATCATTGCATCATAGTTGGCTGTATGACGGAACACTTTCGCAGCCAGCTTACGACGTACTTCATAGCTTAAGTTTTCAGCTTTCAATCCTTCGATGACTTCCTCGTAATCAGTTGGGTCGACCACTACAGCCACATCTTCAAAACTTTTTGCAGCTGCACGGAGCATTGTCGGACCACCGATATCAACGTTTTCAATGGCTTCTGCTTCTGTAACGTCTTCTTTTGCAATCGTTTCTTTAAACGGATACAAGTTGACAGCAACAAGGTCGATCGGTTGGATACCAAGCTCCTCGATCTGATTCATATGGTCGTCATTGCTTCGTTTAGCAAGCAGGCCTCCGTGAACAGATGGGTGCAGGGTTTTGACGCGACCATCCATGATTTCCGGGAACTCCGTAATTTCTGAAATCGAACGAACCGGAATGCCAGCTTCCTCGATGACTCGTTTGGTGCCCCCTGTAGAAACAAGCTCATAGTCTAGTTCGTGTAGTTGTTTAGCAAAATCGGTTAACCCTTGCTTATTTGATACGCTGAGTAAGGCGCGCTTTTTCATAGAGATTCCTCCTTGACGAGTAGTGATTGAATAACTTCTGGATATAGGCGATGCTCGACCGCTTGAATCTTTCTTTTTACATCTTCTTCGGTATCGGTCTCTTCAATCCGGATCGCTTCCTGATCGATAATCGGTCCTGTGTCCATCCCGTCATCCACAAAATGAACGGTGACACCCGTAATCTTCACACGCTTCTGGAACGCCTGTCCGATGGCATCCTTTCCAGGGAATGCTGGTAAAAGCGATGGATGGATGTTCAGAATCCGGTTTTGATAAGGCTCAAGCAATGTTGGTCCAATTAAGCGCATATAGCCGGCAAGAATGATGTAATCGATATCTCTTGTACGACAATCTTCAAGTAAAGCTCGCTCATAAGCCGCTTTATTTTCATAAACCTTCGGCGTAAAAACAACCGTATCAACAGATTGGCGCTGTGCTTTCTCAATAACAGGTGCCCCCACCCGGTCGCAAACAAGAAGAGAAACTTGCGCATCAAGCTTTCCTTCTTCAATGGCCTGGATGATAGCGTCAAAATTCGAACCGGTACCTGAAGCAAATACAGCTAATTTCATCATGACCAGCGAATTCCTTCCTGTTCTGTGACTTTTCCGATAACAAAAGCATTCTCCTGGGAAGCAAGAGCTGCTTCAGTCTCCTCTTCGGCGACAACGGCAACCATACCGATTCCCATATTAAAGATGCCGTACATATCATCATGAGGAATGCTGCCTTCTTTTTGTAAAAAGTTAAAAATCTCCAGTACAGGCCAGCTGTTCGGTTCGATAAGTGCTCCGTGCCCTTCCGGCAAAGTACGGGGAACGTTCTCATAAAAGCCACCGCCTGTAATATGGGCGAGCCCTTTAACGCTGACGGCTTCTCTCAAGCTTTGAATCGCTTTTACATAAATGTTCGTCGGGGTGAGTAACTCCTCGCCAAGTGGACGGCTGAATTTAGGATAAGTTTTATTCAAATCGAGTCCACTGTTGTCGATGATCTTCCTGACCAGGGAAAAACCGTTTGAGTGGACGCCCGTTGATGGGAGCCCAATCAACATGTCGCCAGGCTGAATCGAGTCCCCTGTGATGATACTGTCTTTGTCCGCCATTCCGACGACAAAACCGGCAAGGTCATACTCATCAAGCTCATACATGCCTGGCATTTCAGCTGTTTCTCCTCCAACAAGAGCAGCACCCGACTGTTCACAACCATCAGCAATCCCTTTGACGATCTGCTCGATTCGCTCGGGTTCATTTTTTCCACAGGCAATGTAGTCAAGAAATAAAAGTGGATCTGCTCCTTGTGCAACGATGTCATTCACACACATCGCTACAACATCGATCCCAATCGTGTCGTGCTTATCCATTTGGAATGCAAGCTTCAGCTTAGTGCCGACGCCGTCGGTTCCTGTGACAAGCACTGGTTTTTCGTAAGTCATCTCGCTTATGTCAAACAGTCCGGCAAAAGCACCAAGGCCGCCGAGCACTTCTTTGCGCATCGTTCGCTGTACGTGTTTTTTCATACGGTCGACGGCTTCGTAGCCCGCTTCAACATCGACCCCAGCCTGTTTATAGGATTGGCTCATCGCTGCTCCTCCATTTCTTTACGCTTTTTCATATGGGTGAACCGTATTCGGATAAATCTCCGTCGGATAGTTTCCGGTAAAACAAGCCATGCAGCCACCGTGCTCCATCGACTCTTCCCCTTCATATATGGCTTCATTCAAGCCTTCCGGAGTTAGATAGGCTAAGCTGTCCGCTTCAATTTGCTCTTCAATTTCTTCAACTGTGTTATTAGCGGCGATCAGTTCACCGCTGTTTGAGGTATCAATACCGTAATAACAAGGGTTCTTAATCGGAGGAGAGGCGATTCGCACGTGCACTTCCTTCGCTCCCGCTTCCTTCAGCATCTTTACAATTCGTCGGCTCGTTGTCCCGCGAACGATCGAGTCATCAACCATTACGACGCGTTTTCCTTCGACGATTCCTCTCACCGCGGACAACTTCATTTTCACCCCTTGTTCCCGAAGCTCTTGAGACGGCTGAATGAATGTTCTACCGACATAACGATTCTTAATCAACCCAAGCTCATACGGAAGTCCAGCTTCTTCGGCGTATCCGATGGCAGCTGAAATACTTGAGTCCGGCACTCCCGTTACGACATCGGCTTCAATTGGTGATTCTTTAGCCAAGGCTTTCCCCATACGTTTCCTGGATGCGTGGACATTTTTCCCATCTAAGTTGCTGTCCGGACGAGAGAAATAAACGTATTCCATTGAGCAAAGCGTACGCTGGATTGGTGCTGAGAAACGTTTGGATTCCACACCTTCATCTGAGATGATCAGCAATTCCCCAGGCTTAACTTCACGGTCATATGTTGCACCGATAATATCGAATGCACATGTTTCTGAAGAGACTACCCATGATTCCCCCAAATGACCAAGACATAGCGGGCGTAACCCACGCGGATCATTGGCAACGAACATTTTATCCTCGGTCATCATTAGAAATGCATAGGCCCCTTTGATCATGGAGAGCGCTTCTGCGATCGCTTGATCAAGTTCCAGGTGTCGTGCCCGTTTGATCAAATGAGCGACGACTTCTGTATCGGAAGTCGTCTGTAAAATGCTGCCCTGTGCTTCAAGCTGGTTTTTCAGCGCTTGGGCATTGACGAGGTTCCCATTGTGGGCAAGTGCAAGTCCGCCTGTTTGAGAACGGAATAAAAGGGGCTGTATGTTTTCATAACCCCCGTCTCCTGCCGTCGCATAACGGACATGGCCCATGGAAGCATGACCTTTCAGCTCCTCCAATTGATGTTGAGAAAAAACCTCGTTGATTAGACCGTGCCCTTTCGCGAGCTTCAATTGTTCTCCATCGCTCGTGATAATTCCAGCCCCTTCTTGCCCGCGGTGCTGCAATGCATGTAACCCATAATATGTCAGTTGAGCCGATTCCTGATGTCCCCATATCCCAAAAATGCCGCACTCTTCGTTTAAGCCTTTGATTTCACCAAGCATGGAATAGCTCCTTTCCAAGTTTGTTTCAGCACAGATGTCTGCTCTTCCAAAACCAATTGATCACCAGCTTTCACACGATAAATGCCGTCATGGGTTACAGTTCCGATTAAACGTGCGTCTGTCACCGCTTGCTCAAACGCTCTCTTATTTTCTGGTTTGACTGAGATCAGAAAGCGCGACTGGGTTTCAGAGAATAAAGCTGTTGTAACATCGCCTTCAACATACACTTCACAACCGAGCTCCTGATCAAACAGGCTCTCCGCTAGGGCTACCCCAAGACCGCCTTCAGCTAAATCATGGGCGGATTCTATAAGACCAGATCGGATCGCTGTTAGCACCTGATTCTGGCGGCGTGATTCTATTTCCAGATCTATGGCTGGTGCTTTCCCAAAGTGGCGTCCTTCAAGCATGCCTTGAAGCTCACTGCCTCCGAACTCAGGATTCGTTTTACCGACAATATAAATCAAATCTCCGGATTGTTTCACGTGTGACTGGGTAATATGACCTGTTTCGTCAATTAACCCAACCATTCCAACAATCGGTGTTGGATATATTGCTTTACCGCCAAAAGATTCATTATACAAAGATACGTTTCCGCTAATAACCGGCGTATCCAGCTCTCTACAAGCTTCACTCATACCCTCAACACTTTTTTCCATTTGCCAAAAGATTTCCGGATTCTCTGGTGAACCAAAGTTGAGACCATCTGTGATGCCTAATGGACGTCCGCCTGAACAAACAATGTTACGGGCTGCTTCTGCGACAGCGATCTTCCCGCCTGTTTCCGGATCAACGTAAATGTAGCGGGAATTACAATCAGTCGTCATTGCAAGTGCCTTATTCGTTCCGCGAACCCTAATAACAGCGGCATCAGAACCTGGTGTAACAACCGTGTTCGTCTGTACCATAGAATCATACTGGTCGTAGACCCATTCTTTACTCGCAATGGTTGGCTGTTTTAAAAGGTCTATTAGTGTTTGGCGATAATCTGTTATAGCGGGTACGTAGTTTTCCATCGCTTGGAATTCTTGATAGTAAGCAGGAACCTTAGACGGTTGATGGTACACCGGAGCGTCTTCAGCAAGCGAATCTACAGGAACGTCTGCAACAACTTCGCCGTGATGTTCAAGGCGGAAACGCTTCGTATCAGTTACTTCGCCGACCGCTACAGCTTCTAAATTGTACTTACGGAATACTTGCGCAATTTCCTCTTCCCGGCCTTTTTCAACGACGAGAAGCATACGTTCTTGCGATTCGGACAGCATCATTTCGTAAGCTGTCATATTCTGTTCACGCTGTGGCACGTGATCCAAATTCATCGTCATTCCCGTACCGGCTTTACTCGCCATTTCACTAGCCGATGAAGTAAGACCTGCTGCTCCCATATCTTGAATGCCTACAAGCGCTTCATGGTGGATGACATCAAGGCAAGCTTCTATTAACAGTTTCTCCATAAATGGATCACCGACTTGAACAGAAGGACGTTTTTCTTCGGACTCTTCCGACAATTCTTCCGATGCAAAAGTCGCTCCATGGATGCCGTCGCGCCCTGTTTTCGCACCGACGTACATGACGGTATTCCCGACACCAGCTGCAATCCCTTTTTGAATATCTTTATGATCAATCAGACCGACACACATCGCATTAACAAGAGGATTGCCGTTATAGGCATTATCAAACTGAACTTCTCCACCGACCGTAGGGACGCCGACACAGTTTCCGTAGCCAGCGATACCGCGGACAACTTCTTCAAATAAGTATTTAACACGCGGCTGCTGAAGGGAACCAAATCTTAGTGAATTTAGTAAAGCAACAGGACGCGCGCCCATGGAGAAGACGTCACGAAGGATTCCGCCGACCCCTGTCGCTGCACCTTGATAGGGCTCAACTGCGGACGGGTGATTGTGGCTTTCCACTTTGAACACGACTGCCTGCTCATCACCGATGTCGATGATTCCTGCACCTTCACCGGGACCTTGTAGCACTTGAGGACCTTCTGTCGGAAATTTCCGTAACAGCGGTTTAGAATTCTTATAGCTGCAGTGCTCGGACCACATCACCGAGAACAAACCTGTTTCGGTATAATTTGGCTTGCGACCTAGGATTTTTTTGATGGATTGAAATTCGTCATCGCTCAATCCCATATCACTATAAAGGCGTTGTTCTTCGATTTGCTCTGGGCTGATCTCAAGCATTGATGGCATGTCTATTCCTCCAATGTGTCAAAATGGACTGAAATAATCGTAATCCGTCTTCGTTTCCTAGAAGGCTCTCAACAGCACGTTCCGGGTGCGGCATCATACCTAGTACATTGCCAGCTTTGTTCGTAATGCCTGCAATATCTCCGACAGAGCCGTTCGGGTTCTTCTCATAAGTGAAAGCGATCTGGTTGTTTTCTTTCAAAGTTTGATACGTTTGTTCGTCACAATAATAGTTCCCATCCCCATGAGCGATCGGGATGCTGATTCTTTCTTTTTCATCATATTGGTTGGTAAAAAGGGTTTCCGCGTTTTCTACAATAAGCGTTTCATAGTGGCACATGAATTTTAGATGTTTATTAGGAAGCATCGCTCCTGGAAGCAGTCCCATTTCAAGCAGGACTTGGAATCCGTTGCAAACACCTAGAATCGGCTTCCCAGCTTCCGCTGCTGAACGGATCTGCTCGATGATATCAGAGGTTGACGCAATCGCACCTGAGCGAAGGTAGTCTCCATAAGAGAAACCTCCTGGCAAGAGAATAGAGTCATAGTTTGATAGATCAGCTTCCTTATACCATACGAGATCAGCTTCTTCGCCAAGCGCATCCTTCACTGCATAATACATGTCACGGTCACAGTTTGAACCGGGAAATACAACGACGGCAAACTTCACTTAGACAACCTCCTCGATTGTGTACGTATAGTCTTCAATGACCGGGTTTGCTAGAAGCTGGTCACACATTTTATCGATTTGTTCCTCAAGGTTTTCCGCATCCTCAAGCATCACTTCCATATATTTTCCAACCCGTACTTCGTTGACGTTTTTATATTCAAGAGAGTGAAGAGAATTTTGAACAGCCTTTCCTTGTGGATCAAGTACGCCTTCTTTTAATGTGATGTAAATCTTTACTTTACGCATGTGTGTTTGCCTCCAGTCGTTGTAATATGTTTTCGTAGGTTGAGATTAAATCGCCGATGTTTTCACGGAACACGTCTTTGTCCATTTTCTCGCCAGTTTCCAGGTCCCAGAGACGGCATGTGTCGGGGGAAACTTCATCAGCAAGAACAATCGTCCCGTCAGCGAGTCGTCCGAATTCCAGTTTGAAATCAACAAGCTGCAAGTTCGCTTCTTTGAAAAGCTTGGTGAGCTGTTCGTTAACGGTGAGAGCCATTTCTTTGATGAAGACCAATTCTTGTTCAGTGATGTCTGTCAGGTGGTAGGCATGGACATCGTTGATGATCGGATCATTGAGTTCATCTTTTTTATAAAACAATTCAACAATAGGCGGGGTAAAGCGTGTTTTTTCCTGGATACCGAGGCGGCGAGTGATGCTCCCGGCAGCAACATTGCGAACAACCACTTCTAGTGGGATGATGGTAGTCTTCTGAACAAGCTGTTCGGTATCGTTCAACGCTTTAATAAAGTGGGAGTCAATTTGGTGCTGTTTCAAATATTCAAAGACTTTCGAGGTAATCAAGTTGTTCAGGCGTCCTTTACCCTCAAACTGATCTTTTTTCTTTCCATTAAATGCAGTGGCATCATTTTTATAAGATAAAATCAATTGATCTTCGTGATCATTGACGTGGTAAACTTTCTTCGCCTTTCCTTCATATAACAACGAACCCTTCATGTGGAACACCTCACTCGAATTGGTAATTTATGTATGACCTGAGGTGAAACAGTTTCACCTCAGGTCATACAGATATTGGAAATAATATTACAGGCCGATGCGGTCAAAGATGCGGTCTACGTTTTTCAGGTGATGCTTGTAGTCAAAGCAAGCGTCCAACTGCTCTTGAGACAACGTTGATGTAATCTTGTCATCTGCTTCAATCAGTTCTCGGAATGGAACACCGCGCTCCCATGCTTCCATCGCTTTCGGCTGAACGAGATCATAGGCCTCTTCACGGACCATGCCTTCATCAATCAACGTAAGCAGGACACGCTGGGAGAAGATTAAGCCATAGGTTTTCTCCATGTTTTCCTGCATCCGCTCAGGGAAGACGGTTAAATTCTTCACAATGTTTCCAAAACGGTTCAGCATGTAATTAATAGCGATTGTCGCATCAGGTAAAATGACTCGCTCAGCAGAAGAATGCGAGATATCACGCTCGTGCCATAACGGAACATTTTCAAAAGCGGTCAGCATTTCACCGCGCAGGACACGTGCCATTCCCGTCATGTTCTCAGATCCGATCGGGTTCCGTTTGTGAGGCATCGCTGAGGACCCTTTTTGCCCTTTAGCGAAAAATTCCTCAACTTCACGAGTTTCTGTTTTCTGTAAACCGCGAATTTCAACGGCAATTTTCTCAATAGAAGTTGCAATTAAAGCCAAAGTCGAAACGTAGTGAGCATGACGGTCACGTTGCAGCGTCTGAGTAGAAACAGGTGCCGCTTCAAGTCCAAGCTTTCCGCAAACGTACTCTTCTACGTATGGATCGATGTTGGCATAGGTGCCGACAGCTCCAGAAAGCTTGCCGACTTGTATGCCTTTAATCGCAAGATCCAATCGCTCAAGGTTACGCTTCATTTCTTCATAATAAAGCGTGAGCTTCAACCCAAATGTCGTGGGCTCAGCATGAACACCGTGTGTCCGCCCCATCATGACAGTATGTTTATGTTCTTTCGCTTTTTCACCAAGAATTTCAATAAAATTTACGAGGTCTTTGCGAATAATTTCGTTCGCCTGCTTTAATTGATAAGACAACGCCGTATCCACAACGTCTGTGGAGGTGAGACCGTAGTGAACCCATTTACGCTCTTCGCCAACGGTTTCTGATACCGCTCTTGTAAAAGCGACCACGTCGTGACGTGTCTCTGCTTCAATTTCATGAATGCGCTCGACATCAAAGGATGCTTTTTCACGAAGCTTTTCCACGTCCTCTTTAGGGATAACTCCAAGCTCACTCCAGGCTTCACAAGCTAGAAGCTCAACTTCAAGCCATGCTTGATAGCGGTTTTCCTCGGTCCAAATGCTGCCCATTTCGGGTCTTGTGTAACGTTCAATCATCGTCTTCCTCCTCGTTGACTACCATAAATGAATTTGGTTTTCTACAATTCGTTCATCGATTTCATCTAAATTGTTTCCTATGAATGTTACGTGCCCCATCTTACGGTTCTGGCGCGATTCTTTCTTGCCGTAATCGTGGAGATGAAAACCATGGTACTGCTCTAGTTTATCAATTAAAATGTTTCGATGCTTTCCGAGTATATTAATCATGACTGCAGCCGGAAACGATTGAACCGGGAGCAACGACAAACCGCAGATCGCTCTCACGTGCTGCTCAAACTGAGAGACGTTGCAAGCCTCGATCGTATAGTGCCCTGAATTATGAGGACGCGGCGCCATTTCGTTAATGTAAATGTCATCATCCTTCACAAACATCTCGACCGCAAACGTTCCAACAATGTCCATTCTCTCAGCAAGTAGACTTACAGCTTCTTGGGCTTTTTCGACAACAGCATCAGAAATTCGGGCAGGCACTCTCGTTTCATGTAAAATATGATTTTTATGAAGGTTCTCTCCTATTGGAAAATAAGCGATCTCTCCGTCTAGACTGCGCGTAAATACTTGAGAGATTTCCAGATCAAAAGCAAGCCAGGACTCTACGATATAGGTACCACCATCTTTAATGAAAGACTCTGCCTGATCCAACACTTCCTCATGTTCAAGCTTCAGTTGTCCTTTTCCGTCGTAACCTCCGCTGATCGTTTTAATAACAGCCGGGAAACCAATCGTCGAAAGCGCTTGAACCGCTTCTTCATACGTATGAACAATGACATAGTCAGGAACAGAAAGTCCTGCATCAACGGCTACTTGTTTTTCCTTCGAACGATTCTGCGTAACTTCCAAAGAATAAGCACCTTGCGGAAGTTTACCATCAGCTTCGAATAATTTCGCCACTTCCAGGTCGACATTCTCGAATTCATATGTGATTACATCGCTGATTTTACTCAATTGTTTGGCTGCCTCCACATCGTCATAAGCAGCTACAATATGCTCGTCTGCTACATGAGCACACGGACAATCCTCCGTCGGATCCATGACTGCAATGCGGTAACCCATATGCCGGGCAGTAACCGCCATCATCCGTCCTAGCTGCCCTCCTCCGAGAATACCAATGGTTTGTCCGGGTCTTACGACATTATGATCCACGTAAATCGCTCCTCATTCCTTCGACTTTATCAACCATTTGTTTTCGATAATCTTCTAGTTTCATAGCGATCTCTTCGTCAAAAGCTCCAAGCATTTCCGCTGCTAAAAGTCCTGCATTTTTTGCTCCTGAACTTCCGATCGCTACCGTAGCGACAGGGACTCCTCCAGGCATTTGAACGATGGAAAGAAGAGAATCCAACCCTTGAAGAGCCTTCGACTGTACCGGTACTCCGATGACGGGCAGCGTCGTTTTTGATGCTACCATCCCCGGCAGGTGAGCCGCTCCTCCTGCCCCTGCAATAATCGTCTTAAGCCCTCTTTGTCTCGCCTCTTCTGCATACGTAAACATATCTTCCGGGGTGCGGTGGGCAGAAATGATTTCTTTTTCATATGGAATATTTAATTCATCGAGTACTTCACAAGCTTGTTTCATCGTTTCCCAATCCGAAATACTTCCCATAATGACGCCTACTTTAGCCATATAATCCCCACTTTCATTAAAAAAAGCCTGTTTAACTGCCTCTTCTAGAGAGGAGCTAAACAGGCATACGTATCTCAAGAAAAATGATTTGTAGATGCTTGAATCTCCCCTCATAGTCCGGGAATTTACGGTTCCCAGGTAGAGACGAACGGGCCCTATTCCCGTCTTATATGAGGTTTCGTTTATGCAATTCTATCTTCATCATATCAAGAGGAACAAAGTCATGTCAACGCAAATAACGAACAATATTTTTGTTTTTTAATTTAAACGTTCGTGTTTATTGTTTAACAGCGTGAAAGACGATCGTTTTCCCTACAGGTTCCATAACTTTTTCACCATTTTTTATTTCTTCACGAAAGATTGGTTCCTCTGCACGACGAATCGGCATATACCCTTCTTTTTTAATACGGTCAAGACACTGGTCGATTGATTCCTTTTCTCCAACTTCAAAGCGCTTCTTGTTGTTCTTGCTGTTCTTTTTGGGCATCTTCGATCTTTCCTCTCTTTACAGATTTCACCCAGAAACCGCCATGGATCTGCTTCGGCTCATACGAAATGATAAAGGCTTTCGGATCAATGTTACGTATGGTTTCATAAAGGAGGAGTTCATATTTTCTTGGGGTCAAAATTTGCATGGCTAGACGATCCCCTTCCATCCCATAAGCGTACCAACTGGTCACCCCATACCCTTTGTCACGAAGCTTACGCGTAAATTCGATATCTGGGTCTGATGAAATCACGTTAACCGTAATATAACCGAGAGCGAGCTTTTCTTCAATTTTCATCCCGACGATTACCCCAAGCCCATAACCTAAAGCATAGGCAATTACATTCTCAATCTGGTCAAGACGATCGAGCACCAACCCTAGACCAAACACATAAATGACGATCTCAAACATACTAATGAATGCTGCAAAGTAGCGCTGACCTTTTAACGTAAAGATCATTCGAAGTGTAAAAAAGGTCACATAGACAATGTTCACCGCCAAAATAATGACAATAACTAACCAAGGGTTTTCTAACATGCATGAAGCCTCCTAACTAAAGCTGAATCTTGTCCCCACAAGATATTCACCCAGCTGTTTTTTCATGCATACACTATAAACCATGAGAAGTCCTTTGCACAATGAAAACCCACCGCAAATAATGACAAATTTTGGAGGTTGAAGCGATGAACCAATTTAAAGATTGGAAAACCAATTTGGACAGATTTTTTGGCCAGGATTTCTGGGGCGATTTTGAAGGCATGATGAAACCTTCCATCCCCTATGTCAACATGTATCAGTACGATAACGAACTACTATGTTTCGTAAACATCCCCGGCATGAACCATCCGAAAAACGTTGATGTTTTTGTTGACCACTCCATCCTCACGCTTAAAGGCAAAATTGAAATCAACCACCGTGGCGGCCATCAAATCCTATCCGAAATTGCGGACGGCACTTTCGAACGAAGCGTCGATCTGCCTTTTCCAGTCCGTGATGACAAGATTGAAGCTACTTACAAGCACGGCTTACTAGTCATCCAGCTTTACCGCCAAATCACTGATTCTTCAAAGCAGCGTCCAATCAGCATTCGCCACATAGAAGATGAATAGAACGGCAGCCTCGATGGACTGCCGTTTCTTTTTTTATTTCATTGGTTGGTAGTTTTCAGTTCAGTCGCTTCCACACTTACAATTAAGCTAAGAAGATGAAATATAATACGAATATGATGAATAGGAAGTACATGATTGGATGGATTTCTTTTGTACGACCTTTCAAAATCATTGTAATTGGATAAAAAATGAAACCAATTGCAATCCCTGTTGCAATGCTGTACGTCAGTGGCATAGCAGCGATGGTGAAAAATGCTGGGACAGCGATCTCAAACTGATCCCAATCAATATTTTTAAGAGTAGACGCCATTAGCACTCCAACTATAATGAGAGCAGGAGCCGTCACTTCTGCTGTCACGACTGAAAGTAATGGTGAGAAGAACAAAGCTAATAGGAAAAACCCTGCGGTGACTATAGATGCAAAGCCGGTACGGCCCCCTGCTCCTACACCAGCCGTCGACTCGATATAAGAGGTGGTTGTTGATGTTCCGACTGCCGCACCGACTACGGTTGCAGCAGAGTCCGCAAACAAAGCACGTCCTGCACGAGGCAACTTATTGTCCTTCATAAAGCCAGCCTGAGTCGCAACCGCAACCAACGTACCAGCTGTATCAAAGAAATCAACGAATAGGAACGTTAAGATTACCACAAGCATTTGTATAGTGAAAATCTCGCCAAAGTGAGTGAAAGCAGCTCCGAATGTCGGCGCAACGCTAGGCGCTGCAGAAACAACATCACCCACACCAGTAGGAGCTGAGATTAACCCCGTGACCATTCCTGCGATGGATGTAAGAATCATCCCGTAGAAAATGCCACCCTTGATCCCAAGAGAAAGTAAAATAACGGATACGATAATTCCGAAAATCGCCAGGAGAGTTGGACCAGCCGTTAAATCCCCCAGCTGGACAAGTGTTGCATCACTGTTTTGAACAATTCCTGCATTTTGAAATCCGATAAAGGCGATAAACAATCCAATACCGGCACCAACCGCAAGCTTTAAATTCCCTGGTATGGCATCAATGATCATTTGGCGCAGGCCGGTAACAGTTAATACGATAAAAATAAGTCCAGAGGCCAACACACCTGCTAGCGCCGTTTCCCACGGAATCCCAAATCCTAATACTACTGTGTAAGCAAAAAACGCGTTGAGTCCCATACCTGGAGCTAAAGCGATCGGATACTTCGCGAAAACCCCCATAATCAACGTACCAACAGCCGCTGCTATTGCCGTAGCTGTGAAGACCGCACCTTTATCAATCCTTGTTACGCCCTCCGGCAACTGTTCAATTCCATCCAGAGCTAGCGTTGAAGGATTAACGAACAAAATATAAGCCATAGCAAGAAAAGTCGTTAGACCTGCCATGAACTCTGTACGATAATTCGTGCCTAATTCCTTAAACTTGAAATATTGCTTCATGATAACTTCCTCCCTCTTCCTTTTCCGGCACCCATTTTTCTCTTTTTGTAACAGGTGCCCTTTTTCTCTCTTGTGGCGTCAGGTATCGGTTGGTTGTATTCTTTATCTGATACCAACAAGATTCCCATAGAACCAGCGTCTAACAAAAAAGACACTCTGGAAAATCCCAGAGTGTCTACCTGTTTACGCGTAAATGGACGAACCCCAAGAGAAGAACCTCTCTTAAGTATCGTCAATTCACCAGCGTAGTCAGACCAATTTACGGTGGTCCGGTAGAAACTTATGGGCCCTATTCCCAAAATTATACGAAGGTGTAGCTAATTTGATTGATTTGGTTATATCATACACTCAATCGACAAAGTTCGTCAACCCTATTTCCGAACAATATTATCATTTTACAAACTTAATGTTCGTTATTCCCATTCAATCGTTGCAGGCGGCTTACTCGTCACATCGTAAACCACGCGGTTAATGTGATCGACCTCATTAACGATACGGGTGGAAATTTTCTCAAGGACCTCCCACGGAATGCGCGCCCAATCAGATGTCATTCCATCAATCGAGGTTACCGCACGAATTGCGATGGTGTAGTCATACGTACGCTCATCTCCCATAACCCCGACAGAACGAATGTCTGGAAGAGCCGTGAAGTATTGCCAGATTTCACGTTCGAGCCCAGCGTTTTTCACTTCTTCACGAAGAATCGCATCAGATTCACGAACGATTTCTAGCTTTTCTTCAGTTATTTCCCCTAATACTCGGATTCCTAGCCCGGGTCCTGGGAACGGCTGGCGCCAAACAATATGGTCAGGTACACCTAACTCTGTTCCAAGTGCACGCACTTCATCCTTGAACAATGTATTCAACGGCTCTATCAGATCAAACTGCATATCTTCAGGAAGACCGCCGACATTGTGGTGAGACTTAATGGTTTGAGCAGTTTCTGTACCACTCTCGATGATATCCGTGTAAAGGGTTCCTTGTGCCAGAAAATCAATGTCTTTCAGTTTCTCTGCTTCATCATCAAATACATAAATAAATTCATTTCCTATAATCTTACGTTTTTCTTCTGGATCGGAAACGCCTTTCAGCTTACTCAAGAAACGGTCCTTTGCATCCACTTTGATGATATTCATGTTGAACCCATCACCAAGGGTACGCATCACGTCATCGGCTTCATTTTTACGCAGCAATCCATGATCGACAAATATACACGTCAACTGATCACCGATCGCTTTATGAATGAGTGCAGCTACTACTGAAGAGTCCACACCTCCGCTCAATGCACACAGGACTTTGCGATCCCCAACTTGCTCACGAATTTTTTCGACTTCCATTTCTACAACGTGCTCCATTGTCCAGTCATCTGTAGCATTACAGACGTCAAATACGAAGCTGCGCAAAATATCATTGCCATATTCTGAATGGCGGACTTCCGGGTGGAACTGAACACCATACATTTTCGTATCGTCGTTGCTCATGGCCGCAACCGGACAGGATGGACTTGTCGCATCAACTTGGAAGCCTGCAGGTGGATCAATCACCTTATCACTGTGACTCATCCAGACTGTCTGTTCCTTAGGCGTTTTACGGAAAAGGACAGGATCTTCTGCAATATTGATATCCGCTTTACCATATTCACGCTCTTTCGCACGTTCTACTTTCCCGTCAAAATGGTGAGTCATCAGCTGCATGCCGTAGCAAATGCCCAGCACCGGGATCCCGAGTTCAAAGAGATCCTCATCACAACGGAAACTGTTTTCACCGTAAACACTGTTAGGCCCTCCGGACAAAATGATACCACTCGGATTTAATTCTTTAATCTCCTCGATGCTGATTTTGTGAGAACGCAACTCACTGTACACACCGAATTCACGGATTCGACGAGTGATTAATTGGTTGTATTGACTGCCAAAATCAAGTACTAAGATCATTCCTTGAACTTGTTCCACTTCTCTCCACTCCTTTTCCTATATAAAACGCATGATTGTACAATAAAAAAATGGATTTCTGCTCTTAGTGGTTCAAAATAACCATAAGCGAAGGCAGAAATCCATCCATGAAGATACACATCACGAGATTCCCACCTTCATAGTCAGGGCATTATCGGTGCCCCGGTAGAGACTCTCGAGCCGTATTCTCGAGGATATACGAAGGAAGAATGCGTCTAATTTCCATTCATTCTATCAACCGCAAACAGAGGAATCAAGACAATGCTTTTTTAATTAAATTTTCCCATAATTCAGTGACTTTCGGCCATCGTGCACTTTGGTGTTCATTTCGATATAAAAGTCTTTCATAATCATTCGTCAATCGCCTCATATCATTGGACTGATAGTGTCTATCGACGACTCGGGCATATTCTCGCAATGTTTGTTCGGGATGACGTTTTATTCCTTTATGTTCCAAAACTTTCAATAAATACTGGTAAGCTTTTTCATACGTTTCTTCATCCTGGTTATTACGATAACGCCTGATTAACAAGAAACTCATCCAATGATAGCGGGTAAAGAACAGAATCGTTCCTCCTATACCAATAACTCCTGCTAGCACCCAGATCCAAGTATAGCTTTGGTCACTGTTACCACCAAGAGCACCTTGGCTTTGACTCGCCTGCTCATCCTCCATTTCCTGAGAATTTCCCATATTCGTTTCTGGTGGCTCTGCATCTTGGCCGGAAGCAGCAGAATCATCCTCTTCTGTTTCTACTTCTGTGTAGAAATCTGCGTTATTCGTAAAGCCTTTTGTCGGCTCATACGGTACCCAGCCGATGTCAGGAAAATATACTTCTACCCAGGAGTGAGCATTTCCGCTTGTGACTTCATAAACATTCTTCACTTCCTCGCCATCTTCCGACTGAGTCGTGTCAATTCGCTCTCCGCCTGTAAATCCTTTTACCCAGCGGGCAGGGATACCTTCAGACCTGAGCATAACGACCATCGAAGTAGAAAAATTATCACAATAGCCAAGTTGGGATTCAAATAAAAATTGATCTACATAGTCTTGATTTTCCCTCGGAACAGGGACATCTGTCGTCGAGTATTCAAAGCCGTTGGAGGAAAAATACGACTCGACCGCTTTTGCCCTGTCGTAACGATTATCTTCGCCTTCTACAATTTGACTGGCGAGATTTTTCACCCGGTTCGGCAAATTATCCGGAAGCTGTAAATAGCGATCCTGAATGTAATCAGGGTCTTCTGAACCTGCTTCTCTAAGCTGACTGTATTCAAAGGACGGAAAGTCATAGTTAATCGCAAACTCATTCCATTTTGCCTCTGACTCTCCCTTTAAAGTATCCATTTCCCCTGTGTTTTCATGAAGGCGGATATTGTAATCCTGGGATACCATAGCTACAGACTTGGTTCCATAGGGATAGACCAGCTTCCTGAACTCAGCGGCACGTGTCATTCGAAGAAATGCGGACTGCTCTTCGACTTCCACGTCCTCAGAAAAGGTTTCATAAGGAATATTATCCGGAGAAACAATAGTAGTCGGCTCCTCTAGAGTGTCTTCCCATCCTTTACCGGTGTACGTATCCTTTGATTCGATCCGCCAATAACGATCTCCATCTGCAACTGCAGTGAATACAGTTGTGTCGTCTTGAATGAAGGAACCCCCAAGGCGGCTGTCGTTCTCCCCATATCCGACTTTCTGTACGACACCACTGCCGCCAGGTCCAGCCCCTCCTGTCGCACTCTTCAAGTAAGGTACAGGGTCAGGCCACTGAGGATCAGGCTTAGGTGAAGCGTAGCCTGCTACGGTTGAAAACATGATAATCACAACAAGCGGCAAGGCCCAAAGGTGTGCTTTTTTCAAGCCGTGAAAAGGAATGGCTTCCTTGTCCATTTCTCTGGAGAAACTTGATAGACCTAAAGCCACCATTGCGAGAATAAATGTACGAATGATTGCCCACTTTCCGTCATAGACAGTGAAGGTATCAATGACCGTCACATAAATGAGCGTCATTAATACAAAAACAAACATTCTCTTAGCGACAATAAACCAGTAGTACAACAAATAGCTCATCAGCCATAGCAGGATAAGGAACAGTAGACTTCGAAATAACGGAGTCATCTGCCACCATTCTCTCGTTTGGATGACTTGAGCATTGAAAATAATCTGGTCATAAACAAGAGAGAACCAATTTCTTGTGAAGATAGTCTCTCCAATGTACAAGCCATCAATGATAAAAGCCATGCCAAGTAGTTTCAAAGGCATCGAAAGAAACCACTGGATTTGCAAGAAAGAAATAAAAAAGCAGAACGCAGCATAAATGAAAAAGATCGTCACGTCATTCGTATTGGTTACGGATTCCAGTGGCCTTAGCCACTCACAAAAGAGCAAGAACCCTGTAATGTAAATAATAAGCCGGTAGATGAACGTCTGTTGTTCTTGGGGTTGTTCATTCATTACGTGTTCACCTCGAATTCACGTTGAATCAGTTGCTCCTCTGAAAGCACATTGACAAGGATTCCCTGATTTTTCATCTGTTTGATGATTTGGTGATCCTGGAATGTCATCTGCTTATGAGGGCGAACGTAGAAAAAAACAAGACGCTTGCTCTTTTTGGATAATTTCACTAGTGCTTGCTGAATATCTGCATCGAGTTGATGACTTACAACCATGGCAATGATCCCAGCGGGAATTTGGGCACGCTCGCGCTCCAGCTGCTGAGCAAACGGCGTTCGCCCAATCGGTCGGATTTTAGCCAAATGGCCTTGAATCATTTGTTTATGAGTGTAATCTTGCTGGAACGGAAAGTACCCTCGTCCATCCCCTAAAGTCATAAAAGCCATTCGAGAGGACTTCGTGTGCAGCTCATTCAATAGAGAAGCGCTGAACTCAACCGCTCCCTCAAAACTTACAGGATTCATTGAAGGGTGATACACAGCATTTAATATAACAAGCATATCCACACTTTTTTCCTGTTCAAACTCTTTTGTCATCATTTCGTTTTTCCGTGCAGTCGTTTTCCAGTCCACCCAAGCAAATCGATCGCCTGGCATGTATTCACGAACACCAGTGACTATGTTCGTATTTTTTTCATTTAACTTAAATGAAGGGCTGGCTCCCTGTTCAAAGCTGTACACGCGTTCCTTTAATTTCACAGGCCTCTGGAATGGAAAAACAAGCAGACGGTTATTTAGCATATAAACATGTTCTTTTTTTACAAAACCGAAGAAATCTCCAGTTTTCACCCTGACCGCTTTTAAAAAATGCTCGCCTCTTGGAACATGGTCAAGAGAATATCGATAATGAATACTTTTCCTAAACCAAGGGAAAATAACGCGCTTGATGATCCTTTGTTCTTCCAAAATTTCTGGTTCATCCATTTGGCGGTACTTCTCTAAATGATCATCACGTTTTTTAAGAGAATCAGGTAAATACTCTTCAATTACGCAATAATAAATCGGAAACGGGATTCTGCGTGTCAAGGTAACTTCTACATCGATTGTTTCCCCTCCAGTAGCAATGCGCTTCGATAAGTCCCGAGTAATTTTCCAATCATGGATGGGATAAAGGAGCACACCTAACATGTAAAGCAGAAAAGGAAGAAATGCATAAAAAAGAAACCAGCTGACGAACCCACCTTGAAACATCGCATAGGAAAAGAGCACACCGAATAATAGGGCAACGACGATCAGCTTAGCAGCGAATTGGAACGTTTGCCTCATTCACTAATATTCCTTTTGACAGGAATTGAAGTGGAAGAAATCAATTCTTCAATGATATCTTCAGCTGTCGTTCCCTCAAACCTCGCTTCAGATGTTAGAATCATCCGGTGCGATAGAACATAAGGAGCTAAATACTGCACATCGTCAGGTACGACATAATCGCGGTCGTGGGTGAAAGCATAAGCTTTAGCTGCCTTCATTAAAGCAATTGAGCCACGCGGACTTACGCCTAAGTAAACGCCGGTATGATTACGTGTTCCTGTCGTCAATTCGATGATGTATCGGTTGACTGTTTTATCAACATAGACCTCTTCGACCTCTTTTTGAAGACCAACCAGCTCCTCTTTCGTAATAACGGAAGAGATGGAATGAATGGGGTGAGCTCCTGAAGTCCGTGCAAGCATCTCCATCTCTTGTTTGGCTGACGGATAACCCATTTTCATTTTTAAAAGAAAGCGATCTAATTGAGCTTCAGGAAGCGGGTACGTCCCTTCGTACTCAATCGGGTTCTGTGTCGCCATAACAAAAAATGGATCACTTAACGGGACAGGGCTTCCATCTACCGTAATGCTCGTCTCTTCCATCCCCTCAAGTAATGCAGACTGTGTCTTTGGTGATGTCCGATTGATTTCATCGGCTAGCACAATGTTCCCTAAAATTGGACCTGGTCTAAATTCAAATTCCATCGTTTTAGGATTATATATAGAAACACCAGTGACGTCAGATGGAAGCAAGTCTGGAGTAAACTGAATCCGTTTAAAGTCACAGTCCAGTGACTTTGCAAGGGTCTTGACGAGCATCGTCTTTCCGACACCCGGTACATCCTCCAGCAGGACGTGTCCCTTCGCCAACAAAGCCACAAGACTTAATAAAGCCGCTTCCTCTTTTCCGATCATCACTTTATTGATATTGTTCAAAACTTCTGAGACCTTTGGCTGAAGTAAAAATGTTTGCTGAGTCATTCGGTGTACCCCTCTCTTCCTTGAACACTATTTTCTGAAAACTCACTCTCGTTTTAACTATACTATATACCTGCTTATGGGACAAAACATGTGAATGGATGGGTATAAAAGGAAAAACATTCGTTCCAAGGAATTTGAAATTAAAATTAATGTCAATTTTTTTATTTTTATACCCCTTTACGTACCTTTATGAAAAAGTTTATAACAGTATCCATTAATTACAAAAATTTACTGACAATTTTCTTTATGAATAGATAAAGTTTAGTAAAGTAACATATGTACATCTGACCTGCGTAATGGTAAAATGAATTCCAAATAGTACCTATATACTAAATGTCGAATTTCTTCATAAAACTTTAGAACCATGTAAAACCATGTCACATTATGACTGGGTAAGATGAAAAGGAGTGAGAATAATGAACAATCAGTCCCCGCTTGAAAAAAATATTGAATGCACCAGGGGAAAAATGTATGAAGCTTATAAAAATAATAGTGATTATGAAGAAGTTTTGCGACTGTCCCAAAAGCTTGACCAGTTACTAAATCAATTAAAAAGCGCATAATTTTATCATAATAAAAAGCCCTAGCTTTACACCAGGGCCCCGCCACCTATACCTATACAAACCTTCGTCTCTTTTAGAATTATCTTTATTTTGAGATGGCTTACACTTAAAATACCATATAATTCTAAATTTGTGTTAGTGTCGTCATAAAATTCCTCAAATGAAAGAATCTCAAATATGAAATAATTCTTCTTTTACACCTCAACCTTTAAATCCACAGGAAATGAAAAGCCCCCAATAGTCAGAGAACTCCTCATTTTTCTTTCTCATTCATATTCCTTTTCAAACAATTTTGTACTTCTCACCGTATCAATCGGGCGGACATTATTTTCAATCTGTTCACGTTTCGACTCAAGCTTTGGTGGAAGCGAAAGCATTTCGCCCAAAGTTTCATAAGGTTCATCTCCCATGAAACCAGGTCCGTCAGTCGCAAATTCAAATAAGATTTGAGGAGCTACGTTCACATAAAGCGATCCGAAGTAGTGACGATTTACAAATCCAGAAGTCCGGAATCCGGAACGGGACATCCATTGATCCCAATTGTCCAATTCCTCCCGATTATTGAGCCGAAAAGCTGCATGGTGAACTGTCCCATACCCTTGACGTGCGGGTGGCAGAACATTGTTAAACTCTACGATGACTTGAGCACCATTTCCACCATGACCTGTTTCAAATAAACGGAATGGACCTTCTTGATCAATTTGTTTGAATAGAAGTACCTTTTCCAACATGTCTTTGAAGTATTTAATGTTATCTACCCTGACGTGGAGTGGCCCCAGACCAACAATGGCGTATTCCAAAGGAATTGGCCCTTTTTGCCACGGCGTCCCCGCAGAAACCCCCTCATTATTTTCATCAGAAACAAGTTCATAAGATTGATCGTCAACATCCACAAAAGGCAAGATCTTCTTTCCAAAGCGTTCTTGAATACCTTTATGTTTCACATCAAGACGATTGAAGCGCTTCTCCCAGTAACTCAGAGCTTCATCACTAGGCACCCGGAAGGACGTTCTGGAAATTTCATTCGTTCCATGGGACCCTTTTGGAATACCGGGAAAATCAAAAAATGTCATATCTGTTCCTGGATTCCCTTCGTCATCTGCAAAAAACAAGTGATAAGTCTGGATATCGTCCTGATTCACCGTTTTCTTTACAAGCCTCATACCAAGCACATACGTAAAAAAATCATAGTTCTTTTCTGCACTGCTGGTAATCGCTGTGACGTGGTGAATTCCTTTTAATTCGTTCATTTCTTTCCCTCCCATTATATTATCTTACATCTCAGAAATTATCTCAGTTTCAAGATAAATATATTATGAATCCAGGTTTTTGTCAATTTCTTGAGTCTAACAGAAGCAAAGCGTAAGTGCCTGACATAGTCATTCAATAAATCTTAACTTTGTTCAACTCGGCACTTCCTGCTGCTACGTTGAACTGACCTCTTCCTGAGGGCAACCGACAAGCACAAGACAAGCGATGGTTTGAAGGCTTTTTATTAAAAGAGTCGATTGACTTATAACTTCGATGTACCAGGAACTGCCGATATCCTTCCTTTGCAAAATGCATAAGAGATTTTATAATTTCCCAGACAACAAAAAACTCTGCAGGGCACCCTGCAGAGTTTTACAGACTTATTCAGATCCATTAACCTCGTTCATACCATTCTGATTACCAATTTGCCATGTCCCGAGACGTCTAGGATCACCGCCACCGTACATTTGAATAACATCTTCGTTCTTACGGATCCCCAGTCCTTGAATTCCTCCATAAAAGACAGGTGAATCGTGAGTGATAACGGAATAATCCATTTCACTCCTTAGACGGTTAACAGCTGCTTGATCAACCATCTTTTCGAGGTGGACCACGTTATCTTCCGTGTAGAACCTGGAACGGGCGATCGCTCGCTGAAGCGTAAGCGGATCCCCTGTATCTTGATTAATACCATACTCATACTGCATAAGTGTTTGAATCAGCATCGCCGGGATCCTTTTACCACCAGGAGAACCTATACCAAGTACTGCTCTTCCTTCCTCAGCGAAAATGAGCGGAGAAACGAAGGAACGTGGACGTTTACCAGGTTCGTACTCGTTCATAGACCCTTCGACTGTATCAAAATTAATCAACTGGTGATTCAAGAAGAATCCGTTAGCGTACATACCTGAACCAAAGAACTTACCTAGTGAATTGGTTGCCGAGACCATCATGCCGTCTTTATCTACGACAACAAAATGAGTCGTGTTTCTTGTATCTTGCTTTTCACCAGGAGAAACAAATAGCTCACTCGAACTTGTTAATTCCTGGCCGCCAACTGAGAACTCTTCCTCAAACAATTGTTTCGCATAGCTGGTAGAAGTCAGCTTTTCTTCCTGCACATCAACAAACCTTGGGTCCCCAAGGGTATGCACCCTGTCTTCGTAGACACGGTTGACTACTTTATTTACAAGATGGATATAAAGATCCTTGTACTGCGGCTCATTTACCACTTGTTCCATACTTGTCGGGAGACCATCAGCAAGAAATGGCGGCAACTGGCCATTTTGATTTTCAAATTCTTCCCGCAATACTTTTTCAAGGTTTCCTTCAAGCTGCTCGATCATCTGCAAAGCTTGAATGACAATAATCCCTGATGTTGGTGAAGAACCTGCATAAACTTTTTGTCCTTTAAAATCCCCCTCAGGTGCGGGGCGCTTAGCTACTTCATAATTGGCAAGATCATTTGGCCCAAAACCAACTTTATTCGCAAGTTCTTTTGCGAGGGCCCCTTTATAAAAAGCTTCCGGACCTTTTTCTTGAAGAGTCTTCAACGTGTTAGCCAGATCTTTTTGGACCAATGTGTCATTGATTTGTAGAGCACGGCCTTCTGGATAAAACATGTTGTAAATTTCAGGGTTCTTATTCCCTGTCTGGATAAAACGTCGAGAATTCTGTAACTGCTCATGGAAAATACGGCCTACCTTGATGCCTTCCTCACTATGAGTCACAGCATCCTCTAAAAGCGTACTCCATTCAACATTATTTCCATAGTCTTCATATATGGCTTCCATGCCTTTGACAAACCCAGGAACCGCAATATCCCGTTGAGGTTTCGCTCCGCTCATCGGTGCAGCTTCACGATAGTCATAAGTCATCGCTTGTTTTCCAGGCTCGTGGACGATCATCTGTCCCCCGCCTCCGATACCGGATCCATAGGGTTCCACCACATTGAGGGCGAAGGACACCGCAATCGCAGCTTCGGCAGCATTTCCACCTTCATTCAAAACTTTCATGCCAGCTTCAACAGCTAATGGATGGACCGCACTGACTCCGTAAACAAAAGCATCTTCTCCGTCTGATGCATTCACTTCCACAGTTTCTTGACGATCCTCCACGGTATAGGGCTCACGGAACTGATCGAACTCATCCTCAAAGTAGAAATTCCAGCCGACCAGCCCGACGAAGACGATTCCGGCTATGATGTAGGTTATTCGTAAATAGTTCAAGAACTCTGCCCTCCTATCCTTCGATGACGCCAGCTTTTTTCAGGTCGATCACAAGCCGGTCGTTCTCCATACGCCAATATTCAGAATCCAAATCTTTTCTAAGTGTCCTGAAAATCCGGAAATTCCGTAAAGGTTCTAATATTCCATTTGTTTCACGCGGACGTGTATCCGAAATTTGCATCGGCACAAAGGATAGTTCAACGCCTCCATCTTTGAGGAAGTCCAACTGAGCCATCGTCGAGTCCTTCGTTCTTGACCAACCCTGGTCAAAAACGAAGTTGCCGAGGCTGTTCATTACGATTGAAGTTTTATCCGTATCTTGCGGGTCATTTGGATCTCCTTCAATATGTACACGTGTCACTGGTTCTAAAACGTGAGGGTGGTGGCCAATAATTACGTCAGCTCCCATATCTGTCATTAGATAAGCAAGTGTTTCCTGATCCTGATTAGCGCTGGCCTGATATTCAGCGCCCCAGTGAGAATGGACCATGACAACATCGGCATTCTTTTTTGCTTCTCGAATTCGGCTCTGTAACACTCCAAGCCCGGAATTGGTCAGCACACCACCAACATATTCGCTTGCACTGTAACCTTGTACATACACATCAGTAAATCCTAGTATGGCAATTCTTTTACCGTCAGCATCAAAATAATGGATTTTTCCTGCATCCGTCGACTTTTCTCCCTCTTCGAATAAATCTTCAGAAGGATTGAGTGCCCGACCAATACCAAGAAGATCGACATCCACTTTTTCCATGTGCTTTAACGTTTCTTCCAATGAGAGACTTCCATAATCCATTGCATGATTGTTAGCTAGATTGACAGAATCAAAGCCAGCTTGTTCAATGGCTTTTTCAGTACCTTTTTCAGCATACAAATGAATCGCTTTATTTTGTAGCTCAAAGTCTTCCATTACTTTCTTCACTTCCGGATCCTTTGTATCAAGGACAGGATTTTCAAAGTTTCCTGTCACATAATCGGACTGATCCAAAAATGGCTTAACATATTCAAACACCCTGCCAGGTGATTCCCCACTTCTCAAAGCAGCCTCACGGACGTGGCGGCCAAGCATCATGTCTCCCACCATCGATATTCGATAATCAACATCGTCAGGCCTTGTATTCTCTGGAATATCAGGCTTATCCAGCCACTGATGGCCGAAAAAAGGAATAGCTAGAATCACCAGCAAAATAAGCGAGTGTTTGAACGCTTTTTTCTGATGTTTCTTCGTCCAGACTTTCATTCTGTATTTTAAGTCTTTATCTTTCATGGATACGCTCCTCTAAAACAAACTATAAGCCGTAATCAATACGAAGGTTACAAAAGCGATCACGAACGTCGCACTAAATGTCGGCAGGACTCCCTGCTTCTGAATAGAATTGGCGAGCAGACCTGGGACGATGACCCCAATTCCTCTCAGTTCCATAACAGGGAAGGGGGTTAATGGATATAAGTAATCCATCGCCATCTTCATAAGAACACCAACAGTTAGCATCGCCGCAAACTTCCGTCTCCCGTACAACACCGTGAACCTTGCCAACACCTGCGAAACAAGCAAGTATGTAATCAAACTGATCAAGCCTACTACTAAAACGTACATGACCTGATCAAAAATCAACGCTAAGTAGCCAGGGACTACTAAGCCCGCAGGCATAATCCCTGTTTTCTCAGCGTACAGCAAACTTAAAAGTACACCAAGGACAATTGCTATATATAAATCAGTACCGAACAATGGATCTCCAACTCCTTTTCAACATGCAATCACACTATTTATTTGTTTGTAAGTCTTTTTCCCGAATCGGTTCTTTATTGAAAGAAGTTTCGATCACGTCTTCTCCCCAGCTAGTAGCATAATCGGAGAGCGAAGGAACAACTTCAAGGTCTTGAATTGCTGCTGCCAGCTCTTCTCCTCCACCATTAATATTACCGATTCCATAAATTACACTGTTTCCTGGGATTTCTTGCAGATGCTTGATAATTGTTTCCGTCGGTGCTTTTTCTAGATTAATAATGTTAGAAACATAGATTTTCCCTTCTTCCTGGGCTTGCAAGATCGGCTGTACACTCTCACCCATTAAGACAAGACGGTCCATTTCTATATAAGGAAGCACCTTTTCTGCAAAATCAATCGTACGTTCAACACGGTCACTACGGCAATTCATAACGACCGTACTTTCATTAGATGGATAATCAAGATCTTTAATTCGCTCCCAAATATTCAACGTCGACGTCACATCATTAGCAGCGAAGCCATTGAAGAAATATTTCGGGGATCTTTTCTTTCCAAACCTATGAACACGCATAGCACCGGGGTCGACAGGTGCTTTAAGCATTCCTTCAAGCGCAACTTCACGATCAATTTCTAATAAATCTGCAACAGCCAGAGCAAGAGCCGCGTTTTGAGGGAAGATCATAAATGGGAACTTCTTCAAATAAGACTCATCAATTGAACTTTCATCCGCTACAATAACCTTAGAACCTTTTTTCTTCGCTACTTTTTCAAAATAACGCTGATAAGGTGTCTCAGGAATGATAACATAACCATTTTCTGGAATAGTGGAACTGAAAGCTTCCGCGATATCATCCAAGGTCGGACCCATGACATCAAGGTGATCTTCAATAACGTTTGCAATAATCGTTATGTTCGCTTTCACTAGTCGCTCCTGAAATACTTTTTGATATTCAGGGTTGACCGCCATACATTCACTTACAAACGCATCGGCTCTTCTATCAACGACCTTTTTAGTGATCTTCATTTGTTCGTTAATATTAGGACCTTGCAAACTTCGAATAATAGGCTCCTCTTCTTCCTGATCCCAATAAAACATGCGAGCGGAGGTCCCTGTCGTTTTACCGACAACTTTCCGCTGATCTTGCTTCAATATACCCATTACTAAACGGGTAACCGTTGACTTTCCACGAATACCGTTTACTAAAATACGTGTGGGGATTTTCTTTATATTGCGATCAAGCTTTTCCTTCTCTCTTATTCCAAGTGCGAGGGTAATAAATGCAAAAATCGCCAAATAAACTAATTCGTCCACAGCATCCCTCTCCTTTCTACCTTATCTACCATATCATCTACTATCCTTCTATGAAACTATGTAACAGCAAAAAATTTCCTTTTTTTCCGCACCCTAAGCCCTCACACCCTTACCTTTACCCCAAAATAAATATTTCAAATATATTTCTTAAATAAATTTTACTTTTTTCAACAAAAATCCCCCGAACAACTTATACACTGTTCGAGAGATTGTGTCGGTTTAAGTCGGTATGACCAATTTTACCCCTGGATAAAATTAAGCCAGGATCGGAGATTTGATTCGTATCGGCAAGCATTTGAACAGTGGTCCCATATTTTCTTGCAATACTGGAAAGGGTATCACCCGTCCGAACAGTGTTCAACATTTTAGAAGAAAGTGGAATGACTAATATTTGCCCAGCTCTAGATCAATCCTGGGTTATTCAACTTATTCGCTGAAGCCAACTGGTCAACTGTTGTTCCGTATCGTAAAGCGATTCTGTATAAAGTATCAACTGGTTTTACCGTGTAGGTATTAGATGCAGGAGAAGCCTTTCCAGGAACAAAACGGTTCCCGAGATCATAATAGAATTTTCTAAATTTTTTGTTGAAAAAGGTAGATTTACTGTTATACTACAAATAACGGAACATTAAAGGAAAATGTCCTTAATTAAAGGAGGAGCATTTTTGAATCACATCGAAGAACTAATCTCATCCATTAAAGATGACATCATTCATATAAGAAGGACACTGCACCAACACCCTGAGCTCAGCAATGAAGAATACCGCACGTCTTCTCTGGTAAAAGAGCAGCTTACGGCCTACGGAATTGAATGGCAATCGGGATTTGCTGGTACAGGGGTGCTTGGCATTATTAAAGGCGACTTGCCAGGAGGGACGGTTGCCCTCCGAGCCGATATGGATGCCTTGCCTATACAAGAGGTCAACACGCACAAATTCTCTTCTCAAAACGACGGTAAGATGCATGCCTGTGGACACGATGCCCATACATCGATGCTGCTTGGGGCTGGTTATGCCCTCCAACAAATGAAAGCAGACATTAAAGGAACAATTCTACTTGTTTTCCAGCCCGCTGAAGAAAACTCTCCTTCCGGGGGATCTCAAGCTATGATGGAGGACGGAGTGTTTCATGAATATACCCCTGATGTTATATACGGACAGCATGTGTGGCCAGGTCTTCCTGTCGGTCAAATGGGAATTAGGGATAAAGAAATGATGGGAGCTTCTGACCGCTTCAAAGTAACCGTGAAAGGAAAAGGCGGACATGCCAGTATGCCGCATGACGGAAATGATGCGCTGCTCATAGCCAATCAGATTATATCCAGTCTGCAAACGATCGTCAGCCGAAACGTTAATCCTCTAGAATCGGCCGTAGTTACAATCGGCCGTATTGAAGGCGGTTATAGTTACAATGTCATTCCAAATGAAGTCGTTCTTGAAGGCACAGTACGCACGTTCAAGCCGGAAGTAAAAGAAAAGGTGAAAAGCCGATTTCATACCATCATTGAGCAAACGGCAGAGGCTTTCGAGGCTGAGGCAGAAATCGATTATTTAGACGGATATCCTGCGACGATCAACACACCAAAGTGGGCACAGCAAGCTCGAGAATCTGCACAAAAGCTCCTTGGGAGTGAATCCACGCCATCTCTGGATCCTGCTTTAGCTGGAGAAGATTTCTCACGATTCTTACTTCAATACCCTGGAGCTTTCATATGGCTGGGTACTCAAATTGAAGATGCAGAAAATCAAAAACCTCTTCACGACCCAGGTTTTCAGCTTAATGAAAAAGCCTTGCCAATTGGAAGCCGCTATTTAGCTCAGGTCGCTTTGGATACGTTGAACACTTTACAACTTCAAAAAGATGGTGATACGGATGTCCATTCATCATGAGTTTATCCAAGACATACAGCCGAAATTAGTAGAATGGAGACGTCAATTCCATAGAAATCCAGAGCTGGGTTTTATGGAGTATGAAACAACTTATGCAATCGGTAAAGAACTGGAAGCTCTGGGATTCACTCTTTATATCGGAAGAGATGCACTAAAGAGTACATCTCGCTATGGTGTTCCCTCTTCTAAAGAAATCCAGCAGCATGAAGCGAACATTTCCTCCTCAATGGAAGAGGAATGGTTAAATAAAATGAAGGGCGGTCACACTGGATTAGTTGCCGTCTGGAACACCGGAAGAACAGGAGATCATCTGGCCTTCCGCTTCGATATTGATGCACTGCCCATTAAAGAAAAAGCAGACGACCAGCACCTTCCTTATAAGAAAGGCTTTCATTCCCAAAATCAGGGTGTCATGCATGCATGTGGTCATGATGGACACACTGCGATTGGATTAGGGCTTGCGCACTTCATCGCCAGTCACTCTTCAGAGTTAAACGGGAAGTTCACCTTCCTTTTCCAACCCGCTGAAGAAGGCGGTCGGGGTGCAAAGGCAATGACGGACAAGGGATGGCTGTACGAAGTTGATTACTTCTACTCTGGTCACATCGGAATACAGGATCTCCCTGTTGGCACAGTCGCAGCATCAACCAAAGGATTTCTCGCCTCATCAAAATGGAATGTTACTTTCAAAGGTCAATCCTCCCACGCTGGAATGAAGCCTGAAGATGGGCGGAATGCCCTTCTGGCTGCCGCTACTGCTGCGACTCAGCTCTATACAATCCCTCGCCACAGTGAAGGAGTAAGCCGAATCAATGTTGGTAAACTTTCAGCAGGAAACGGAAGAAATATCATTTCAGACTATGGCTATTTGGAACTGGAAACTCGCGGAGAAACGAAATCTATCAATGATTACATGCAAGAACAAGCAAGAAGGATGATCCGATCATCTGCTGACATGCATAACGTCGATGCAACCATTGATTTTGTGGGAGAAACAGAACCGATGATTTGCGACGATGAGATGATTTCAATCGTCAAAGAAACTTGTCAATCGAGCTCTAATATCATGCACATCATTAACATCGCCAATGTATCTGGATCTGAAGATGCCAGTTTCATGATGAACGCGGTTCAATCTCATGGGGGAAAAGCTACGTACATGTTATTCGGCACTAAGCTTTCGGACAATCACCACTCCCCTGCGTTTGATTATGAAGAAGAAGTATTGACTGTAGCACTAGATACGTACATTCACATTGTTAAAGGGGGTCACTTATTTGAATAATTTAACCAAATGGCTCCATGAGCATTTGCTCAAGCTGAATCTTACAAATGAAATGGATTATGAAAACGGATTCACGCGGTTGAGCTATACAGATGAAGAGAAACAAGCTCATGAGGCCTTTCGACACATCGCTGAAAGCTTACAATTAGAAGTCCAGACCGACCAAGCCGGAAACCTCTGGGCCACCTGGAATGTTGACAAAGAAGCACCTACAATAGCTGTCGGTTCTCACGTCGACACGGTCAGTTCAGGTGGCGGATATGACGGAGTCGCTGGAGTTTTGACAGGCTTAGCGGCGATCAAATTCTTAAAAGACCAGAACTTTACGCCAGAGAAAAACATCACGATCATCTGTTTTGCATCAGAAGAATCGGCTCGCTTCGGCGTTTCTACAATTGGCAGTAAAGCGATAAGCGGCTTGCTTGATAAAGAAGATGTTGCAAATGTGGAAGATGCAAACGGTATTACCATCAAGCAGTCAATCGAATCCTTCGGCTTATCATGGGAAACGATTCAGCACGCAGAACGCGAGGAAAAGGATCTGGAAAGCTTCCTTGAACTTCATATTGAGCAGGGCACTCAAATCGTAGATAATGCCGCTGAAATTGGTATTGTAAGAGGTGTTGCCTGCCCAATCCGCTTAAAGGTAACAGCAATTGGAATGGCGAACCATACAGGCACCACCCCCATGAACCGACGCTCAGATGCGTTTGCTGCTGTTGCCCCGCTTATTACTTTTGTCGAAGAACAAGCTAATCTTTTAAATGAGGGCGCTACTCTTCCTCTAGTAGCGACAGTCAGCACTGGCCATGTGAGTCCGAACGTGATGAACGTGATACCTGGCGAAGTCGAGCTAGGAATCGATATACGAAGCGTTGACGATTCATTGAAAAAGAAACTCGCTGAGCGTATTCAAGACTTTTGTAAAGAAATTGAAAGCAGTCGCAATATTAAGGTGGATGTGCAAACACTTGTCGATAATGACTCCGTCTTCCTGGACAAAACAATACAGGGAAAACTTACTGCTGTTACAGACAAACTTGATATCAAACCATTAACTATGGACAGTGGAGCCGGACATGATGTCATGAACATCGCAAACAAATGGCCTTCAGGGCTAATCTTCATTCCATGTGAAGAAGGCATCAGTCATCACCCCAGGGAATATGCTTCTATCGAAGATCTGGAAAAAGGAACGAAAGTTATTGCCGAGTACTTACGAGTAGAAACGAGTGAGTGTTCATGAAGACAACCATTGGTGTTATTGCGCCTCATGACTCTTTACAGCTCATCATGTATGTAGCGAAGGAGTTTGATAACATAACTTTCGTCCCATATCCCTATGAACAGTTAACGGAAGTGAGCGACATCTTGACGAAGCACCGATATGAAGTCGATCAATGGTTTTTCTCAGGAGTGTTGAACTATACCTACGCTCTTGAGAATGACCTTATCTCAGAAAAAGAAGGAGCTTATCCTCCTTTACACGGAGCAAGCTTCTTCGGCATTCTCCTGGAGGCACAACTCGCTTCCAATAAAGTCTACAGAGAAGTAAGCATCGACACGATTGAGAGTGAAGAGTTCGATAAAATCTTATCCTACTACCAGCTAGATAGCTTGACTTATTACAACCACCCTTTTGATAGGGAAAAAAGTTCTGACAAGCTGGTCGAATTTCACTCCCAATTGTATGAAGAAGGAAAAACGGAAGTAGCCATCACATCGATCAAATATGTGTACAGAAAATTAAAGGAAAGAAGCATTCCTGTTTTCCGTGTGACTCCTTCCTATTTGTCGATTAAGATGATTATTCAATATCTCGAAGAACGTGCACAATCAAACCTTTATAGAAATTCACAAGTAGCCGTCATCGGCTGCAGAATCGAAATGGACCCTGATCATTTAGAGGAGCTTTATTACTCGTTTAAAACGAAGTATCAAGAACTGGACGTGCGCCGCCAGCTCTTCTCCATTGCGGAAAAAACCAATGGATCAGTCATGCAAATGGGAGATGGACTGTTCTTCATTTTCACCACCCGCGGAGAACTGAGCAATGAGTCAGAAGCGGATTTGTTCAATTTAATTGATGATATCCGTGCTCAGACGAACTTAAAAGTTAAAGTATCGATAGGATTTGGCGAAACCGTTTTGCAGGCTGAGCAGCATGTCCGGATGGGTTTCAGACATGTAAAAGACTATAAAAAACCGATGATACTCATCGTCGACGATGATCAATCCATCTCACTTAAGGAGCAAAAAGATCAAATCGCCTATCAAACGACGGACATCGGCCAAGCCTGGCAGGACAAATTGAAAGATGCCAATTTAAGTCCTGGGGTCGTTTCGAAGATACTAGCTTATGTAAAACAGTATGGCAGGGAGAGCTTTTCCTCCCAGGATTTATCCCGATGGTTGAAAAGTACAGAAAGGAACGGACGAAGAATTCTCTCGGAGATGGAGCGCGTCGGCATAGTCGAACAAGCCGGTGAAACCCAATCGGGTGAAAGAGGCCGGCCGCGTAAAGTTTATCAATTCCTCCCCTTTTCCTAAACGAATTAAGGGGAGCCCCTCTTTATCATTACCTCTTGTAAACCCAGCTTTTGGTTAAATACGGAAGTATTAAGGATAATTTCCTAAATTAAATGGAAGGGTGAAACATATGAGTACAAACACCACCGAAAAAACGAACAAAGGGATGGCAAGGTTTCTGAACTTTGTTGAAAAAGCAGGTAACAAGCTGCCTGAGCCATTTATGTTATTTGTTTACTTAGCAGCGTTTACAATAGTGTTCTCCTGGATTGTTTCCTTATTTGGTGTGACCGTTGAGGAACCAGGGACAGGTGAAGTCGTCGATATTAAAAGTCTTGTGTCAGGAGAAGGTCTTAACTATATTTTGACTTCAATGCTTGATAACTTCACTGGATTCGCCCCACTCGGCCTCGTGTTGGCGATGATGCTTGGTATCGGCTTAGCCGATAAAGTTGGATTACTGGAAACTGCGATTAAAAGTACCATTTTAAAAGCACCTAAGTCATTAATCACTTATGCAGTTATTTTTGTCGGAATATTAGGTAACTTAGCATCAGATGCAGCCTTCGTTATCGTACCACCATTAGCTGCGATGGTCTTCTATACAATTGGGCGTCACCCGCTGGCAGGTCTAGCAGCAGGTTTTGCCGGAGTTGGATCTGGTTTTACCGCCAATATCATCATTGCCGGTACAGATGCCTTACTTTCTGGAATTTCCACAGAAGTCATGGAAAGCATTGGTTCTGACATTGTTGTTACTCCCGTTGATAACTGGTATTTCATGATTGTATCTGTTGTTGTCCTGTCTATTACCGGCGCTCTAATTACTGAAAAGATTATTGAACCACGATTAGGTGAATATAAAGGGGAAGCTTCTGCAAATGAAATGGAGGCTAGCACACCTTTAGAGAAAAAAGGGTTTAAAAATGCTGTTATAGCTGGTCTTGTATTTATTGGAGTATTAATCCTTGCGCTTGCTTGGCCTGGATCTGCACTGCGAAATGAAGAGGGAGGAATTATTCCATCTCCATTTTTAGATGGAATTGTACCAATCATTTTGTTCTTCTTCATCACCATCGGTATTACGTATGGGGTAACAGTAAATAAAATTGAATCCACAAGAGATATTTCCGGCTTTATGAGTGAAGCTATGAAAGATATGTCAGGCTTTATTGTATTGATCTTTGCTGCTGCCCAATTTATTGCTTACTTCAGCTGGACAAACATCGGAACGTGGGTAGCCGTCAGTGGAGCGAACATGCTTGAATCTATGAATATGACTGGTCTCCCTGTTGTGGTAGGATTCTCTATGCTGACAGCGCTTATGAACCTGCTAATCTTTAGTGGATCTGCGCAGTGGGCATTGGAAGCACCGATTTTCCTGCAGATGTTCTATCTATTAGACTATCATCCGGCGTTTATTCAGGCAGCCTACCGAATTGCTGACTCATCAACGAACATTATCACTCCGATGAACCCGTATATCATCGTCGTGTTAGCTTTCATGAGAGAGTACAACAAGAAAGCTGGTTTAGGAACATTGATATCTCTGATGCTTCCTTACAGTGTTATCTTCTTTATCATCTGGGTGATCTTATTGATCGCATTTGCGCTATTAGGTATTCCATTCGGCCCAGGTGTCGATATGTATATTAATTAAATAGATAGATGATCTAGAAGCGGCCTTACAAAAGGCCGCTTCTTATTTATGCCTTTTCACTATTAACTTTCTCCTTCCATTCAAGTCTTCCTGAAGACTTGAATCCAAGATAATGACTTTGTTTAGATGGGGCTGTTTCCGTTACCTTGTATCCTGGAAAGGTGTTCGAGGAAATGGCTCGCTTTCCGCGGGGATGACGGCAAGCTTCCTAGGTTTGTCAACCTGCGGGATCTTGACAGCCATACCATTCCCGCAGGAGTCTCGCCATTTCCCCTCTCACCTTACTATTTATTAGCGGAACGGAAACACATGCAAAAGTAGAAACAGTCTATTTAATTCTGATGATTCACTATCGTTTATCCTCTCAGAAAGGATTGTACTGGATTTCAAGATGCTTTCATTATAGTAAATTCAATTAGCCTCATACTAAATGCTGATACTAGGTGGGTTTGGGAGGCTAATGAAAGTTGGGATGGCTGGAAAATGACGAGACTCCCGTGGGAGAAGGACCTAGACGAGACCCCACAGAGAGCGCAGCGAAACGAGGAGGCTCGGCAGTTCCCCCACAGGAAAGCGAGTTATTTTCCAGCCATCCCTTACCCTATTACGAATATAAACCCAATTTATCTCAAATTTGAGTCTTCAAGAATAATAATGCTATTTAATCGAAGAAATAGGGAACGATCGATAAAAGATTGTGAAGAGGTTAAAACAAGTGGCGGGTTGCTTTGACCCATTCCACCGCCATCAGCTCGTCACCTCGCTCATTCATATGAACCCCATCGGTCGTAAGCGGAGTCAGAACTTTACCGCGCAGCTGCTTAATGAACGCCCCATGAAGCGGAACATAACTACATTCAAATTGCTCAGCCGCTTCCCTCACCGCTTGGACATACTCTTTAAGCCTCTTGTTTCCTTCTGACTCAGGATCTTCTCCTATGATCGTAGGCTCCATCAAAACAATTGAAGGATTCAATTCTCCTAAAGTTTTCTCGAGTAATTCAACATACGTTTTTTTAAACTGCTCATGCGAAATTTGGTTCATTTCTGGTGAATCCAACTGCCTCCAGACATCATTGACCCCTATGGAAATGGATAAAAGGTCAGGACGTTCAGCAAGAACATCCTGTTCCCATCTCTTTGCAAGATCTACAATCTGGTCGCCTCCTAAGCCTCGATTCAACACGTTATCAAGTGGCAGGCCTAATTTTTCTACCACTTTATGTACATAGCCATTCCCGATTCCCATAGTGTCATCAAATCTTCCGCTTTCTGTGATACTGTCCCCGATAAATAGGATTTTTGAATACTTCAAAATAAAGCTCTCCTCCTGGACTCCGGTTTTCTTTATTAAGACACTTGATACATATGCACCTCTAACTCTTTCCGAACCTCATCTGGGATCCGTTCTGACTTTTGTGTTTGCAAATTAAAATTTACATAGGTAACAGCGCCTTTAGCACATAAACGCCCATCCTGCCAGAGTTCCTCGTATAATTCTAAACTAGAATTTCCGATTCTTTTCACCCACGTATAAATCGTTACATCTGTCCCAAAGTAGATTTGACCAAGATAATCGACGTTCATATTCAGAATGATCATTTTCCAATTATCAAAAGAACTGTCAGGTGTAAAGAGTTTAAAAATCTCATTTCTAGCGGCCTCAAACCAGACCGGGACGGTTGTGTTGTTGATATGACCGACCCCATCTGTTTCTGAGACCCGTGGCTCTAATATTTTTTTGTACATGGTACTTCCTCCCGGGACCTAGCTATGAGTTAATTCTCCTCGTAGAGCGTTAAAATAAATTTGCCGCACAGCTGTTTCTGAGAGAGGTTTTGGACTGCGCTTCAACAGACGGTTTTGTTGCAGACCGTTATCTACAAGGCGCTCCATATCTTTTTCTTCAATATCATAGACGCTTAGTTTTGTCGGGAGCCCTACGTCCTCTACCAATTGTAGTAAATAGCGAACGACGGTTTGAGCCACTTGCCGGTTTGTTTTTCCATCAACAGGAACGCCAAGCGCTTTTCCAATTCCAGCCATCTTATCTAAACACGCTGGAAAAATAGAATCATAGACGAAAGGAAGCAAAACAGCATTGGACTCCCCGTGGGGAACTTTGTGTATACCCCCTAAAGGATAAGCTAAAGCGTGCACACCTGCTACACCGGCGTTATAAAAACTCATTCCTGCCTGCATACTGCCAAGCGCCATCTGCTCTCGTGCTTTATAATCCCGATCGTTCCAGACAGCGGATCTTATATTTCTGCTAATTCTCCCAATTGCCTCTAAAGCTAAAGAATCTGTTAAAGGCGTGGCATGCTTCGACGTATAGGCCTCAATCGCATGTGTAAGAGCATCCATACCGCTAGAAGCTGTAACGTTTGGCGGTAAGGTATAGGTCATAACAGGATCGATAATTGCATAGTCAGCAAGTAGATAAGGGTGAGTCATCACATCTTTTGTATCTTCCAAAGAAAATACGGAGATATCCGTCACTTCGGCACCAGTTCCTGATGTAGTCGGAATTAAAACTTTTGGTACCCCTCTTGATTCAAATTTTTGTTCCCCACTTAAATCTAAGAAATCTTCCACTCTGCCTTTGTTATCGATGAATACAGCCGCTGCTTTCGCAAGGTCTAGCGCACTTCCTCCTCCGACCCCTACGACAAGTTCGGCTTGCGCTTCTCTTGCTTGTTCTACAATTTGATTTCCCACATTCAAAGAAGGTTCAGGGACAACATCGGTGCTAATCGTAACTTCAACACCCTCCCCCTCTAAGATATGTATGATAGGATCGATCACTTGCAAGTCTTTTAAAGCAGGATCTGCCACTACAAATACCCGATGAACATTAAGCTCTTGTAATACATCTTGCAGCCTGCTCAATGATCCTTCTCCGTAATAAACCTTTTTAGGTGAAACGAACTGATACATGTCATTCACTCCTTTTTTATGATACTCAAAATTCTCATTCCCTATTTTTTATTAAAAAACACTATAGCTTTATAAAATGTTTAAAAGGATCGTCACAGATTGCGATTGGCTTGAAGTTTGAAAATTTGAGATGATAAAGCTATAAATATACTTTTTTATCCGATTATAAAGATTGAAAATCACCTAATAAAGGAGGAGGAAATTGGAATTTCTACTGATTTCATTAGTTGTGGCCATTGCCCTACTCCTGTGGTTCCCCTTTGCTCACTCCCGTTATAACCATATTTTTATCGTATTTCTAATCAGCTTATTTGTGGTGGGGTGTGAAGCACCTGAAGAAGCTTCTACTAACCAGGGAGAAAAACAAGAGAAGACTTCTAATGAGAAAACAAATGAAGCAGAAGTTAACGAAGAGAGCAGCGATAATAAGCAAAGAGAAAATCCATTAGATAGTCTTCCTGCAGCAACGGTTACAAGAGTCATAGACGGAGACACTATTGAAATAGAAATGAACGGAAAAACAGAGGATGTGCGATTACTTCTAGTCGATACACCAGAAACGAAACATCCTGATTTGCCCGTTCAGCCTTACGGACCGGAAGCCAGTCAATTCGCTGAGGATACGCTGAATGATAAACAAGTACGCGTTGAATACGATGGACCTAAACGGGATAAATACGGCCGTCTGCTAGCCTACTTATGGATTGATGGTGAGAACTTTAACCAAATGCTGCTAGAACAAGGCCTTGCTCGTCTCGCTTATGTTTTCGACCCGCCCTACACCCACTATGAGATATTCGTTAAAGCGCAAACCAGAGCGGCGAATGCTAATAAAAACATATGGAGTATTAATGGCTATGTAACGGAAAGCGGATTTAATAAAGAAGAATCGTCTACCGAATCCAGTAGTGAGGAAATGAAAAGTGTCTACTCTGGACCGTATGACCCTGAAGGTGCCGACCGAGACTGCGGGGACTTTGAGACTCAACATGAGGCTCAGTCCTTCTTTAAAGCTGCCGGTGGCCCTGCTGTTGATCCACATCAATTAGACGGAAATGATAATGATGGAGTTGTTTGTGAGAGTCTGCCAAACTAAGTATTCTTAAATATCATAATCTTATTCTTAAATTGAACTTCTTCGATCATATTTTGAATATTAGGCTCATCGAATAATGACTCCCCATTGAACCTGTTACTATCTTTGCCCGCAAGATATTCAACAGTATCTTTAATAAAATAAAGAATATTTGAAAACGAACGGATGTGAATACGATGCACCATGAATTCAATCCTACAGATAAGAAAACAGCTCTAGTTACAGGTGCCAACTCTGGCATGGGACTTGCCTCCACTGTTGAGCTTATGAAAAAAGGCTACCACGTCATTATGCTGTGCCGAAACGAACCGCGAGGCAAAGAAGCGCTGCGTTCAGCAATGCAGGAAAGTGGTTCTGACAAAGCTGAGTTAATGATTGGCGATTTAGCTTCGCTCCAAAGCATACACCGCTTTAATGAGGAATTTAATGCTCACTATTCTAAGCTTGATGTCCTTATAAACAATGCCGGAGTTGTCTCCATAAAGCGCACGACAACCGAGGACGGCTTTGAGAGCATGATGGGAATCAATCATCTAGGTCACTTTCTCCTGACAAATTTACTTCTTGATAAAATCCAGTGTTCGAAGCAAGGCAGGATTGTAACTGTCTCTTCAGGAGCTCATAAAGCGGGAAACATCCATTTTGATGACCCACATTTAAAAAGGAAATATAGCGTCATTAAAGGTTACAGCCAGTCTAAGCTTGCGAATATCCTTTTTACACTAAAGCTTGATGAAAAACTTGAAAACACTTCAGTACTCGTAAACTGTGTGCATCCGGGAGCGGTCAGTACAAATCTAGGCGTCAACAGAGGCAGCGGCTTCGGCAAAACCATCCATGCCATGCTAAGACCTTTTTTTCTTACCCCTCAACAAGGAGCAGATACAGCGATTTACCTCGCAACTGATCCTGATCTTAAAATCAGTGGGGAATATTTTTATAAACGGAAAGTCGCCGCAAGGTCTGAAAGGGCGCAAAATAAATTATTAGCGAAGCAATTGTGGGAATGGAGTGCTGAAGAAGTTGGATTGGAAAAATAAAAGTGACGAGCACCACCATGCTCGTCACTTCACCTTTACTTATTAAATTCGATAATATTTCCATCTGGATCACTGATGTACACTTGATGCCACTCCGTTTTGTTATGAGGCTTATTCAGCATCTCAACTTGGTTGGCTTCCATTCTTTCAATAAATCCTTCTATATCATTCACGCGAATCGCAAAATGTCCATCCCTTGAGTCAATATTTTCTGTTCCTCTAAGTGTCTTCCCTTCCTCGTACACAATTAAATGAAGCTGTGTATCACCTATTTGATACCACGCCCCTGGAAAACCAAATTCCGGCCGGGCATTACTTTCTTGAAAGCCTAGCACTTCTCCATAAAATCTCTTCGATTTTTCAATATCTGTCACTAGGATAGACACATGATGAATCCCTTCGTACATAACAACATTCTCCTTTCTTGAATCTATTCTATCATTTTCCATATTATTTCCACGTATAAACTACACCTTTACATAGACATGCTGTGGAAGAAGAGGTGATTCGTATGCTATTAATCATTGTACTAGGTTTTATCATCCCATGGCTAACGGCTCCTTACGTTTATAACCATGCGCCAAAGCTCTTCTATACCGTCGCCCCTGTTGGCGCCCTTATTGCACTTACCTTAAATCAACTTGGCATACACCTTGGCTTATGGAAGGTCCACCACATGCCGATGGTCGTATTATTGGATTCTATTTTTCTAGACTTCGGAATTTTCACAGTCGTTTCTGTCTGGTTTATTTTTTTGTTGTATTATAAACAGAAAAATCCTTTATGGGTGTATGCTGCTTTCATATTAGGAATGACAGGAATCGAAGCTATCGCCCTCGCCATAGAAACCGTCTCCTATGATGAGGAATGGAATCTTTTCTACACGTTATTAATGTATATCGGCGGGTTTACTACGCTTCACATTCTGACTAGAAAACTCGTCGCTCTTAAAATCTATCCATGAATAGGTGAGAAGCCCTTTCGTCAGCTATTTGCCGCAGCCTCATTTTCTGATGAGGGCTGGGGCTTTTCTTTTGATAGGAACCATCCTCCGACAGCGATTAGAAGTAATACAGACCAGAAGATCAATTTCCAGGTGACACTTTTCGAAAATCCTTCTTCAAGAACGGATAGCTCAGGGTGAGAAAGCGTATAAACGGACAGTTTCACGCCCACCCAGCCAACGATCAAGTAGGCTGCAGATTCCAGTCCTGGTCGGCGATCGAGTAAGACGACAAAGTAGCCGGCAGCAAAACGCATGATCACAAGGCCGATAATTCCTCCGGCAAGAACTACAGCGAAATGCCCTCCATCCATTCCTCCAATAGAAGGAAGCGTTGTAACCGGGAGCATAACAGCTAGAGCAACAGCCGCAAGTATAGAGTCTACGGCAAAAGCGATATCAGCAAGCTCCACTTTGATGACTGTCGTCCAGAACCCAGACCCTTTCTTTTCTTCCATCGATTTTTTAACTCGTGGTTTTAAGACATGCTTTTTCAAAAGGTGGTACAGGGCGATTCCTATAAGGTAAAGAGCACCGATAGCCTGGATTTGCCAAATATGGACAAGGTAAGAGATGACAAACAGAGAACCGAACCTGAATGCAAAAGCTCCAGCAAGCCCATAAAATAATGCTTTCTTCCGCTTTTCACGTGGCAGATGTTTAACCATCGTAGCAATAACAAGTGCATTATCTGCAGCTAATATTCCTTCAAGACCTATCAAAATTAACAAAACCCAGCTATATTCCATCACAAGCGCCATATCCATTTAGCCTTTTTCCCCTTTACTCGTATTTAGTGACGATCAGTTCGTCATGGTCGATACTCTTCACATCATCAACAAACACCAGCTTTGTCTGTAAGCGATATTTAACTTTCTCAGATGAAGGATTTAATTCCTCAGGAAGTTGACAATGGAATGGAAACTCCTTTTTATCTTTCCGATTGATCGTCTGAGACATCAATACAGTTGTCACAGGCTGGATCAGCGTTGGTTTCTTTCCTTTACCATCTTTCACTAAATCACATTCCAGTCGTTTAATTTTTTGATTGGTCCAGCCCCCTTTGAGATGGAACGAACCACCAATGGTTCCTCCAGGACTAATTTCATTCCGATCTAAGACTAGATCAATTTTCGGTGAGCCTAACTTTAAGAGACTTAACAGTTTCGTAATCAATTCCTTAGACCTCCTGAACTATGTTTTTTTCCATTAAAAAAACCTTCACCAGAATTATGGTAAAGGTTTGGTCTCTACAAATTTAAGCCTTTACCAATTTGGCAAAGGTCTCGCAAACAACTTTCGTTGCCAGTTATGCCGGTGACTTAGTGTCACGTAATGGCGACATACCTGTAAGCTACTCCCCTTTGGAGTGTTATAAACGCTATAAGCGTACAGTCTTTACTCGATGACTGTACTTTAATAATAATGTGGGTGTGGCAAATAGTCAATATAGTTTTTAGAAAATTTTAAAATTAGGCTGGGTGAATAAATAACAGAGAACTTACTTCGACAAACATTCCACTTCAAAGTTTACGCATGTCGGCTAAATGGATGGATGATTCGACTGATGATCTTAAAGAAATTGAGCTTCTTACTCGTAATCATGCTTTCCAATAATTGATTGTTAATCGATTTTGTGACAAGGTCCAGCTGTTTGTTATCTAACTTTTCTAAACTCCTTCTTAGCGAAAGAGAATCATGATAACTTTGAGACAATGGTTTCACAAGCTTCTCATAATCCCCAACACCTGCAATATCCTGAGCCGCATAAATTCCAGTTAACATCGATTCAAACTGTCCAAACCCAAACACGGGGGTGATCGCTCCCCAGCAGTTTCCTACAAAGAAAGTATTTCCAATCCGAGCTGTTTCCGTTTTTCCTATCCGATAATCTTTAATCGAATATTCGTGAACGATTTCAAAATCCTGATCCAATCTCTTGCAAACTTCATTAAAACACTGTGTCCATAATTGTTCCTTATCTAGCGCTTCATTCTCTGGGTATTGAGGATAAACTAATACCAGCGATGCTTCATAATCATCATGAGGAAGCAAGTACGCCATTCCCTTAGGTGCAAAATCGTTATTGAAAAATGCATGGGCCTCTGTTTGGTTAAAATCTCCCCTTATAACTGCCCCATGAAAGCTTGCCTTGAATGCTACATCATACGGCTGAAGCTTCTTCGTATCCAACGCATCGCCTGTGGCTAAAACCACATGGGTATATTCTTTTGAAATTTCTTCATAAGAGACCTGTTGATTATAGCGAACCTCACCCTTCAGTTGAGAGGCTAACTGCTTTTCAAACGATTCAGGATGCTTTCCCCTCATATTTGTAAAACCTAAATGTCCATCAATAAAAGACATCTCATTCTCTGAGTAGAAGTATACTTTCTGCAAGTTACTCGAGGGCTTCAAATGGATATCATAGGTTTCGGATAGATATTTAACGGCATCATCATACGGGGTATGAAACATAGAGAACATTGCCTCTGCTATAGAGAAACGATCGCCTACCATCCCTCGCCTTTCAAAAATATCTGCTTGATAACCGTACTTCTCTAACGTGATCGCACAAGCAAGACCTGATAACCCTGCTCCCATGATGGCAATTTTCATGGATGCTCCCTCCTTTATTCTTGGTCTATTTTTAATATGAAACAAGAAAAAAGTTCTATGCGAATAAAAAATTTATTCAGTACAATATTAAGGAGAATAGGATGGTAGAACCCTTTGATTGAAACAAACAAACAAAAATAAATAAAAATCACCGTATTATATATGCCAGAATGACCCGTTGGTTTAACTTCACAGTGAAAATATAGAAGGGAGAAAAATGAATGAAATATTTGTCCACTGTTTTTATGGTGATTGGTTTAATAGTGATGGTGTTTGCAGCATCGGAAAACAATGTTCTGGCAAATGCAGACAGTTCTAAGAGAGACAATAAAGTGCTTTCGATCGCTCACAGGGGCGCAGCTGGATATGCCCCGGAAAACACAATGGCAGCATTTGAAAAAGCTTTTGAAATGAAGGCAGAGATGTTGGAGTTAGACGTTCAGATGAGTAAGGACGGTGAATTGGTTGTTATACATGATACAACTGTTGATCGTACGACAGACGGAGCTGGGAAAGTGGGAAACCTTACGTATGAAGAATTAAAAAGGCTTGATGCAGGCAGCCATTTTAGTAAAGAGTTTACTGGCGAGAAGATACCTACACTAGGGGAAGTGCTTGATGAATATAGAGGAAAAATGGGAATTGTTATTGAAATGAAGTCTCCCTCTCTTTACCCGGGTATTGAACAGAAAATCGCAGATACACTTAAAAATCGTAATATGGATTCTCCAACTAATAGCGAAATCATCGTACAATCCTTTGATCATGAATCTTTGAAAGCTTTTCACTCCATCCTTCCTGAGGTACCTGTAGGAGTACTGCTCGATTTTAATCCAGATGGAGTTTCCGATCAGCAGCTTACGGAATTCTCTTCCTTTGCTGAATACGTAAACCCTAACAAAACGATGATCGATAAAAATTTAGTGGAACGCATCCACAAATTCGGGATGGAAACCTATCCCTGGGATGTAAGAGAACTTGAATCCGTGAAGTCCTTGATAAAGGCAGGCGTCGACGGAGTTATTACGATTTATCCAGATTACGTCATGAAGCATTAATAACAGAATATAAAAAGAGCAGGAATCCTATTTGGATTACCTGCTCTTTGATGTTATTCAACTACTTTTATCGTCCCTGCCATACCTGCCTCTTTGTGACCAGGTACGGTGCAACCAAATTCATAGGTCCCTTCTTCGGTTGGTATGAACTTTAGCTTGACGGTCTGCCCTGGCTTCGCGTTCATATGAAAGCTCTGTTTCTCATGTCCTCCGCCATCCGCATGTACTTTTTTCACTCCAAATAATTGATCAATCATAGACATTGATTCTGGGTGATCCGCCATTTCACCTTTGAATGTAATATCAGCTTTCAACTCTTTGGTCGTAAGGTCATGAAATACCTCACCATCATTGGTCATGATTAGCTCGTATTCTACCCCCTTCTTTAAAATGATCTCTTTAGGATCGTACCCCATTTCAAAGGCAGAGACATTGATAACATTATTGGTTTCATCGTAGACAACTTTCTTACTGCTTCCAGACTTTTCACTTTCACCGCTTTCCTTTTCCTCTTCTTTTTTATCTTCTTCCTGACCTTCTCCAGAATCAGTCTCACTTGTATTCGCTTCTTCCCCGTTCTCCTCGGCAGAAGAAGACTGATCTGAGTTGCTGCATCCCCCAAGGATAGCTATGATAGCGAGTATGGATAAGATGAGGCAAAGCCTTTTTCTCACTCTAATTCCTCCTAATTATATAAGTATTAGAGTTTAGCGTATCATTCACCAAATCCTTTATCAAATTACCATATTAAAGAAAATCAGAAAAAAATAATAAATAAACTAGTACAATTTGGTTAGAAAAAGGGAAATATCTCATGAACAAAAAATGATCAGTGAAGGAAATGTACTCCTTTCTGATCATCAAGAAAACTATATATATTTTTGTCGTGATCTCCCTTTTCATGAGAAGACCTTGTTTTATTTAGGACGATCAACTTAAACGAACTACATATCATCCATATTATGTCTTCTTCACTCTACCCACTTATAACCAATTCCCCAAATCGTTTTGAGATGATTATCGATTGGGTACCCGTGTTTACGAATTTTCTCCCTTAAGTTCCGAACATGAGAATCAATCGTTCTCCCCTCTGTTTCCGAATCAAATCCCCAAACCAATTGCAGCAAATCTTCCCTGGCATACACTTGATTCGGCCGTTTTAGTAATAACCCCAGAAGCTGAAATTCCTTCGGAGTCAAATGAATTTCATTTCTAGAGTAATGCAGCTGGTGAGTTTCTTGGTTCCAGGCTAAATCATTCTGGATAATTTTCCTTTGTTTAGAACCCCTTCGCAAAAGAGCTTCTATTCGTGCAATTAGAATATCCTCATCAAAAGGTTTCGTAATATAATCGTCTGCTCCAATCTGCAGACCTTGCAGGATATCCTGCTTTTGATCTTTTGCAGTTACCATAATAATTGGGATTGTTGTCACTTTTCTCATTTGCCTGCACGTTTCAAAACCGTCTATATCTTTCATCATCACATCCAGCAGCACCAAATCGTATGAATGGTCATTTAATTTATCCAATGCTTCAATCCCACTTAACGCTTGATCACAGGTGAATCCATGTGGGCTTAAATATAACTTAAGTAAATCAAGCATTCTTTGCTCATCATCTACAAGTAAAATTCGAATCATAGGTCTCCTTCTTTCGGCCATTTCATTATGATCGCTAATCCTTTTTCATTTTTCGCCTTCACGCTTCCGCCATGCATTTTCACAATTTCCTTAACGATAGCCAAACCTAGACCGGATCCTCCCAATTCCCTTGATCTTGACTTTTCTACCCGATAAAGCCGGTCAAACAAGTGAGGAAGCGAATCTTCTGGCACCCCGGGTCCATCATCTTTAATCTTGATTTCTACTTCAGCTGTTTGATTAATCACAGCGATATGAACGTTAGAATCAGGGCCGCTATACTGAATAACATTCTCTAAGATATTTACGATGACTTGTTTAAAACGAACAGGATCCGCATAGAAACACAAACCAGAAGGGCAAGTATTGGTCACTGCAATCTTGTTTTTGGAGAATATAGGATACATGCTTTCCTCCGCTTGAATGAGCAAAGGTTTGATTTCACATATTTCGGGTTGAATCGTAAAAGTATTCTCGTCCATCTTAGCCAATTGAAAAAGCTCCTGAACCATTGATGCCAACTTTTCTGATTCTTCTTTTATAATATCTAAATATTTTCGTTTATTGGCTTCATCTGTATGTTCTCTTGAAGCAATATCAGCGTAGCCTTTCAAATAAGTAAGTGGTGTCCTGAGTTCGTGAGAGATGGATGATAGAAAATCATTTCGTTCCTGTTTCATTCTCTCTAAATCCTCAGATAATTTATTAATCGAGCGTGCTAAAACTCCAAGTTCATCATTATAGTGATCATTTAATTCTACCGTTGTTTCTCCTCTGCTAAGCTTCTCTGTTTCTTCCTTCATTCGTATTAATGGCTTTGTTATTAATTTAGAGAGGGTAAACACTACAATCAAAGTGATGATTAATGTAAGTGCCATAACAAAAATAAATTGATTAGAGAGATAGGAGGTAAGATTTCGGATAACCGTTGAGGGGGAAAACATATAGACATACCCCTTACGTTCTCCTTCAATTTCTATCGGAGAGAGCGTAGCCACGTAGGGGGCCGTTTTCCATTCCCTTTCAATAATACTGTCCTCCTCCTTCTCCGTTTGACCATAACTTTGAATCAGCTTTTCCTGATAATTATCAAGACCGGAGGAGCTTGCAAGGATCTCTCCTCGCTCATCTGTAATGACTACATCGGTGATGGCTTCTGTCTCCATCAATGCGACATGCTCCATAGTTGTCTGGTCAAATTTTTTCTCTAGCACATCCCTATGGCCACTCCCCCGTGCTAAAAGACCATCAAGTACCTCATTTATCTGGTGGTTTGATATATTCGTATATAAAACAAAGAACAAAGAAAGTTCGATCAGTATCATTAATATAAAGAATAGGACCCCTATTTTTAAAGAAATTCGTTTTCTCATATATACCCCTTTGAGCTAGAGTGACTTTTAAAAGCCCGTCCAACCGCCAAAAAACTGATTGGTAATAAAAGAAGTCAGCTGCGTCATCCAGCCAAAGAACAGGAAAACCCCCATGAAGATCATCGTGTAGCCTCCAAAGGCTACAATCTTCCTATTATGCTTTTTTATCCATTTCATTCTCCCAATAAATACGGCCATGACAAAGAATGGGATGGAAAAACCAAGAACATAGCTGATCATATAAATGACCGCTTCATTTGGGGAAGAGACTCCTAATGCAATAACAGCTGCCAGGATCGGACCCGTACAAGGTGTCCAGCCAGCAGCGAATGCCATTCCTACTGCACCGGAACCAAAGTAACCGGGCGGCCTGTTTTTCAACGAAACCTTATATTCCTTCATAAAAAAGGTTGGTCGATAAAAACCGACTACTACCAAGCCTAAGAAAATAATCAGTATAGCCCCTAGCTGTCGTATTAGATCATTATAACGTAAAAACCAGCCTCCTATCCAAGAGGTGGAAAAGCCAATGGCAATAAAAATGATCGAAAAACCTAATAGAAAAAACAAGGTATGCAAAAGGGGCTGTTTCTGTAAAAATAACTTCTTCTTCTGTAATTCATCGACAGACATTCCAGTGATATAGGAAAGAAAGGCTGGATAGAGTGGCAGACAGCAAGGAGATACGAATGATAAGAACCCCGCTCCAAAAGCTAAAAAAATATTGACATCAGCCATTGGCACCCCTCCATTTTTCCGGCTGAATTCTCTTCATGTATCCATGAATCTCCTCTTCCGTCATTCCAGCTGTTATGCGGTCAACCACTTTTCCATTCTTATCAATTAAGAAAGTGACAGGGATCGGACCAATTCCATAGGCTTCAAGTAATTGCTCTCCTCGATCCATCAATACAGGAAAGGTCATTCCTTTCCTTTCGACAAAGGAAGAGACGGTCAACTCGTTCTCTCCTACATCCACGGCTAAAACTTTAACCCCTTTGTCTTTAAACTGCTGGTATTGACTTTCAATGTAGGGCATTTCTTTTTCACACGGTTTACAATACGTAGCCCAAAAATTCAGAAATACCCCCTGTCCCTCATAATCACTAAGCTGTATGGTTTCTCCAGATAAGGTTTTCAGTGAAAAATCAGGGGCCATGTCACCCGCCTGAATGACAGCTGAGTCTTTGGTGAAATTCTGATAAAGGACAAAACCAACTAATAAGGCAAAGAAACTAAGTAAGCCTGCTCTCATCATCAAACGTTTTTTCTTTTTTTGTATATTCAAAAGAACCTCACTTTCTATGGAGGGAATTTTTTCTCTCTTATTTCGTTTTCCCCTGGTCAATTATTTGCTTCCAAGATTCTCCTCCATCAGATGTCGTATAGCTGCTGCCTTTAATAGTGAAGATGACTATTTCTTTTTCATTTTCAGGGTGTTTAGACACATACATAACTGCATCTTCTTTAAGTTCTGGAAGAGAGATTTCTTGCTTCGATTGCTCTTCTAATTGATAACTATACAAGAAGGGCTCGCCAGTATAGAGGCCATATAATAAACGATCTTTCGTGAAAAATAGTCCGCTTCCTTGTCCCTGGTCTGAAATTCTCGTAAAACTCTCGCCTTTATCTTCACTTAAATAAATTCCTTCTGCACCAGCTATCGCCAAGATCTTCTCATTATCAGGATGAACTGCGATTTGAAAGATTTTCTCTCCTAGATTTTCAGCTGCTAGCTTATCCCATGACTTTCCTTGATCAAAACTTCTGTAAAGGCCTTTCTCCATTTTCGAGTTTGGTTGTCCATTCAGGACATAAACCGCTTGATTGCGATATCCTACTCCCATCGCATGGAAATCACTTTCCCCTTCAAAAGCTAGAGAACTTAAACCTTCTTCTGAAACCTTCCCTTTTTGAAGCCCAATCGGGTTGGGGAGGCTGCTTTGCTGACCTGGATGCCCTGAAGTATAAAAGCCATCCTCAACTACAGTGAAGCCCATGTAATCATTTTTATGATGAACAGCTTCTAACCACTCTCCATTTTTGTAAAGCTTCACTCCAGAATGAGCGGCATAGGCTATTGTGTCTTCATTTGTGTATCCCACTCCATGTACATGCTCTAAGCTCCCTTCAAAAGAAGAAGTAGCCTCATTCGCAGATTGCTCTTGATCAGAAGGCTGGTCTCCGCTTTCCTCCTGATTCGATTGACTGCATCCTGCTAATATGATTATTACGATTAAAAAAGAGATAAATAGAATTTTTTTCATTTATAAACACTCCTCAAACAGTCTTCTATTACCTTCACAAAAAAATATCGAGAAACTGTGAAGAATCTTAGATTTTTTATTTCTTAAATAACTTTTTTGATAATTCATAGAAATAAAAGATGGACTCCCTGACTGCAGAAAGCCCATCTTTTCTTAATTTATAAAGGTCCCTGATCTGGAATGACTTCTACTTTAATGAAATTAATTTCTAAACGAATAGAGAATTACTCTATCATGCACAAAAGCATAAAGCTTTAAAATGCCTTTCTCACCATCATGGTTGATTGTTATTTTCTCCCCCTAACTCAAAGGGTGAATAGACCCCCTGGTAATCCACGATGGTTACCATCCCAAGGTCTGCATGGTTATTATCATGACAGTGGAAGAGCCATTCCCCCTTATTATTTGCTTTAAAATAGAGGGTGTACTCTTCTCCAGGTTCCACCTGAATCAAATCCTTGACGATAGGGTCTTGATAAGGTTGTCCATTTTTAGATGCTACTTGAAAACGATGTCCATGTAAGTGCATAGGATGATTTAGTCTACCTGAGTTCGTGATTTTCACTTTCACAACATCCCCTTCTTCTACCTTCATCATTGGGGTATCGGGAAAGACTTCATCATTGATTTGGAAGACCATTCCTTCTCCCATATTCATTCCCATACTTAAATCCATATGATAGTAGACATCAACTTTTGGCTGACCATTAAATAGAAGTTTCTTACTCCCATTTGACGTTCCATCAGCTATAGAGGAGGCTGTAGATACAGGGACTTCACTAGAATCTACTGGTGTGGCTCTATCCTTAGATACTACAGGGATTCTCATCTGGTCGGCATCCTGCCATTGAGGATCTTCACCAATCACCTCAGGTTCCTTGCCTTGTTTGGTGTAAGCGACGTCTATACGCTCTCCAGGAGCAACCTCGACCGTATTGGATGAGTTTTCTTTCCCCTTGACTTCTTCACCATCAATAGCCAAAACTTTTATAGAGCTTTTTGGAAAAACCAGGCGATGCTTTCGATACCCAGCGTTGATAAATCGCAGGCGGGCAGTTTCTCCTGCCTCTATTTCAAGTGGTTTAATCGCAGCCGCAGACTTTCCATTCACCGTTAACGTGTCATACATTTGTTTCGTATCAGCTTCACCATCGCCTGACATAGATCCCATCATCATTCCGCCCATATTCGATAAACTCTGTTTCTCCTGGTTTACCGCCCATTCATCCAGAATAAACGTTTTATCCTGTTGTGTGGACTTATCCTTCTCTTCAATGATAAGAGGACCATACAATCCTTTATCCACTTGCTTCGAGCTATGCTGATGAGAATGATACCAGTACGTGCCGGCATCATTGGCTACAAATTCATAAGTAAACGTATCTCCTGGCTGTACCGCATTCTGCGTCAAACCTGGCACTCCATCCATTTGGTTAGGCAATATCATCCCATGCCAATGGATGGTTACAGGAACATTTAGATTATTTTTTAAGTGAACTCTGACAAAATCACCTTCCGTAACACGAATTGCTTCGCCAGGCACCTTACCATTATAGGTCCAGGCTTCGACTTGTTTATTTTCATTTATGTTCCAAGCCGTAGACTCAGCGGTTAAATTAATCGTTTTTACGGGACGATCTCCAGCTTCTTGTTTCTCTAAATCTACTATACTCACACCTTCTTGCTTGACGCTTGCAGGCAAGGCTTGATCACCTTGACTTGCAAAAGGCGTATTGAAGTACAGCCACCCTCCCATCGATAAAAGAATTGCAATTAAAAGGGAGCCTATCACTTTTCGTCTCATCATTTCACCTCTTCTTCCCTTAAACGTTCTAGTCCTCTAGTTTTTTCTTTAATCGATCGTATTCTTCTTCTGATATTTCTCCATTAGCTAATCGTTTTTTCAATGTTTCCAGGGAATCGCTGTTTTTTGAGCTTGATTTATCAGTGCCATTTGGCTTCATCATCCAAACTATGACGAGAATAATAGCAACTATAATGAGCAAACCAATAAATCCGAAGCCAAAGAACCCTCCACCCATTCCATTTCCATTCATCATTCCAACCATTTCTGTTCAACTCCTTCACTTCTTTTATTATACCCATACCACGAACCGTATATTAATAATCATAAAGAAACGCTGTTCAAATTGAAACAGCGTATGAATGGTACATTTTATTCTGGTTGATTCTCTACTTTGCCGGTATCTGTATAACTTGGTTCAAAACCCTCATATTCCAGCGTAGTTACCATTCCATTCGAGGCATGATGAAGATCGTGACAGTGAAACAGCCAATTTCCCGGGTTATCCGCTAGAAAAGCCACTTGGTAGGTTTCACCAGGCTTAACATTAAGGGTATCTTTTATAATGGGAGAGCCTTCCAACGGTTTTCCATTCTTGCTTAAAACCTGGAAAAAGTGACCATGCAGATGCATGGGATGAACTGAATCATCCATACTGTTATTGACTAACCTTACTTTTACTTTTTCCCCTTTCTTTACTTCAAAAGGTTTTGTGTGGGGATACACTTCATTATTAATCGTCCAAACCATCTTCATTCCTTGGTCTGACATGGCTGTTCCTAAATCCATTTCATATTCAACATCAAATGAATCTTCCAATGAGAAAGGTCCTTCTCTGTATTCACCTAAATTAGTAAGGTCCACTTCTTTCAATTCTTCAGGGTGAGATGTAGTTTCCGTCTTCCCATCATCGTAAACTACATCAATTTTCATATCTTCAGCAGCCTTCCCGCTTCCATGGTTATCTATCGTGAAACTCTTTTCTCCATCAGCTGAGAATTCTATATCGTACCTTTCCCCTGGGGCAATCTCAAGGGTTGAGCCATCTTCAACCTTTGGAGCATTTATCTCCTGCCCATCCACATGTGTTACTTTATATTCAACAGGAATATGCATGCTGTGCACGATGTAACCCGCGTTAACAAAGCGAAGTTTTACTTTGTCACCTTTTTTTACTTTTAAAGGAGAGCTGGACTCATAGGTCTTCCCATTGATAGTAAAGATATCATAGGAGGACATATCGTGCCCCATCATCCCTTGCGCCTGGTCCGAAGAATGCGCTCCGTGATCCATAGCATCTCCAGGATGACTTGAAACCTCACGATTTAATTTACTAGACTCCCATTCATCAAGAACCAATGTATAATCCTTATCTATAGGGGTCTTCTCTTCAGGCTCGACAATGAATGTGCCATACAAGCCTTTATCAATCATTTCTGTTCCATTTTGATGGGTATGATACCAATATGTCCCTGGGTCTTCTGCAGTAAATTGATAAGTATATGTTTCTCCAGGTAAAACAGCATCCTGAGTTACACCTGGAATCCCATCCTGATCATTAGGGACAGGGACTCCGTGCCAGTGAATGGTGGCGGGTGCATTGAGATTATTTGTAAAATTAACTTTTACAGTTTTGCCTTCCTGTACCCGTATTTCTTCACCAGGAACCATCCCCCCGTAAGTGTATGCTGTAAATTGATGTTCCTTACTCAGCTCCCACTTGACTTCTTTCGCTGTTATATCAAATTCTTTGATTTCAGCTGATTGGGTGTTTCCACTTCCATTTTTATTTTCTTCTACATTTTTATCCACTTTGATTTCTTGTTGGCCACAGGCAGCTAATACTAAAATACCAGCTGATACCAAAGCCGTTAACAATATCTTCAATATGATCACCATCCTTAATTATGAATGTAATTTATATCCATGCATAATCTGTGCAGTTTTCATGGATAATTATTGGAATTTTCCTACCAAAAAAAGAACCCAATCCTTTTAGATTGGGTTCTTTGTGTAAATCCGTGTTTGCTTTATGAATTTAAGTACTTCAATGAGGTCATCATCCCTCCATGACCTTCCGTTCCGTTGTTCGACATATGGTGCGGAGTATGACAATGAAATGGCCACTCGCCTGGATTATTGGCTTTAATCATGATATCGAAAGTCTCTCCTGGGGAGAGAGTTACACTGTTTCTTTCCATTTTAAGGGCTGCAGGCAATGGGTTTCCATCCTGGTTTTCTATAGTAAACTGATGGCCGTGAATGTGCATTGGGTGTGGGCTGTGCCCAATACTTCCGAGTCTAACCCTTACCTGGTCTCCTTCTCTTACTTCCAAAGGACTTAGATTTGGGAAGCAACGACCATTAATCGTATAAAAATTAAACTGATGGGAATGGGGATTAATTTGGTAGGTACCTTCTTCTAATTTTCCATGTTCTAATTCTTTCAATGCAAATTCTTGAAGTAAGAGTAAATAATCTTTATCGACCGGATCATCTTTCTCTTTAATAATAAACCCTCCCTCCAGCTAAACCCATCATCTGCTGTTTCATTGGATTGTAATGAGTATGATACATGTGAGCGCCGGGCGAGTTTATAACTGTAAATTCATAATCATGATACTGGCCGGGTTCTATACTGGGAGAGGGTTGAAGTTCTACTCCACCATCCGCTATTTCAGGGATATCTAATCCGTGCCAGTGGACACTTGTAGGCTCTGGTAATTGATTATTAACTCTAATTGAGACCTTATCTCCTGGGTTAACTACCAGGGTAGGACCTGGAATGGACCCATTGTACCCCCATCCCTCCATATATAAGCCTTTCAATATTTCTTGTTTAACAGGTTCAGCTGTAAGCTCAAAATGCTTTACTCCATCTTTCATTTCACCGAATAACTGGTGGATATCTGGCGTTAACATAGGCAACCTCCTTTAGGTATTTATTTTTTTATAACCTAAAGGAGAATACACGAAACATATACGGGGTATACGTATTTTAATAAATCACCAGTAAGTGATGGTGTCCAACAACCCAAGAATGACTAACGTCCACCCCGCCACTTTTTGCACAATTCCACCTAACTTCCTTCCTCGTTTCATAAACATCCGTCCCATGCCGAAGTACCAGATAATAAAAATAGAAACTAGTAAAGGAATCGATGTGCCCAGCGCAAATATTGATGGCAGGACAACACCATAGGAGGTTGATAGGACAACTGGCATGAGGGTCATGAAGAACAAGACAAACATCGTAGGGCAAAAAGCTAGAGTAAAACTGACCCCCATTAAAAAACTGCCTGATTTGCTATCCTTTAGTAACCGCTCTGGAATGGTGCCCAACTTTATATTCCAACGCATATGAAAAAGACCAACCATAAAAAGTCCGATCAAAATGAGAAGAGGTCCGATCAGCTTCCTTATAAAGGGGACATACTTAGTGAAGTAGTCATAAAATTCCTTACCAAAAATCCATACGACAGCACCCAGCGAAGTGAAAACAGCAATCTTTCCTAGAATGAATAGAAAGATATACAGCCAAGGAATGTTTTCCTGTAAGGAACGATTTCCATAAATCGTAATCGCACCTAAATTACCTGTAAATTGACATGGAGCTGCTGCACCTACTAAACCAAGAAGTAGAGCACTTAAGATAGGAATCCCTTCCCACTGGTTCGCTAAATTAAAAAAAGGTTGGCTGAAAAAATTGCTGATTTGATTGAAAAACTGATACATTCCTTACCTCCATCCAAAAGCAAGCCGTGGGTACTATTCAACCTTTACTTTGTTCTAAAGCAAAATAATGGATCGTTTCTTCATCAGATTCAGTCGGTAAAGAGTAGTTCTGTTGATAGCTTTCATTTCCTTTACCAGTAACGAGAATCCAATCCCCATCATCAGCAAGTTCGACAGCTGCTCTTATCGCAAGGGTTCGGTCTGTAATCACCTTTCCTTTTCCGTTTCCATACATGTCTTGGACCTTCCAAAGCATTTCTTCCATCTCTTCACCAGAAACGCTATTCAAGTCATCAAATGTAAGAATATAGTGATCACTTATTTCCGAAGTAATTCCCATCATCTCTCTTCTCTTTGTCGAATCTCGATCTCCCCTGAATCCGAATACATGGATAATCTTCCTTGCACCAGCTTGTTTGGCTGTATTTAAGCAATGGTAAATAGCATCGGGTGTGTGTGCATAATCCACCACAGCCGTAACTTCATTGATTTTTATCACTTGAAAACGGCCCTTTACTCCTTCAAATTTCTCTATTGCCTCACAAATTATGGGCTTGTCCACACCGACGAGGTCAGCTGCAGCAAAGGACATCGTCATGTTGTACATATTGTGCATGCCAGACATGCTTGAATAGATGGTTGTTTCACCATTTTCATCTTTAACCGTTAGTTTAGGAGGATTAGCTTCGGTTTGAGCGATGTGAAAATCTCTTCCCTCTTCTTTTCCTACAGTAAAGACTGACTTTCCTTCCTCTTTAAGCAACCTTTCCAGGTGCGCTCCCCATGAGTCATCAGTATTGATAACCGCTTTTCCATCTTGTTTCAGCATTTTGAATAATCGTCTCTTTGCCTCAAAATATTCCTCCATTGAAGAATGGTAGTCGAGATGATCATGACTCAAGTTTGTGAAAAGAGCCATATCAAACGCCAGCCCTTCTACTCGATGTTGAGTTAAAGCATGGGAGGTTACTTCGATAATAACAACATCGTCCGTGCTTAAGGCCAGCATTTGATTGATCTTAAGAGAACTTGGTGTCGTATTTTGAGTTGGGTACACTCTGCCATTCACAATGTTCTGGATCGACCCAATGACTGCACACGATTTCCCTGAAGATTCAATAATCTCTTTAAGCAGATAACTTGTCGTGGTTTTTCCATTAGTTCCTGTTATTCCGATCAGCCATTTATCTTTAGCTGGGAAATGATAGAATTTGTTACTCAGGATCCCCAAAGCTCTGCGAGAATTTGGGACTTTTATATAAGGGACTTCGAGTTCATCAGCAAGGTCTTCTTCCCCTATTACTGCAGTGGCCCCGTCACTGACAGCCTGGTTAATAAAGGAGTGACCATCCTTATCAAACCCTTTTACGGCAACAAATAGATAGTTTTCCTTAACATCCCTTGAATTATCTGCTAGTCCTTCAATCGTTATATCTTCATCGATGTTGATCGTTGTTAATTTCATTCGAGTTTCAAGTTCGTAGACAAGATCTTGGAGTTTCATGATTGTTCTCCTCTATTTAAAAAATCGTTTGGGGCTATTTTAACAATTTTTTGCGCAGAATTTGTGCAGCAACTTAGTTTGTAACATTTTCTTAATATTCTTCAGAAACTGATTTTTATTTGATAACAGCAAAAAAGCGTTCATTGCGACTTTTACACTAGAAGAGTTAAGTTTTTCCAACAATAATCCCCCCTTACGCCCGAGAAGGTTCCAACCCATCTAATTATCTTTTGTTCAGCATACGGAGGCTATTTTCAAAATGGCAGTCAGCCTGGCACGTTGGTAACTAATCAACAAGAAGATTTAACAAAGTTATACAAAAACGCCCACTTTAAAAAGTGGACGTCCCTTAGCCGGCCTAATCAGTTATGAATATACTTCTCAAAGATCTCTTTGAAATCCTTCTGCGTGTTCTCACGGTGCTTCTGCTCATACCAATTGTAAGAAAAGTTCACGATCTGTTCGAATTCCCTGGAAATGTCGTTATCATGAAAACGGTTATCTTGAATAACAGCTGATGCGTTGCCGATGCTATCCTTAGAAAACTCTGTATGGAGACGGTTTTCTTCCTGGATTTGCGAGATAGCTACTAAAGACTTGTACAAGTCAGCGATTGCTTCGCCTTCATCTTTTGCAATATCGATACTGAAAATCCTGCTCCCCATTGTGAATTTGATCTCAAGATCCAAATCAATCGTTCCTGCTGTTTCAATCGATACATCTTTAATATGATTTTGATAATAGTCATAACGGTAAATGTTTCGTTTGCTGCTGGATGCTTTCTCGCCATCAAGATGAATCAGCGCTCTGTTCGTAAAGCAATATTCATCAGACTTGGACTTGATTAGGAAGTGGATCTTTTCACCGTCTTCTGTCAGGACAAAGTCATCGGACTGTGTTTTATCGAAATCTTCTTTACTAATGATCCGGCCAATATCACTTAAACCGAGAGCATCGCTTGCGATCTTTTTGAACATTTGTAGATCCTCCTCGTCGTTAAACCTCACTTAACACTACATCCATTCGACAAAAAAGGAGCTTTTCCTTCCTAAGCCATGAAATTGTCACATCAGGTTCATTTTTAACGGAGAAAGAGTGGCTACAAATCATCAACCACAATATAAGTAGCTTTCACAGGGCCATGCACCCCTACGATTAGATTCATCTCAATATCAGCGCTGTTACTCGGGCCTGTAACAAAACTCACACAAGAAGAAACTGGATTCCCTTTCTCTTCTTCTTCGTGAATTAATCGGCCAGCCTGAGTCATTCTCGGCACCATCGTACTTTTCGGAATGATGGCAATGAAGGTTTCAGGAAGTAGGCTGATGGACCTTCCGTTATAACGATCGTTAAAAAGGGTTACTGTCCCTGATTCTGCAAGGGTGAGATCACTAAACACTATCCCCGCTCCAGCTTGTTCAGCAAATTCGACATTCTCCCTGCCTTTTTCTTCATCCCATATTTGAACCTCATAATTTTCTTTGAGCAAGTGATCGTAAAAATCAGTTAAGCCGCTCGTTTTAATGCGCGGGCCTCCAGCACTGACAATTTTAGACACTCCATATCCATCCAGCACTCTTCTTAATGTATCTTCAAGTTCATGAAGAGTAATCCGCTCAAAACTTGTATGGATGACCTCACACTGTGCTTCCAATTTTTCAACGAGTTCGTCTTGTGTTGCCCCTTGGAAAACGCGTTCCTGAGGTCTTACAGAATAAGAGGGCGGCGCGACCTCTGTACGACGTGGTCTTCCGAGACGACCAGCGAGTTTATCTAAAAAGGCTTCCCGATTATGAATCGCCATCAGCCATTCCTCCTTTCTTCCCGGCGTTTATACCATTCTCTGAAACTTTTCTTCGGAGGAGCAGGAAAATCCCGTTGATCTGTCCACCCCTTCAAAGGTCCAGGGCCATTTTCAATATGTTCATCCTTTGTCCAAGGCTTTAAGGCTGTCCGCGCCATTTTGGTGGAAAGCTTGTAAGCCGCTGGTGTTGACGCCCATTGAGCAAATCCTTTCATCATGATCTCCTCAGACTTTGCATTCATTTTTTCCTGTTCGACAATGATTTCCCTGTGTCTGATCAAATGCTCATGAAGCGGAATCTTTACCGGACACGCTTCTGTACAAGCCGCACATAAGGAAGAGGCATAAGGCAACTCTTTATGGTCCTCATATCCATCAAGAAGCGGTGTAAGCACAGCTCCGATTGGTCCAGGATAAATCGATCCGTATGAATGTCCGCCGACGTGACGATAGACCGGACAGGCATTAATACAAGCTGCACAACGGATACAGTGCAGTGCAGACTGGAACTCTGTACCGAGAATTTTTGAGCGTCCGTTATCGACGATGACAAGGTGAAAGTCTTCCGGCCCATCCACTTCATCTTCAAGTCTCGTGCCTGTAAGAGCCGTAATGTAGCTGGTCAGTTTCTGTCCTACTGCAGCACGGGTTAACAAACTTACAACTACTTCAAGGTCCTCCCATGTGGGCACAATACGTTCCATTCCCATAACGGAGATTTGAGTATCAGGAAGCGACGTTACCATACGGGCGTTTCCTTCATTAGTAACAAGAGTGACAGCACCGGATTCCGCAACGGCAAAATTACATCCAGTAACCCCGATGTCAGCACTAAGAAAATCTTGACGGAGCTGTTCACGCGCAAAGGCGGCAAGTTCAACAGGATCGTCTGATTTTGTATAGCCTTTCTTTTTTACAAAAGTCTCCCGAATCTGCTCCTTATTTTTGTGAAGAGCAGGGGTAACGATATGAGATGGAGGGTCTTCATCAAGCTGCAGAATCCATTCGCCAAGGTCTGATTCGACTACTTCACACCCGCTTTCGGCAAGTGCTTCGTTTAAGCCGATTTCCTCGGTGACCATCGACTTCGACTTAACTACCTTTTTGGCATTTTTTCTTTTAGCAATCTCCTGAACATAGGCATTAGCTTCCTCTGCTGTTTCCGCAAAGAAAACCGTTCCGCCTCTTTTCTCCACTTCCTCACTAAGCTGATGTAAGTAATAATCAAGATTTTCCATTGTATGAGAACGAATTTCTTCGCCTAGCGTTCGCCAATCTTCCCAGTCCCCCAGCTCCTCGGCTGCTTTCAATCGTCCTGTACGAAAACGGCCCTGGGCAGAGGAGACGGCTTTTCTCATAAACGAATTGTCGATCCCTTCCTGAATCCGCTCCGTATAAGCCTTGCTGCCGATTTTAATGCTCATTGTAACCTCCCCTTTCTTACTGACTGTTCAGAACTTGTGCTATATGAAGAACCTTTACTTCCTGTTCATTCCTTCTCAAACGCCCTCCCATGTTCATAAGGCAGCCCATGTCTCCTCCAATTAAGTAGTCAGCTTTCGTTTCCCCAATATGCTCGGCTTTTTCCTGGACCATTTGACCTGAAATAGCTGAATTTTTTACTGCAAATGTACCTCCGAACCCACAGCAATCCTCTTTCAAAGGAAGATCAATCAAGTTCAGTCCCTCCACATTTTCCAATAGAATCCGAGGCGCATCCTTAACGCCTAACAGCCTTGTCATGTGACAAGAGGGGTGATAGGTTGCTGTTCCTTTGAATGTTGATCCTACATTTTCAACTTTCAAAACGTCGACAAGAAATTGGGTCAGCTCATAAGTTTTCTCTGCCAGTCTTTCTGCTCTTTCTCTCCACTCTGGTTCATCTTTTAGAACTTTTGGATATTCTTTGATCATCTGCACACAAGACCCTGAAGGACCGACCACATGTTCAGATGGCTCAAATGCTTTGATCATCTGTTTTATGGCTTTTGCTGATTCAGTTTTATAGCCGCTGTTGTAAGCAGGCTGCCCGCAGCATGTTTGACCAACTGGAAAATCTACCTCACATCCGAATCGTTCCAGAAGCTGTACTGTATCCTTCCCTACGTCTGGAGTAATCGTGTCACACAGACAAGTGATAAATAGGGAAACTTTCATTTGCATTTCCTCCTAACATTATACATAGGGTCATCTGATGACTAAACTGGATAAAAAGGATGCTGAGTGTCTCAGAATCCCTTATTTCAAATAACCCGCTAAAGATCGTTCAACACTGCTCAAGTGAGCATACATCGCTACCCGCGCTTCCTCTTCCTCTTTCGCTTTAATCGCAGCCAAAATCCTTTTATGTTCTTGTAAAAGCTTGTCCGTTCCATCGTTTGTGTGAAGCAGTTTCCGTGTCTCCCGCATCGCCTGAACCATAATTTCTGAAACACTGTTCATCAAATTGATCAGCATCTGGTTGTGGGTAGCTCTTACAAGCGCCATATGAAAATTCAAGTCTGCCTGTTCTCCTAGCTCTCCATTTCCTTTGGCTTCTTCCATTGCCTGTAATGCTTTCTTCATTTGTTCTAAGTCTTCTTCGGAACGGGAAGCGGCGGCTGAGCCTGCTGCTCCCACCTCTAAAATCTTTCTTACCTCAAGCAAGTCCTTCATGTCTTCCGGTTTCATAAGAAACGCCACGGAGACCGGTAAGGAGAAACGTGTAGCATCAAATGATTTCACATAGGTTCCTTCCCCCTGGCGCATCTCCAATAGCCCCATCGCTCTTAATGCGCTCAGAGCCTCCCGAATGGCTGATCTTCCTACATCAAAATTTTTCGCAAGGACTTCAACACTATCTAATTTATCACCGGATTTCAAAGTTCCATTCTTTAAAGAATCGAGCAAGGAATCGGCTACTTGTTCATAAATCTTTTTCGTTCTAATTGGTTTATATTCCAACATGCTTCCTCCAACCTCAAGTCACGTATTACTTTCATTTTACTCTAATTGTCCGTGAATCGAAAGGGGAAGCGTTTTCTAACCAATAAACGTGAAAACCAAAGCTGCAAATCCAACCAGCAGACCGTAAAGGAGAGCCGGTAGAATCGTTTTCCTAATAATATCTCCTTCTTTTCCTGACAACCCTACAACAGCCCCTGCGGCAACGACATTGTGGACACAAATCATGTTCCCTGCAGCAGCCCCAATGACTTGTAATGAAAGGATCGTATCCTTAGCTAATGTAGTTTCTTCAGCGATACTATATTGAATCGGCGAAAACGTAAGCGTCGAAACTGTAGCACTTCCCGTTATGAAAGCACCGAGCTCCCCTAAAAACGGAGCCGCTAACACCCACATCGAACCGAATCCGCTCGCTAACGTTTGAGCTATGTACTGAGGCATACTGACAAAATCATTGGCATTCATCCCAGAGTTTGTAAACACCTGCACAAGCGCAAGCGTTGCAACTAAAGCCAATGCCGCGTCCTTCATAGAAAGAATTGACTCCTTCGCTGCTTTCGTAAAATTACGGAATGATTTACGTTGGATAACTACAGCTAAAATAGCAGCAAAAACGAGCACGGATCCTGGAGAGTATAGCACTTGCCATTTGGAAGTAATTCCGTCCACCCCAAGGATGTTTGTCCATGTGAGATCCACCCAGGTCAGCGTAAAGTTCTTCACGGATGGGACAATTCTTGTAAGTAACAGTAAGGCAACGATAACAAGGTATGGAGACCAGGCTGTCAAAAGACTCATATTCGATTTCTTTTCTTCTACAACAAAATCTTCCTGCAGGGCATCCTGCCATGATGACTTTGGCAGTAAAAAACCTTTTTTAGCGGTAAAGGTCGCTACGATTAACCCAGTCAATGACGCTAGGATTGCTACGAATTCATGCCCAAATAACACAGCATAAAGCAAGGCGGATGAAGTATAAAGAAGCCCGATGAACAACGTCCATGGAAGCATCTCCACTGCATCCTTCCACCCTTTCTTCTTTCCAAAGAACATGGTTAGGACGACTACTAAAATCAATGGAATGAACGTACCTGCAAACAAGTCGAAGAACGCGACTTGGACACCGATTTCACGATAAAACGATAATCCCGCTTCAGGGAGATTACTTAACCCCACTTGAATGGGTGTGCCAACTGCACCGTAGGAAACTGCTGAACTATCTGCGATCAGCGCAATTGCTGCAGCTGCCATCGGCGTAAAGCCTAAAGCGACCATCAACGGTCCAGTAACAGCGGCCGGTGTTCCAAAACCTGCTGCTCCTTCAATCAAGGCACCGAATAAAAAGGCGACAATGACAATTTGGACACGCATGTCTGTGGAAATATTCCTGAACCCCTGGTTGATCCGATTCACTGCTCCCGTATGTCTCAGTGTATTCAGCAGCACGATGGCTCCAAACAGAATAAACAAAATCGTCAGCGTCTTATGAGTCCCTTCTAAAATTGACGCCGCTATCACTTCTGCCTTTACACCCCAGCTAAGGAATGCTAAGCCTATAACAATTACTGCACTAAAAAACATCCCCTTTTTTGCTGGCATACGAAAGAGTACCAAAAATAAAAAAGGAGCTATAATGGCACTCAATGCCACCATTAACATCATCTAAATCCCTCCAGTTCTCATATTTCTCTAGATTTGTGAACGCTTACAAATTTATTCATAAAAATAAGGTCATCAGATGACCTGCTTTTAGTATTTTATACATAATTGTCACAAAAATGCAAACGCTTTTTTAAATGGAATCTGGCTCCTTAATCCCCTTGTTCACGAAATGAAAGCCGTTTATAATATAGAGAGCTTATACATAAAGGAGGGAATATCATGTTTACGTTCGCATTAGACATCAAGGAAGTAAAAAAATATCTCGTACTTATGATGTCTATTATTGGAATTTCAGCTGCCCACGGGACACGTATGTCCTTTTACAGCTGACATTTTAATAGTTAGTGAACGTAAGTATGATTTCCCTGAAATAACGACAAGGCACAGGAATCTTACTTTCCTGTGCCTTTTTATATGGAATTATGTATAAGGAGAGACAAACGACATGATAAAAACAAAAACGAATATTTATATGCTCTATGTTTATATATTTTTTGCACAGCTGTTTTTCGACCGTGCCCTCTGGGTCATCTATCTTGGTGACAAAGGAATGACATTCGGTCAAATCGGCATCTTGGAAGCATTCCTCCATTTGGCGATTGTTTTATTCGAAGTACCAACAGGAATGGTCTCTGATTTGTACGGGCGAAAAACGAGTCTGGTGCTTGGTAACTTTTTCAGCTTACTATACGGACTATTCATGATGATCAGCGGATCCTTTTCCCTTTTCACTCTGGCCTTTATGTCGATGGGGCTAATGATTACTTTCCATTCTGGGGCGGAACAAGCTTTTGCTTATGATACCCTAAAAAATGAAAAGCGCGAAAAAGATTATACAAAGGTAGTTGGCAGTATGACAGCACTTGCCCTGCTCTCTTTAAGTCTTGCGAAATTTCTCGGTGGATTTCTCGCTGAAGTGAGCTGGGAATGGGTGTATGGTTCAACCATATTCACTCATATACTTGCCTTGATTCCACTGTTTTTTATGAAGGAACCTGAGCGTGACAAAACGGAAGATATTGGCGGACGCTGGTATCACCAGTGGGTTCATCAATTTAAAATGGGCGCACGAGTATGGCGGAACAATCCAATCATTCATAAGCCAGTTGTTTTATTTATTCTAGCCTCCTCTGTTTTGGTTATTATCACCTTTTACGGGCAGGAATACTTCATTCATTTAGGCTATTCACCTGTCGTTGTTGGAGCAGTGTTTACGATCGAAGGTTTACTTGGTGTAGTCATGGCGAAGATCGCTTATAAGGTTGAAGAACGTTTCAAATTCTTTAATCTTTTATATTATGGGCTCGGGCTCTATGTGCTGTTCTTCATTTTGTTCATCTTCGCAAATGATTGGGCGATTCTACTCTCGTTTCTTTTCCTTGCCCAGCTGCTGAGCCTTTTTGAGCCGATCTTTACGGCGTTCGTACAAAACCTCCTTACAAGTAATGTGCGATCCACCTTTTTCTCGATGATCGGTTTAACAGAGAGCTTCGTTATTATGATCAGCTTCCCTCTCTTCGGCTTTGCTGTAGAAAAGACTGATTTTACACAAGGATTTATGGGTCTTCTAATCGTATTCTTTACGATGGTTACAGGGTTCCTTCTTCTTCAAAAATTTCAGGCAGATAAATAAGATCATGAACCTCTCAGGAGTTTTTTGCAGCTCATGAGAGGTTTTATTATATAGGTGAAGTGGAATAATTTAGGTATAGATACCTAATTATGAACATTTTGTGTCCATTGTGAGAATAATTTGTTACAATATTAAATAAGATAACGCTTACACGGTATCAAAAAAATAAAAAAGGAGTTGTGGTCAATGGGTGTAGCCGTATTGTTCCTGTTGCTTGCAACAGTAACTCCATTTCTTTTCATTCAACTAAAGAAACCAGTTTTTGCAGCCGTGCAGTCCGTATTACTAGTAGGAATGTGGGTGTACTTTTTCCAAGTGCTGTACTTTACCACACCAGCGGCATTCTCCATTACATGGAGCAGTTACTATTTAAGTCTAATTGTGGCAGAAGTCGCATGGGTAATGTTTATCATTGCTATGGTAAAAGCAAATCCAAAACTTCAAGAAACTATGGAAAAATTGTAAGAGTTTAATCCCTTGAAGCTAACTATGAATAACAAAAAATCCCTTTTCCAATTATATGGAAAAGGGCTTTTTCGTTTATTCCGATGGTTGTATTCGAAACAGCTGAACCATCGCTTGTGAGAAAGCAAGGACAGCGATTAAAGCTAGAAGCAACTTAGGACTGTAGCCAGTATAGAAGAATCCCACCAGGGAGATTGCAGTCAGCGCAATACATATGACAAAACTAATAACGTTTTTCCACAAACCTGAGGGTACATTATATAGGTGTTTATCGTCCTGCTCCATAACTGTTCACCATCCCGTCTTAGATTAATACGAAATCTTTTTAATGACTACCGCCATGCTCTTCTTGTTGTTGTTCTTGCTGTTGATGACCTCCGTCACCATCATGACCACCATGGAAACCGAAAGACATCGTAAATAACGAACCAGCGACGATAATAGCCGCAAGCGCGAACCCATGGAACATCATGTTCCAAGGTACATGTCCGCCCCCACTTCCTTTTTCAGTGATATGCATGAACATGAAGAGCTGCACACCAGCTTGAAGAAGGGCTAAGATCAAGATCGAAATAATTACCCATCTTACAGGCAGATTAGAGCTTACAACTGCCCATGCTGCCAAGAGAGTCATCGCAAGAGACAATAGAAAACCAATGACGTGGTTCATTGGTATACGTTTTTTAGGGTCGGCCATCTTATATCACCATCCCAATCAGGTAAATACCTGTAAAGATAAAGATCCAGACAACGTCCAAGAAGTGCCAATAGAGACTGATTATAAACACTTTACGGTTTGTTACATTCGTAAGTCCTCTTCTAGACAGTTGTATGAGCAATAAGATTGCCCAGCCAATTCCCACTGTCACGTGGAGTCCGTGCGTACCAGCCAGAACAAAGAATCCTGACCAAAAAGCACTTGACTGCAAGGTTGCTCCTTCATGGGCGTAATGTACAAATTCGTAAATTTCAAAGCCAAGGAAGCCGAGACCCAAAAGCAAGGTGATGATCAGCCAAGTCATGAGTCCTTTTAATGACCCCCTGCGCATTTCATGAATCGCGATCCCGCAAGTAAAACTACTGGTAAGAAGTAAGAACGTCATGATCAACGTCGTCTTCATCTCAAATAGTTCGCTAGGATGCGGCGCATCTGCGGTTCTTCCAAATAATACAGCATAGGTTGCAAATAAAGTGGCAAAGAGCACAACTTCCGCTCCAAGGAAGATCCAAAAGCCGAGAATGCTCATTCGACCTTCCTGGGTCCGATATTCTAATGGTCCTGTTTTCAATTCATGTGCGGACATATCATAACCCCCTCGCCGAGCGTTCGATACGCTTGATTTCATCAACTTCAACATGGTAACCCTCATCATAATCAAAGGATCTTACTCCCATCATGACGAAGCCTCCAATTAATCCGGCGATTGCCAAAGGAATCCACTCAAATACTAACGCGAAACTTGCGAAAGCGAAGAATGCCATCATAATAATCGGCTGTCCTGAATTACTAGGCATGTGAATCGGCTCAAGTTTCGATTCGTCATACGTTGTTTCGCCTTTTTCCTTCATCGGAAGGTAGTAATCAATACCATCGACGTGCGGAATGGTCGCAAAGTTATAAAAAGGAATTGGAGTCGGCGTCGCCCATTCGAGCGTTCTGCCATTCCATGGATCTCCTGTTTTCTCTCGCTCACTATAACGGTAGCTGTAGTAAATGTTAAAGACGAATACAGCAAATCCTAGTCCCATACCGAACGCTCCCACTGTAGAGATTACGTTCAATGGCAGCCATTCTTCAATTCTTGTAATGAAGATACGGCGGGGCATTCCATCTAGTCCCAAGAAATACTGCGGGAAGAAGCATACATGGAAGCCGATAAGGAACAACCAGAAGCTCCATTTTCCAATACGTTCATTAAGCTTGTGTCCGAAGATTTTCGGATACCAGAACACAAGACCTGCAAAGCAGGCAAATACAGTACCTGCAATCAGCACGTAGTGGAAGTGTGCAATTAAGAAGTAGGAATTGTGGAACTGATAATCGGCTGCTGCCATACCGAGCATGACACCGGTAACTCCCCCGATGACAAAACTTGGTATAAAAGCCAATGCCCATAAATTCGCTACCGTAAACTCAATTTTCGATTTATATAAGGTTGCCAGCCAGTTGAAGATTTTTACTCCGGTAGGCACGGCAATTAACATCGTAGAGACAGAGAATACAGAGTTTACAAATGCTCCTGCTCCCATTGTAAAGAAGTGGTGTACCCACACAAGGAAGCTGAGAAGAGCGATAATGATCATAGACCAAACCATCGCGTGATAACCAAACAGTCGCTTACGAGCAAATGTTGCAATGACTTCGGAGAAAATACCGAAGGCTGGAAGAATAACGATGTAGACCTCAGGGTGACCCCACATCCAGAATAAGTTCGCCCACATCATCGGCAATCCTTCGCCAGTCAATGTAAAGAATTGTGAACCAAAAATACGGTCAATCGTCATAAGAGCCAATGCTACCGTTAAAATTGGGAAAGCAAAGACAATAATAAAACATGTGACTAATGTAGACCAGGTAAAAATCGGCATGTGGAACAATTTCATACCAGGAGCACGCATTTTAAGGATCGTTACCATTAAATTGACTCCTGTAGCAAGCGTTCCGATACCGGAAAGCTGAAGTCCCATTAAGTAGAAGTTCTGGCCTGGCCCTGGACTCATTGCCGCACCGGCAAGCGGTGTGTAACTTGTCCAACCTGCATCAGGAGAACCTCCGATAACAAACGAGATATTAAACAACATTGCACCAAAGAAGAAGGACCAGAAACTGACCGCGTTGACAAACGGAAAGGCAAAGTCTCTTGCTCCTATTTGCAATGGAACGATAATGTTCATTAAACCAATAAGAAACGGCATCGCCATGAAGATAATCATGACCGTTCCGTGTGTTGTAAAGATTTCATTATAGTGCTGGGAGTCTAAGAAGTTAAGACCTGGAAATGCAAGCTGTATCCGCATCATTAAAGCATCCATTCCACCGCGGAAAAGCATTGCCAAAGCACTTAAGATATACATAATTCCAATTTTCTTGTGGTCAACAGTTGTTAACCATTCACGCCATAGCCAGCCCCATTTTTTGAAATAAGTCAAAAGGAAAATGGCTGCAGTCGTCACAAGCACAATCGAAACCATGGCCCCATATATAAGTGGTTCACCAGTGACTAGAATGTCAGTGATGTTCATGTTCGTTCACCCGCTTTCGTTTAGTACTATTCATGTGTTGAAGGTACGCCGTGAAGATCTAAGTGAAGTTTTTCTTTGTATGCTTCACGGTGACGTTCAATCGCATAATCCCGGCCATCATTCGTGCCATGATTGACCCACTCTAGGTGAGTAGATGAGAATTCCATTTTATCTGTTAGGCCAGGCTCAAGAAGAGAATTATACTTTTCCTGAGTTAGAACCGGTGCTTCACTTTTCGTCTCCTCTACCCATGCGTTAAATTCTTCTTCACTTTCCGCATGCACTTTAAAGGTCTGATCTGTAAAGCCTTCCCCTGTAAAGTTGGAATTACGTCCATCATAGACGCCTTCTTCACTTGCTTCGAGGTAAAGCTTGTTCATCATTCCTGCCATATTGTACTTCTGGCCGCCGAGGGCAGGAATCCACAAGGCTGCCATAGAATCTGCAGAGCTTAAACGGAATTCAATTGGGCGATCCGTTGGGATATGAAGGTAGTTGACCGTTTCAATTCCCTGCTCTGGATAACTGAAGAACCATTTCCAGTCGGCCGCTGTAGCATGAACGACTAACGGCTCCTCGTCTAAGGATTCTGAAGGATCCTCATTGGATGTAGCAGCTGCTGGATCTTCCAGATCATACAGTGTTTCAACTGTGGGTATAGACAGCGCAATAACAATAACGAAAGGAACAACTGTCCAAATGATTTCGATTAATGTATTGCCATGAATAGAAGGATCGTAGTCTTTATCTCCACGTCCAGGTCGATCGCGGTATTTGATAAGCATATAGGCGAATAGCCCGAAAACAACGACTACAATTCCCAGCATGAACCAAAGAGAATATATAATCAGGTCATTTTGACTTTGAGCCACAGGACCCTTAGGATCAAAAACAACCATCTGTTCACATCCGCTTAAGAAGAAAACTAAGCTGAGCGGAATCAATAACAACCATTTAGACCGATGCCGCTTGTGTTTCATGTAGTTTCACACTCCTATCAATCTATAAAATTTGTCCTAATAAGTATCCGAGATATTTATAGTAAGGCTTGAATGATTATAGCAGATTACGTCGATTTCTAGGGACTTGTTCACTGAGTTGTCACATAAGGTTCAAGAATCCTTAAAATTTCTGCAACAATTTAGCCATGTTTCCACGAATTTAATGGTTTAAATGGAATGTTCTTCATATCAATCCACTGGGTACCAATATCTAAACAAACCGCCTCATTAGGAAGGATACCTCAAACTTTGGGTAGAACAGTGAGCCGCAAACAAAAAAACCTTTCAGGGTTTCTAGTACCCTGAAAGGCTCTTCAATTATCCCGTTTGAAGAGATTTTACAGATTTTGTTGATTTTTCTCGAATAAAACTCATGCAGGTGATGAACAAACTTGAAACAATCAAAGCTAAAACCATACCTAAAATTCCTGTTGTATATAGATAATCAAAACCTGGAACGAGTACGACAATCAATAGTAAGGCGAAAGCTGTGGAGTAAGCTCCAGCTCCTGTTACAGAAGCGCTCCAGACCCATGGGTTGTTTCGATCAAGTAGGCTGACAGCTACAATTGTAATGATATTAACCATCATTCCAATCCACACCGGGTGGATATTCAAGTAGAATTCGTTAATTCCCCATCCTCCAAGATGGTACCAGAGCAGACCAGAAAATGAACCCGTAAACAAGGAAACGAACGCCGCCCTTTTTGTGACCACCGGCCAGAAGATTGCGGCCACCACGGGTGCGAAGGTGGCTGAGTTTCGTGTCACCCATGCCAGTACGTTCCACCAGGCGGATTGATCTGACCTCAGGAAAGCAAATCCGACCATTAGCACTGTAAGTAACAGCAGAGACCATTTCGTATACGTAACAAGCTGTTTATCTGAAGCTTTAGGGTTCAGGGCTTTTCCTACATCACGTCCGAGACTTGTAGCACCGGAAAATTGACAAGGTGCTCCCCAGCTTAGCGCTGCTGCCCAGAATCCTAAGAAGAATAAGGCTACTAAAGGAGCCGGAAGAGTTTCCATCAGATAGAGAGGAACCGCAACCAACCCTTGTGTCTCCCCCGGAACGACCTGAGCAGCCGCCAATCCGAAGACTACTGCCCCAATAATAAGAGGAATACCTAAGAGTGACGCATAAAGCAAACCATTGCGGCCTTGTTCCGGTGTCTTGCAGGAAAGGGCCATCTGAAATGCTGCCTGAGCAAGAATAACATTAAATAGGAAGGTTCCGAACCAAGCTAAGATCGTTTGCACGCCCACACTGCCTACAGAGGCATAACTTGGCTTGTCCTGAAATAGCGTCTGCAGACCATCAATACCTGGATTGACAAAAAAGGCATAAGTTCCAATCGCAAGCATGACGAAAAATACAATGACATTACTTAGCTGGGTTAATCCCACAGACCACATACCGCCAAACTGCAAGTATACAAATAATAGTAGTGCGGTAACTCCAACAGACAGCATGAGAGAAAGCCCGGTAAACACTGAGAGTGCTGAAGCAAAGGCTAAAGCTGTTGCTACCGACCACATTGGAAAAGTGAACGCCGTAATCGCACCAGCTAATCCGCGCACCTTCTCACCATATCGATCCCCTAAAAGTCCAGAGATGGTGACAAGCGCCTTTTTCCTGAATGGGGCAATAAGCACGAGGGCAATAATGAGGACTTGTACTGTTTCCGCTACCCCATACCATATCGCTGATACGCCTTGCAGATAACTTAATTCGATAATAGCTATATAAGAAGAACCTGAGAAAAGTCCAGTAATACAAACCGTTACAAAAAGAGTGTTAAACCCTCTTCCACCTACAAAGTAGCCGTTTCCGCTTGAAGCTTTCCTCCTTGCCACCTGGCTGATAAGAATAAGAAAAAACGTGTACGCTAAAGCAAAACCGACAAACCAATAACCGACTGTTGTCATTTTTGAAGCCTCCCTCTAAGTTGTTTATACAAAAAACGACCTCTTCCAAATAAGGAAGAGGCCGTTTCTCTTCCTCATCTTTCAGACTTAACGTCTGTTGGAGTTAGCACCTTGTCAGAACTGACAGGTTGCTGCAGGATCGCGGGACCAAATTCCTCCCCTGCTCTTGATAAGGATGTCGTTTCCGTATAAATTTATCTACCACTGTACAGCAGTAGATTAATAAAGTCAATGATAAATCTGAAAATTAAAATAAATCAGCTGGTGGAATGAGTCAATTGTTGCACCACCATGCTAAGAACTTTAGCAGACCTAAGAATATCAAAGGTGACTCCTTTAACGATTATGGCGCTTATACAACATAATGCTTAGTACGTTTTCCACATTTTGCTGTCTGTACCCCAAAAAAAGAGGATCTTCTCTAAAAGGT